>ONVK01000074.1 GCA_900321255.1 uncultured Lentisphaerota bacterium | reverse complement strand
AAACGGTGTTGTCTACATTGTCAACAAACCTAGGAATGTAAGTCTGTCTATTTTAAAACCAACATTAATATGATAAAATCTCCGGTGTGAAGGCAACAGGTCCTTTGCACAGAAAGGAAAAAAAATGAAATTCAAGGTTCTAAGGTCAAAGTTCATTGAAGGTCTCAAGAGCGTGCAGAACATCGTGGCGGGAAAGGGATCGCTTCCCATTCTGCAGAACGTGATGATAGAGGGAAGGGGAAATTCCATCAAGCTCACCACCACCGACCTCGACATATCGATAAAGTCCGAAGTAGAGTGCGAGGTTACGGAAGAGGGAGTTACAACGCTTCCAGTGAAGCTTCTTTTCACTTCGGTTACGAAGGCGGCCGAAGGTGAGATAACGGTCGAATGCGACGCCCAGGAGAGGGCGACGATCAAGGCGGGCAGCGCGCGCTTCAGGCTGCAGGGAATGCCCGGCTCCGAATTTCCTTCGATTCCCGAGGACGGCGAGGCGTATATATACACCGTACCCCAGGCGACGATAAGGGAGATGCTCAGGAAGACTGCGTACGCGGCGTCGCAGGACGACACTCGCCGCACGCTTAAGGGCGTGCTCATGAGCTTCAAGGACGAGAAGCTCACGATGGTTGCGACCGACGGACGTCGCCTCGCGCTTGTCGAAAGCGAACTTGAGTTTCCAAAGGCGGCGGAGAAGGACATTGTACTTCCATCGAAGGCGGTGGCGGAGCTCCAGCGTTCGCTTTCGTCGGAGGGCGACGTGTCGATAATGGTAAAGAAGAGCCAGATATGCTTCACCGTCGCGAGCGTCCAGATCTATTCGAAGCTGATGGACGACACCTATCCGAACTACCGCCAGGTCATACCGAAGGAGTGCGCCGAGCAGATCTCGATAGACCGCCAGCTTCTCCTGAACGCCCTCGACCGCGCAAGCGTCATGACGATGGACGAAGCCCATTCAACGAAGCTCATATTCGAGGCAAACTGCCTCACCGTAACTTCGGCTGCCTCCGACATCGGCGAAGCGAAGGACGAGGTGCCGATCAAGTACGCCGGCGAGAAGATAGAGATCATGTTCAACCCCACCTACGTCATGGATCCGCTCAAGGCGATCGACGACGACGAGGTTACTATAGGACTCAACAACGGACACAGCCCCGCAGTCATCAGGTGCAGCATACCGTTCCTCTACGTGCTCATGCCTCTGAGGATCAACTGAAGTTGAAAGTCAGACGCAAGACCGTCACACGAGCCCCGCGCGAAATTAGAAATTAGCATTACTACCAACTACCAACTGCAGGGTAGACTATGAAGCTGTGGACCGACAAGAACTATCCGATCATCATATCGTGCGCAAAGGAGCTTTCGCGCTGGACCGAGATAGAGGTGATAGACATGGGATATCACCCGATCGAAGTCACCGAAAACACCGTCGTCGTGCGCGGGTCGATGAGGGACGTAATGAAGTTGAATCTCCGTCTCCGCACCGCGCACCGCGTGCTCGTGCCGCTGCTGAGGACGACGTGCTTCAACATAAAGGACCTCTACGAAGCTGCGAGATCGATTGACTGGGAGAACCTGATAGAGGCCGACGGATATTTCTCCGTGTCGTCGATCGTCCACAACTTCACGATACGCGACACGCGCATTCCGTCCCTCTACACCAAAGACGCGATAGCCGACCGCATGCGCGAAAAGTGCCAGCGCCGGCCAGACTCCGGCGGAGAGAACAATGGCGCCGCGGTTTTCGTCTACTGGGAGAGGGACGAGGTCATAATATACCTCGACACTTCCGGCGAGCCGCTTTCAAAGCGCGGATACAGGAAGATACCGGGTTCCGCGCCGATGCAGGAGACGCTCGCGGCGGCGTGCATCATGGCTCTTAGGTGGGACGGCAAGACTCCGTTCGTCTCGCCGATGTGCGGCTCCGGCACGCCCGCAATCGAAGCGGCGATGATCGCGATGAACAGGGCTCCCGGTTCCCTCAAGGGTCACTTCGCCTTCCAGTCGGTGAAGGGCTACAGAAGCATCATCCCCGGGGAGAGCGCACCGAAGATCGCGCCGCGCCAGCACGTCGGCGCGAGTCCCGAGCAGATATGGAAGGAGCTTGTGATGGAGGCGGTTGCGGCGGAGAAGAAAGAGGGACTTCCTCCGATCGTCGCGACCGACATATCTCCCGAGGCCGTTGACAACGCCCATACAAACGCGATTGCCGCCGGGGTCTCGCAGTACATAACCTTCAAGGCGTGCGACTTCGGAGACACGCCTGTTCCCGAGTCCGACGCGTCTCCGCGCGGAGTCGTGTTCTTCAACCCGGAATACGGCATACGTCTCGGAACGTTCGAGGAGCTCGCTCCGGTGTACGAGCGCATCGGGAGCTTCATGAACGAGAAGTGCGGCGGCTACACGGGCGGCCTCATCACCGGCAACCCCGACCTCGCGCGCCTCGTGAACCTCTACTACAAGGCAAGGGTGCCGTTCTTCAACGGCCCGATAGACTGCCGGCTGTTCGTGTATCCCGGCTGTGAACTCAAAGGACAGAATGCAATATGAACTTCGAAGAATTTCTTGACGACGAAGCGCCGAAGGCGCCTGCGAATGAGGAGACCGCGGAGGAGACTTCCGACGGGGAAGACGCTGACAGCATAGACGTGCAGAAGGCCGTCGTGGAGTCGCTTGCCGCCGACAAGGCAGAGCAGGCGGAGACGATAGCGGCTCTCCGTGCCGAGAACGCCGAGCTGAGAAGGAACATCGCCGAGCTGAAGAAGGATGCCGCCGCGCTTGCCGAACGCGCGGAGGCCGTGAAGAGGCAGATGTCCGAGCAGAAGACGGCGCTCGAGAAGGTAGGCGACGTGCTTGCCATCAACGCCGACAACGGACTTTCGAACAAGGTTTCCCTCCTGGACCGCGACATCGACGTTCCCGACCGTTTCGTCGGCGAGACGCGCGACCATGTCATCGAAGTCGTGCGCGAGGCGCGTGACAAGGCCGAGGCCGAGGGGCGCCTGAGGCGCGCACAGGTGCTCGAGGGGGTTCTCGCGGCGAACGAGCCCGAGGGAACGCTCGCGAAGAAGCGCGCGGCTCTTGAAAAGCTTTTTGCGGAGAACGGCAGCATTGTTTCCGGCCCCGTCATAGAGCAGCTTGAAAAGATGGGCATTTCCCACAAGAATGGCGATGAATATCTGCTGCCGGCCGAAATAATCAACAGGAACTATTGATATCAATAAAAGGAATTGATAATCTATCAACAATATCAACAATATTATGAACAGTGTTTATATTTTTGTTGATAGTGTTGATAGAGCGAGGGCGGCGGTCTACACTGCAGTCAATAAAAACGCCAAATGATCATGTCCCTCGAGTTTACCCATTTTTTGACAGTCAATGTGCATCTCACCCCGATAAATAAAGGATGATGTGCGTTTTTACAAGTGAAATGGGCGTTTTTCTCCTGACAAAAAGAAACTCCGAGCGTTAGGGCTCCCGCTACCGCTCCGCAGCTTCGCGATGTCTTAACGGCAATTCAGTGCGTCGAATTGTCTTCTTGAGCTGCCTTCGGCAGGGTTAGAAGACATGACAGCCGACCCCCGCACGCCAGAGGAGGTCTGGAGGAGGCCTCCTCCAGCTCAAAGCCGACATACGTCGCTCAGCGAGACACGAATGAAGGGTGCGAAGCAAATGTAATTCTGCGGAGCGGTAGCGAGAGCCCTGCTGATCGGAGTTAAATTCGGCGGCTTTGGCGAGGGGCGGACCGGCAGAAGCTAAAAAATTGGTAAACTCCAGGTCATGTCCCACTTGATTTCCGAAAAGGAATTTGATATCATTCACACAACTTCATACAAAAGGAGCATGTAAATGAAAATTTCTACGTTGATGGTTGTCGCGGCAGTTGCCCTTTCCTTCGCGGTCTCGGGCTGCAAGTATGACAAGTCCCGCTCCGGGGCCAAAGGCGGTTCGGGTCTCGCCGGCGCAAATGGTTCCGACATCTCCACGACGATTGACGACCAGGAGGGAGATATTGACGGCGCCGGAGTTGGTGAGCGCCCGTTCGAGGAGTACTGCACGCGCTGCACCGACGTCGATTTCGCTCCCGTCTACTTCGGCTTTGACTCGACCGTCGTTCCCCAGGGCGAGATCGGCAAGATCGACGAGGTCGCGCAGCACCTCGGCTCCCACGCTGACCGCGTTGTCGTCGTCGAGGGCAACTGCGACGAGCGCGGCTCGAACGAATACAACATGGCCCTCGGCGAGAACCGCGCGAGCATCATCCGCAACTATCTCGTCCAGAGCGGCGTCGATGCCTCGCGCATCCAGACGCGCAGCTTCGGCGAGGAGAAGCCGGCGGTTGTCGGCAGCGACGAGTCCGCCTGGGCGAAGAACCGCCGCGGCGAGTTCGTGATCTACCAGAAGTGATTTTCCGCAGATGACGCTGGCGGTAATATTCGACAGCATCGGCTTCGGCGAGTGGTTTGTGCTGCTCGCCGTCGTTCTTATTGTAGTCGGCCCGAAGAGGCTTCCCTCGGCGGCCCGCACCGTCGGGCAGTACTATTCGAAGTTCCGCCGCGCCGCCGAAAACTTCAAGCGCCAGCTCCTCGACATGGACACCGAGTTCACGAAGGCCGCGCGCGAAGTCGAGAACTCGGCGTCCGACGCGTTCACGGTCGGGACGGCCGAGCCCATGCAGAGCGCAGCGCCCGGCGATGAGACGCCTGCGCCTTCCGCGCAGAACCCCGGCATGCCGCCGTCCGTGGAGGGCTCGTAATGGCGATCTCCCTGCTAAGCGACCCCGACGCGAGAAACGACCCCCCGCGTCCGCTTCTCGAGCATCTGCTCGCGCTCAGGGACATGCTCGTTTTCGGCGCCGTCGCGTGGGCGATATGCGCCGTGGTCGCCGGCTGCTGCACGCCGTGGATACTCGAGTGGCTCAAGAGCCCGGCGGGCGAGAGCGAGGAGCTGCTCCAGGGGCTCGACCTAACGACCGGCGTATCGACGATAATCTCGATCGCCGGCTGGGGCGGGACTGCCCTCGCGTTCCCCTTCATCGTCTACGCGATACTCCGCTTCGTATTCCCCGCGCTCACCAACCGCGAGAAGGTCGTGCTCATGTCGATACTCGTCGTGGGAACGGGCTTCTTCCTCGTCGGCATAGGCGTAGCGTACGCGAAGACGCTCCCGATGGTCGTCAAGGCGTTCAGGGCGATAAACGAGTGGTGCGGCATTCCCTCCACGATAATACGGCTCGAGGGCTACATCTCCATTGTCCTCAAGACGATCATCGCCTTCGGCCTCGTCTTCCAGCTGCCGCTCATAATCTTCGTCCTCGGCTGGTTCGGCCTCGTCACCTCGAAGGGCCTGCGCGAAAAGAGGCGCGTCGCGATCGTGCTGTCGTTCGTCCTCTCGATGTTCCTCACGCCGCCCGATCCGATGAGCCAGATATTCATGGCCGTTCCGCTCTGCCTTCTGTACGAGCTGTCCGTGTGGATGGTGTGGCTGAAGGAGAAGGGGACTTTCGGAAAATGAAAAGCCGCACGTCTTTCGCGCTCGGCTTCCTCGCCCTGATAGCGGTTGGCGCCGTGGTGCTCATGATGCCGTTCTGCCGCGCAGACGGCTTGCGCGGCGATTTCATGTCGTCGCTCTTCACCGCGTTCTCCGCCGTGTGCGTGACGGGCCTCACAGTCGTCGACGTGGGGCGCGAGTTCTCGACCGCCGGGCAGGTCGTCCTGATGGTTCTCGTCGAGCTCGGGTGCCTCGGGCTCATGACCTGCGGCACCTTCTTCCTCATCGCGATAGGCCGCCGGCTCTCGCTCGCCCGCGAGTTCTCTCTGATGAACGCGTACGGCGTCGAGCAGATACAGGGCCTGAGGGGGCTGATCTGCTGGGTCGTCTGCTCGATGCTCGTGATCGAGGGTCTTTTCGCGGCGGTTCTCTACCTGCACTTCGGCAGCTGGTACGAGGCGCTGTTCTACTCCATCATGAGCTACTGCAACGCGGGCTTCGGCCTCGAGTCCGATTCGCTCGCGTCTTTCCCGCGCGGCTGGCCCGTTGTCGTGATGGGAGTAGAGACGATCCTCGGCGGAATCGGCTTTCTCGTCATCTACAACCTCTGCACGTTCAAGTTCATCCACCGCATCTCCGGCGCGCGCGGCCGGCTCTCGCTCCACACGCGCGTTGTCCTGCGCTTCACCGTCTATCTCCTCGCGATCACCTTCCTCGCGTTCCTCGCCGTGGAGTGGAACCTCTCGCTCAAGGACATGAGCCTTACGGACAGGGCGGTCGTCGGCTTCTACCAGGCCGTCACGCCGAGGACTTGCGGCTTCTGCGTCATCCCGACGGAGTCGCTGCATCCGCTGACGCGGCTCATATACGAGTGCCTCATGTTCATCGGCGGCGCGCCCGGTTCCGCTGCGGCGGGCATGAAGGTGACGACGCTCGCGGTGATACTCTACACCGCGACCGCGATGTGCCGCGGCGAGACCGAGACGGTGCTGGACAGGCGGCTCATCCCAACCGAGATCGTGCGCGAGTCGCTCGTGATCCTCATGGCGATAGTGATGTTCGCCGTCATCGTGACGGGCGCGCTCTTCGTCACCGAGGCGCAGAGCGGCATCTCCTCCGACGCGCTCTTCTTCGAGGCCGTCTCGGCCGTGACGACGACGGGCCTTTCCGTCGGCGACACCACGGCGTCGCTTTCGTCCGCCGGCCGCGTCGTCATCATGGTCGCGATGTTCATCGGCCGCCTCGGCGCGCTTACCGTCGTCTTGATGATCGGCGACCGCGAGTCGAAGAGGCACGTCCGCTTCCCGAGCGAGGAGCTCGTCGTCGCCCCCGCCTGCGGGCGCCGGCGCACAACGCGGTGGGATTTTGGTATAATTAGCCGATATGAAAACTGCCGACATGAGGTTGGCCACGCTCGTGGCCGCGGCGACCGCCGCGATTTCCTGCTTCGCAATGCTCGACGACGATGCCGCGCTCGCTGCCGCGCGCGACACGCTTTCGAAAATGACGCTCGAGGAGAAGGCGCTCCTGACCGGGGGCTCCGGCACGATGACGCTGTCCGCGATTCCGCGCGTCGGCATAATGAAGGAATGGACGATGAGCGACAACTCGTCCACCGTCCGCCCGACGATGGACCGCTGGAGCTGGGACTACACGAAGCCGCGCAGCGAGAACACGAAGCTCCCCTCGCTCTCCGCCCTCGCGCAGACGTGGGATCCCGAGATGGCCCGGCTGCACGGCGAGGTGCTCGGCGCGGAGATGCGCGACCGCGGCGTAGACGAGCTGCTCGGACCCGGCGTAAACATAGCGCGCACGCCTCTCAACGGCCGCAACTGGGAGTATCTCGGCGAGGACCCGTGCCTTGCCGCGAAGATGTGCGTGCCGATGATCAGGGGCGTGCAGAGCTATGACGTCGCCGCGACCGTCAAGCACTTCTGCCTCAACAACCAGGAATGGAACCGCAACGCGGTAGACACCCACTGCGACCTGAGGACGCTCCACGAAATCTACCTCCCCGCGTTCCGCGCGGCGGTGCAGTCGGCGGGCGTACTCTGCGTGATGACCTCGTACAACAAGATCGACGGCCTCTGGGCCTCCGAGAACAAGTACCTCCAGACGGGCGTCCTGCGCGACCGCTGGGGCTTCAAGGGCCTCATAGAGACCGACTGGGGCGGGCAGCACTCGAACGAGTTCTCGGCCGACAACGGCGGCGGAATAGAGATGGACCGCGGCGACCAGATCACGCACCACTTCAACCCGAAGAAGAACACGTTCCCGATCGTCGACGCAGTCAAGGCCGGCAAGGTCTCCGAAGCGACCGTCGACGAGATGGCGCTCCACGTCCTCTACGTGATGGCGAAGACGGGCTTTCTCACGGGCGCGCCGCGCAGGGCGGGAGAGCGCAACACGAAGAGGCACCAGGAGGCGGCGCTGAAGATCGGCGAGGAGTCGATCGTCCTCGCGAAGAACGACAAAGGCGTCCTGCCCCTCGACGCGAAGTCGCTGAGGAAGGTTCTCGTCCTCGGGAAGAACGCGGACAACCCGCAGTGCGGGAAGGGCTGCTCGGGCGAGGGCAACGTTCCGTACGAAGTCTCGTTCATCCAGGGGCTCCGGAACATCCTCGGCAAAGACGTCGAGATCGTACACAGGCCGATTCCGAAGGCATCGGTCAAGGCCACCGACGACAGCGACCTCGCGGTTGACCTGAGCGGCGTCGAGCGCGCGGGCGGACATGTCGAGAAGGGCGGGGAGGCCGCGAAGCCAGATGCCCCGGGACTCGACGAGCTCAGGGCGCTTGCGCTCGCGGCGGACGCGACGATCGTCTTCACCGGCACGGAGCTCGGCTACGACGGCAACATGGAGTCGGAGGGCCGCGACCGCAGGAACATGCTCGCCGATCCGGGCGAGGACGAGTCGATCGCCGCAGTCCTCTCGTGGAACGCCAGGAACACGGTCGTCATCTCCCGCGCCGGCACGCCCGTCGGCTATACGTGGACCGACGCGGCGCCGACGATCCTCATGAGCTCGTACCTCGGCATGGAGGAGGGCAACGCGCTCGCCCGCGCCGTGTTCGGCGCGGTCAATCCCTCGGGCAGGCTCTGCCACACGTGGCCGAAGCGCTACGAGGACACCGGCGTCGCGCAGATGGGGACCTACAACGAGAAGGAAGTCGTCTACAACGAGCGCTTCTACGTCGGCTACCGCTGGTTCGACAGGAAGAACATCGAGCCGATGTTCCCGTTCGGACACGGGCTCAGCTACACGACGTTCAGCGTCTCCGGCGTGGAGGCCAGGTCTTCCGGGCTCAACTGGGCGGTCCGCGCGAAGGTGACCAACACCGGCAAGGTCGCCGGACGCGAAGTCGTGCAGCTCTACGTTTCCTATCCCGACGCGAAGGTCGAGCGCTGCGTCAAGGATCTGCGCGGCTTTGCGAAGACGAAGCTTCTCGCGCCGGGCGAGAGCGAGACGGTGGAGATTTTCCTCTCGGTGCACGATTTCGCCTACTTCGACGAGCTTACCCACCAGTTCACGACCGATCCCGGCCGCTACGAGATACTGGTAGGCTCCTCTTCGCGCGACATCCGCGGCAGGGCGACTGTCGTCGTCGAAGGCGGGAGCCGCACATTCCCGTCTCGTTGAGGCTTGACCTGAACATCACCCCAGCTCGGACTTGAGAAGATCAATGGAAGGTTTTTCCATAAGGCAGGCGAAGCTCGCGGACGCGGAGAGGATCTACGCGCTCATCGGAAGGAACGCCGACAACCTCGTGCCGCGGTCGCTCGCGAACATCGTCGAGTCGATCGACAGGTTCGCCATCGCCGAGGCGGACGGAGAGATGGCCGGCTGCGCGGCCTACCAGATACACCCCGAGATCGGCGCCCCCGAGTCGGCGACGGTCGAGATCGTCTCCGTCGCCGTGAAGACGGTCTTCAGGCGGCGCGGCATCGGCCGCGCGCTCGTCGAGACCGTCGCGAAGCGCGCCGCGGCGTTTTCGCCGCGCGAGCTCGTGGTCCTGACGTTCGCGCCTGAATTCTTCGCGTCGCTCGGCTTCGCCGAGGTGCCGAAGACGAAGATCATGCACAAGCTCTACACGGGGTGCATGAACTGCACGAAGCACGCCGACCCGTTCACGTGCCCCGAGAAAGCCATGATTCGTCAGGTGCGCGAGCGGAATTTATGATATAATATGCGCCTATTTTTCGAAAGGAGAGGCAAATGGCCGATACTGAAGCGTTGGTGAACCAGCTGAACGAGTGCGCGGAGAAGCAGGACTTCGAAGGGGCTTTTCGGCTCGTGCGCGAGAACAGGGTTGAACTTGACAAGATCATCCGCGTGGCGGGGATACGGGACGCATTGAAGAAGACGACGAAAGATCGTCTTCTTCTTTCTTTTCTGGACGGCGTCGGCTTCGGGGAGTGTCCGCTCGACGAGTCGCTCGTCAGGCTCGAGAAGCTCGTCGGCTTCCAGCCGGGCGCGCTCGTGCTCGGCAAGGCGTGGGGCCTCGGCAAGGTCAAGCGCCTCGACTACTTCTACAAGCGCATAACAGTCGACTTCCCGACAAAGAAGGGCCACCAGTTCACCTACGCGGCGGCGTGCGACATGCTCGAGCTCGCGCCAGAGGGACACATCCTCGTCCTGCGCGAAGCCGACCCCGCGGCGTTCGAGAAGCTGCTCAAGGAGCGTCCTGGCGATTTCGTGAAGGAGGTCCTCAAGAGCTACGGCGACATGACGATAGTCCGCCTCGAGGACGTCTGCGTGCAGAACGGCTTCGTGAAGGCCGTCAACTGGAAGAAGTTCTGGGAGGAGGCGAGGAAGGCGCTTCACCAGGACAAGCTCGTCGAGATTCCCGCGAAGCGCGCCGATCCGATCCGCCTCAAGGCGTCCGTCGAGGACTATGGCGACGGCTGGCTCACAGCGTTCTCGCACGAGACCGACCCCAAGCTCATCCTCGCCGCAGTGCGCGAATACGTCGCGCAGGGCCGCTTCAAGGCGGCGTCTGACGACGCGAAGGCGAAGATCGCCGACCGCCTCGAGTTCGCGGTGACCGCGGCGCGCAACGTCGACGACGCGCTTTACGCGCGCCTCGCCTCCCTCGTCCTCGAGCTTGGCTTCCAGCGCCCGACGGCGGCGGAGATGCGCGCGTACCTCTGGGAGCGCAGGCGCTACATCTCCGCGGCGGCGTCTCTTCCCGCCCGCGAGGTCGGCGCGATGGTCTCGTTCCTCGCCGATTCCGACGAGGCAAAGGCGAAGCTCTACGCCGCGATTCCGGACCTCTGCTTCACGGCCGTCGCCGAAATCGTCTCGCGCTTCGGCTCAGATGCCGCGTGCCGCGCCGCGCTCGGCGGCTACCTGAAGGAAACCCAGGCGCCTGCGACTCTCGTCACGCTCGTCGTCGGCAAGATCGAGCAGTTCGGCAAGTTCGAGTACGCCGACGTTCCGGTCGACGGCAAGAACATCAGGGTTCTCAAGTCCTACAGCCTGTGGCCCGAGCTTCCGCCGGTCGCCACGATCCTCACCCACGCGATCGCGCTCGGCGAGGGACGCCGCGGCGGAGAGACGCTCAAGATGCAGAACATCGTCCGCCGCCTCTTCGGAGACAAGGCGTGGCTCGAGAAGATGTTCAAGCTTCTCTCGCCCGCGGAGCAGGTGCTGTTCTTCGAGCGCTTCCAGGCGTCCATCGCATGGGATCCCTCGACGCACCACGCGACCGTCGTCAGGATGACGCACATCCTTCCGTCCCTGGAGAGCCACCTCGTCAAGACCGAGAAGAAGAAGGAGTACGCGCGCGTCACGTCGCTCAGGAGCTACGGCCTCAGGAAGCAGGAGTACCTGAAGCTCATCAACGAGGACATGCCCGCGAACGTGAAGCGCATCGAGTTCGCGAAGAGCTACGGCGACCTCTCGGAGAACGCGGAGTACCAGTACGCGAAGGACGAGCAGCGCGTGCTGATGCAGAAGCAGACGGTCATGCAGGCCGAGCTCGAGTCGGTGAAGCCCGGCGACTTCTCCGACGCGACGACCGACGAGGTGATGCCCGGCGTCACCGTCGTGTTCGAAGGCGCCGAGGGGCGCAAGACCTACACCGTTCTCGGTGAATGGGACAACGATGTCGACAAGGGCATCCTCGCGTCGAAGACGCGCCTCGCGCAGAACATGCTCGGCAAGAAAGTCGGCGACCAGTTCGAACTTCCCGGCGCCGAGGGCGAGGTGAAATTCGCCAGGATCGTCGAGATACTTCCGCTGTCCGACGAAGTCCGCGAGTGGATGAAGCTTCCGCCCGGCGTCCAGATATGATAAAATAAGAGAGTAGTCAAGTAGAAGAATATTTAGAGAGGAGGCAATTTCATGGGAGTCAGCATCAAGAATTCGAAGGCCAAGAAACCTGCGGCGAAGAAGGTCGCGGCGAAGAAGGTCGCGGCAAAGAAGGTTGCGGCGAAGAAGGTCGTGGCAAAGAAGCCGGCGGCGAAGAAGGTCGCGGCGAAGAAGCCCGTAGCCAAGAAGCCCGTAGCCAAGAAGCCCGTGGCGAAGAAGCCGGCGGCGAAGAAGGTTGCGGCGAAGAAGCCAAAGGCCGAGATCAAGCGCGTTCCTCCGCGCATCACGCGCCGTCCCGTTGTCGCCGAGAAGCCGGTAGCTCCCGAGGTCGAGGCGATCGATACGGCGAAGGCCGTGGAGTTTGCGCTGTCGATCGCGGAGGAAATGAAGCGTTCGGCGGCGAAGGCCGAGCGGGACCGCACGGACAACGGGATAAAGCTTTCGCGCCGTCCGACGACGCGCGCGCAGGGCAAGTCCACCGTGAAGTTCCCCGCGGCTGACCTCAAGGATTTCCGCAAGCGCCTCATCGAGGCCCGCGCCGCGGCGCTCTCGGGCGTCGACGCGATAAAGGCGACCGGCTTCAACGAGTCCGACGACCATGAGTCAGACGGCGGCGACGGCACGAACCAGACGCTGCGCCTCCAGGCGCTCGGGCAGATGGGCAACATCAACCGCACGATCCAGCAGATCGAAGAGGCGCTTCACCGCATCGACGACGGGACGTACGGCGTATGCACCGTCTGCGGGCAGCTGATACGCAAGCCCCGTCTCCTCAACCAGCCGTTCGTCCTGACGTGCATGGAGTGCCAGAGCGAGATGGAGCGCAGCCGCAGCTGATGAGGCGCCTTCTTGTCGTCTTCGCCGTCGTCATCCACCTGGTCCTTGCGGACGCGGTGACGAAGGAGCTTGCGTCTGGTCTTCTCAAGTCGTCCGATCCGTTCACGGTGATCCCGGGGTTCTTCGACCTCGCCTACGTCGAGAACAGGGGATGCGCGTGGGGGATGTTCCAGGGGCAGGTCTGGCCGCTCGCCGCGTTCGCGGCGGTCGCGCTCGCGTTTCTCGTGTGGAAGCGCAAGGTCGTCTTCTCCGGCGGCCGCGCGGCGGCAGTCGCGGAGGTTCTGCTCTACGCCGGGATCGTGGGCAACCTCATCGACAGGATGTTCCGCGGCTTCGTCATCGACTTCTTCGACTTCCACTGGAAGGCCGCGTACCACTTTCCGTGCTTCAACCTCGCCGACACATTCATCACCGTCGCGGCGGGGCTCCTGATCCTATGCTCGTTCGGGAAGCGTACATCCTAGCGGGACCGACCGCGAGCGGGAAGAGCGACATCGCCGCCGCGCTCGCGCGCGAGATGGGCGCGTGGATACTGAGCGCGGACTCGATGCTCGTCTACCGCGGCATGGACATCGGAACCGCGAAGCCCTCGCCCGCGGAGCGCGAGGAGTTCCACATGGGCGGAGTTGACGTTGTGACGCCGGCCGAGGAGTTCTCGTCGGGCGCGTGGCTCAGGGCGTCCGCGGAATGGGCGGCGCATGTGCCGCGGGAGGTCCCGATCGTGATCGTCGGCGGAACGGGGCTCTACTTCTCCGCGCTTCTCCGCGGGCTCGACCGCAGGTGGGAGAAACCGCCGCCGGAGTATCCCGTGATCAGGATCGACCGCGCAGTCGTGCGCGCGCGCATCGCCGCGCGGCTTGACGGGATGTTCATGGCGGGACTCGAGGAGGAGAAGCGGCGCCTCAGGGCGGAGTATCCGTCGTGGTCGCGCACGGCCTCGCTCGCGATCGGCTACCGCGAGGGCGACGACCGCGCGAAGATCCTGACGCGCACGTGCCAGCTTGCGAAGCGCCAGGACACGTGGTTCCGCCACCAGGCGACGCCGATATACGTCGAGCCGACGGTAGATGCGGTCCGCGAATGCTGGCGCGAACGCGGTCCGTGGAGCGTCTCGTTCGCATGATGTTGACATCTGCCCCCTTGATAGACGCGGAAATAAAGTCCATAATATCTTCCCGGTGAAAAATCTTGATACAGAGTTCTGCAGAAACGTGAAGTCCGCCCGGCGCGAGGCGGGGCTCACGCAAAGTGCGCTTGCGGCCGAAATCGGCTGCAAGCAGTCGGCTCTTTCCATGTTCGAGCAGGGCGACGGGACGAAGCTCAGCGACGCTGTTATCGAGAAGCTGGCCAAGAAGTTTAACCTTAGCGTCGGCAGCCAGAATTCAAAGGCGGTCGGCGAAGGCAACCGTCAACTTTCGGCTTTGAACTTTAAGCCCTACTCTCGCGGCTTCTGTCCGAATCCGAGCTGCCCGACGAACAAGGAGTACTTTGTCGAGGAGGTACGGCTGTTCCTTCCCGACCGCGAGGCGGCCGATCCCGTCGGCGGGAAGTACTGCGCGATGTGCGGGGAGCTGCTTGAGCGCAGGTGTCCGAGCTGCGGCGCCGCGGTCCATGCAGGCGCGATATGCTCCCTCTGCGGCCAGCCATACGTCGTTGCCGCGAAATAGCCGATGGCGGTCGGCGAGGCAGAGCGGAAGAGGGCCGTTGAAATCGGCAGCGAAGGCAGGACTTCCGCCTGGACCGAGATCGTCTCGCTGCTTTCGAATCCGTCGCCGGCGGTCAGGCGCGCCGCCGCGAGCGCCGCTCGGAAGCTGATGTCGATTTCCGGCGACCTGAGGAAGGCGTTCTGCATTCCACTTTACATGGCCGCGACGAGGGAGACGCGGGAACAGGTTCTTCAATACGAGCTCAGGGCGCTTGAGATGTGCGTCGGGATGACGGACCAGATGGTCGCGGACATCAAGGACATCGCGCGCAACGCAACGCATGCCGATTACGTGCGCGCGGCGGCGAACGACTGCGCGGCGGCGGCGGAGATGGTGATCAGGGAAGCCGAGTCGCGCAGGAAGCACTGGTGTGCACGGTGCAGACGGCCGGTCACGAAGGAGGAGTCGGCGGCGGGGATAGAGAGGTACGGGAAGCCCTACTGCCGTCATTGTCTTGACGAGAGGATTCTCGAGGAGAGGAATTTCGAGGCGGACGTCGCATCGGCGAAGAGGCTTAGGACGTCGGATGATGTTGCCGTGCAGTCGCGCGGGGAGAAGAGGATCGGCGACTGGCTGTCGCGCAAGAGGATCGAGTATGTGTACGACGAGCGGTACAGGATCGCCGGCGACGTGTCGATTAGGCCAGATTTCTATCTGCCGGAGTTTGACCTCTACATTGAATACTGGGGGATGCAGGAGCAGGACTATCTCGCGAGAAAGAGCGAGAAGAAGTTTTTGTATCAGAGGGCCGGGAAGAAGCTCATTTCTCTTGACTGGCGCGACCTTGAGAACATAGAGTCCGTTCTCGAGGAAAAGCTTTCGCGGTACATCCGGCTTTGATTCCGCGAGTTCGGCCCATAACTTGGCCCTTGTCCGCGAGCTCGGCTTTGATACAGTAGATCCGGCCCTGATACAGTAGAGTTGCTCTGATTCAGTGGATTTAGTTAAGTCCATCAGTCCTTGTACTGCAAACTTGGCCCTTGTCCGCGAGTTCGGCTTTGATACGTCAAGTCGCTTTACCCAAATGGTGAATAACCAGAACATAGAAAATCATCCAATGAGTCACGAAAAATTCAGCGTCTCAGCGCCTCTGCGCGAGATATAAATAACGAGTGCAACTTCAGCTGCCGATTTAGGATTAGTTTGATGTAGCGGTCGCATGACGGACTTACTCCCGCTCCGCGTCCGTTCGTCCGTCCCACGCCAACATCAATCAACACGCGTCCGTTTATCCATCCCACCCTCGCCTCTTCTCGGCATTCCTCTTCTGCCCACCGCACCACCACCATCTCCTTCTCGCCACCCCACATCCCCACCCACCCCACATCCCACCCTCGCCTCTTCGCGCCTCGATTCTCGGCGTCATCGTATCGCTCTTGGAGAGGGGCTTCGCGTTAGTCGGACGAACGGACGCGGAGCGGCAGTGAGTCCGACAAGATGCCGCCGCCCAGGCGCGTTTTTGGTATAATATGCCCCAAGGAGGCTATACATCGGAAAAGCATTCAAAGGAGGCCGTTTCATCACAATGAAGTGGCCGTGAAATCACCATGAAAAAGATTATCATCACCGTCGTCGGTAAGGACGCCGTCGGCATTCTCGCGAAAACCTGCACCTACCTCGCCAAGGAAAACATCAACATCCTCGACATCAGCCAGACCGTCACCGGCGGTTTCTTCAACATGATGATGATCGTCGACGCGGCGAAGTACAAGAAGACATTCGACAAGCTCGGCGCGGAGCTCGCGAAGCTCGGAACCGGCATGGGCATGAGGATCCGCTGCCAGAAGAGCGAGATATTCGAGAAGATGCACCGAGTGTAGAGTGAAATGGTTGGTAGGTGGTAGATGGTAGTTGATAGTGAAACTTCCCCTCTACACGATCTACACGTTCTACACGGCTATCATTCTTCACCTTAACCTTCACCTCTTCCCTTTCTACACGGCTAAGAAAACTCTCCAACTCAAGACTCCAACTCCAACCCGAAACAGTAAATCAACGGGCAAATGAAATGATCAATATCTCCGAAGTTCTTGAAACAAACCGGATGATTCTCGAGGAGAACCTCGACGTCCGGACGATCACAATGGGCATCTCGCTGCTCGACTGCGCTGACTCGTCCGTCAAGAAGACGTGCGACAACATCTACGCCAAGATCACGCGCCTCGCGAAAGACCTCGTGAAGACAGGCGACGACATCGGCCGCGAGTTCGGCATCCCCGTCGTCAACAAGCGCGTCTCGATAACGCCCGCCGCGATCGTCGGCTCCGCGTGCTGCAAGAAGCCGTCCGACTTCGTGAAGATCGCGAAGACCCTCGACCGCGCGGCGAAGAAGCTCGGCATCAACTTCATCGGCGGCTACTCCGCGATCGTCTCGAAGGGAATGACGCCCGCCGACGAGCTTCTCATCCGCTCCATCCCCGAGGCCATGGCCGCGACCGAGCGCGTCTGCTCCTCCGTCAACGTCGGCTCGACGAAGACCGGCATCGACATGGACGCCGTGCGGCTCATGGGCGAGATCGTGAAGGAGACGGCAGCGAAGACGAAGAGCTCGATCGGCTGCGCGAAGCTCGTCGTCCTCTGCAACGCTCCCGACGACAATCCCTTCATGGCTGGCGCGTTGGGACCAGGCGTCGTCAACCACGTCCTGCGGCACACTTGCCGCGGAGTCGGCTTCGAGACTCTCTGCGAGACGATAAAGAAGACGGCGTTCAAGATCACCCGCGTCGGCCAGCTCGTCGCCCAGGAGGCGTCGAAGCGACTGGGCGTTCCCTTCGGGATCATCGACCTCTCGCTCGCGCCGACGCCGGCGATCGGCGACTCGGTCGCGGACATCCTGAGGGAGATCGGCCTCGACCATCCGGGAGCCCCCGGCACGACTGCCGCGCTCGCGCTCCTCAACGACCAGGTGAAGAAGGGCGGCGTGATGGCGAGCTCCTACGTCGGCGGGCTTTCGGGCGCGTTCATTCCCGTCTCCGAAGACCAGGGGATGATCGACGCGGTGAACGCCGGCGCCCTGACCATCGAGAAGCTCGAGGCGATGACGTGCGTCTGCTCCGTC
>ONVK01000065.1 GCA_900321255.1 uncultured Lentisphaerota bacterium | reverse complement strand
TCGCCTCCCCCTGCTTCGGTCCGTTCCGCTAACCGACCCGAACCGTGGCCGCGCTTGGCACCCTCGGGAGTTCGGCGCGGTGCTCGGGGGCTCGGCCTCCCTCCCGCTCCCTGCGCCGCCGCTCCCGTCGTCTTCGCGGCGATACGCGCCGCAATGCTTCGTCGGCGGATACGCCTCCTCGCCTTGCGACGTGTCTCACCGCGCATCCGACGAACCGCGTCGTCGCATGTCGCTCAGTTCGGCACTCGCCCCCTCGTCCCTTGCCTCACATTCCGCTGCGGAGCGTTTTTCTTCGCAGCATTTGCGCTCGCCGACGTCCCGTCAGCTCGCTTAGCCCGCGACAAATGTGCTGCGACGCTATCCGATGCTACATGACCTTAAACGACTCTGGCTGTCTCTTACTATATTTCGTCCGCGCCGTAATCTCATTTTGCCGCGATTGATTTCAGCGCGGGAGTTTCGCTATAATATGCCCAACGCCGTTAAAAATAAGGAAAGTTAAGGAAAACATCGAAATGGGCGATAAAAAGAGCAACGCCAATTGGGTGTATCCCCATTTGATCATATTTGCTGCGCTTGTGGCATTTGCAATGTCG
Organism: uncultured Lentisphaerota bacterium; assembly: GCA_900321255.1. Lineage (GTDB taxonomy): Bacteria > Verrucomicrobiota > Kiritimatiellia > RFP12 > UBA1067 > UBA1067. The sequence continues at coordinate 20,161 of ONVK01000065.1, read as the reverse complement.
GGGTGCAATAGTTTTACGGACACAAACACTTCTTCGCCCAATGCTGACGGCGATAGAGTGTGCGCGTCATTTATAATCACTGAAAACCCTGCCAGATGCGAGTGTGATGATGAGGGCGTAAAGGTTACGAGAGACGGATTTCGCGCGGCCATTGCACGGCTTGCAGGAATGCCGCCCGGGAAAGAACTGGACTTGTCCGTTACGACCGACTATCTTTGCTGGAAAGGGGAGTATCCTCGTGATTATGAACGGGAATTGTCCGCACTGTCGTCGCTGACTAATTTTTCGGCAGTGTCGCTGGCTGTTCGCCGTGCCCATGGCGAGCTCGCCCTCTCGGCGCTTGCCAAACTGCCATTGCGCCATCTGACGATTGACCAGCCTTTAGGTTGGAAATTGCCTTTGCCCAAAGTGTTGGGCCTGGAATCGTCGTCTGTAGAAGGGCTCACTTTGATTGGCTGTCATGGCGTAAAGGGCTTTTGCGACTTGCCGAAGTTGAAAGTCGTAGAATGCAAACTGGATGTGTTGGGAATGTATGAAATCTCATCAGCGGAAATAAGAAGCCGATTCCCGTCTGTCGAGCGCGTGTTCGGCAACGGCGTCTATCCTCCAGACCTCCCGCCGTTCATCGCCACAAATGCCATCACTTCGCTCAGTTATCGTGAATGGGGGGCGTTGAGCGGCCCGGACGAGCGTTATTCCATCGATTTTGCGAATAGGCGAGTGTTCGTTGAAGTCTACAATTATCGTTTCTTGCGCGAGACGAAGACCCCCTGTGTCCTAAAGGGCGAGAGACTTTGCCTTCGAAAAGACTGGGAGAAAATACTGGCTTGCATTGAAGAAGTAAATATAGACAGCTGGGTGGACAATTATCGCAATCCCAATATATGCGATGGAACATTGTGGCAATTGGAACTTTTCAGCGGCACTAATGTCATCAGGCGAATCAAAGGCGACAATGCTGCACCGCCGGAGTTCAAGAAATTCTGCACAGTGAAGCAGGTTGCTTTCGACAAGTTTGGGGGATGCTCGCTTTGGTATCCAAAGCAGCGTGATGAAATGATGAAATTGATAGAGGCCGCAGAGAAAACGGCGGAGACAGACCCCGCGGAACCGTTGTAAAAGGCCTGTTTGCGCACGGTGTTGAGTGCGCAAGTAGTTAAGCGAGCCGACGGAACGGCGCGAGCGCAGATGCTACGAAGGAAAACGCGCCATAGCGGAAGGTCGGGCTAACGGCGCATGTGTAAGGAGCAAGCGCAGGGGAACGGCGCGACGACAGTTCGCGTGATGCGCCAACGGACGCAAGCGAGACGAGAAGGCGGTATCCCGCCGACGAAGTATCGCGCTGCGGACGGTGGATGCAGCGCACGGGAGGAGTCGAGCTTTTCCCCGAAGCGAGAGACGAACGCATGCGCCGTTAGCCCAGCTCCCGAGGGTGCCAAGCGCGGCTTTGTTTTGGGCCGAAGCCGGTATCCCCCGAAGCGAAGCGGAGTCGCCGAAGGCGATGTCAATCAGGGGTGCGGAACCTTCGAGAGTGAGACGATTACGGCAGGACTCGCCCCCGATGGCGTATATGTATACGCCGAGTGGGGCGGAGGACGCCGGAATCGGCCGCTCTCGCAAGGCGAGCACGGTTGCCCGAAACAAAGCCGCACGTTGACAGGCAAAACCACACCAGCAAAGAACATCAGCGAAATCGCGAAGCACGTATAACGCTGACAAGCAAACACACACTGCAAACCGCGACAATGATTGTTTCGATGCTCCATCGGCGGGTGAAATATGGTATAATTTCTACCCAAAGCGGCGGGAGGCCGCCGAAGGAACGAAAAAATGATCGACATCAAGAAGCTGAGGGATGAATTCGACGCGACTGCGGCCGAGCTTGGCCGCCGCGGAGTAGAGATAGAGAAACTGCAAAAGGCAAGGGACCTCGACGCGAAGCGCCGCGCCCTCATCGCCGAGACCGAGACGCTGAAGGCGAAGCGCAACGCCGCCTCGAAGGAAATCGGCAAGATCGCGGCTTCCGGCGGAGACATCGCCGCCGCGAAGGACGAGATGCGCAAGGTCGGCGACCGCATAGCCGAGATCGACAAGGAGCTCGCGCAGGTCGACCACGATCTCCGCGAGACGCTTCTGATGATCCCGAACATCCCCGCGGCTGAGATTCCGACCGGTCCCGATAGCTCGACGAACAAGGTCGTCAGAATGGTCGGCGAGTGGAAGGACCCCGACTTCAAGATCCCTACGCACATCGAGATCGGTGAAAAGCTCGGCATCTTCGATTTCCCGCGCGGCGTGAAGCTCACGGGCACGGGCTTCCCCGTGATTCTCGGCCAGGGCGCGAAGCTTCAGCGCGCGCTCATCCAGTACATGCTCGACCTCCACTGCCAAAAGCAGGGATATACCGAGATGCTGCCGCCGTTCGTCGTGAACAGCGACTCTATGACCGGCACTGGCCAGCTCCCGAAGTTTGCTGAAGACCTCTACCACTGCCAGATCGACGACTTCTGGCTGATTCCGACGGCCGAGGTGCCTGTCACGAACTACTACCGCGACGACATCTTCGACGGCGTGAACCTCCCGAAGATCACTCCCGAGAGCCCGGTCAAGCTCACGGCCTACACTCCGTGCTTCCGCCGCGAGGCGGGGTCTGCCGGCAAGATGACGCGCGGCATGCTGCGCGTCCACCAGTTCGACAAGGTCGAGATGGTGAACTTCGTGCATCCTTCCGTCTCGTTCCAGCAGCTCGAGACGCTCGTGAAGGAAGCGGAGGAAGTCCTCACCGGGCTCGGCCTTGCGTTCCGCGTGATCATGCTCTCCTCTGGCGACATGGGCTTTTCCGCCGCGAAGTGCTACGACCTCGAGCTCTGGGCTCCCGGCGAGCAGCAGTGGCTTGAGGTCAGCTCGTGCTCGTGCTTCACCGACTACCAGGCGCGCCGCCTCAACTGCCGCTTCAAGGACGCGGACGGCAAGACGAAGCTCGTCCACACGCTTAACGGCTCTGGCGTTGCGCTTCCGCGCCTCGTCGTCGCGCTCCTCGAGCAGCACCTCAACGCAGACGGCTCGGTGACGATTCCCGAGGTCCTTCGCCCCTACATGGGCGGCAAGGAGCGCCTCGAACCCGTCAAGTAAGAAAGGCACCACCCCATGACGACCTCTTTCCGCGGCATTTGCGTTGCGAGCGCCGCGCTCGCGCTTTTCTCGCACTGCGCGGCGGCCGATCAAGAGTCCGCAGCCCCGAAAGCCACTGCTTCTGAACCTACTGCTTCGGAAGTCGCCATCCCGGCAGCGACTGCACCTGAAGCCGTTGTTCAGGAATCCGACGATTCGGGACTCAGCTTCAACGCGGGCGCGGACCTTCGCATCCGCCAGGAGATAATGGACCACGTTCCGGGCAACCCGTACGGCGGCTTCCGCGCGTTCCGCTTCCGCGAGTCGGGCTACCGCAACCACATACGCTTCCGCCCGCGCGTCTGGGCAGAGCTTAAGGGCGATGCTGGCTCGGCCGGCGCCTGGACGCTCTATGGCCGTCTTGCAGACGAGTTCCGCTGGAACTGCCGCCCCGCGAACCGCACGACCGCGTGGCCCGGCGAAATCGTCCTCGACAACCTCTATGTCGAGGGACTTGGTGTCTTTGACGGCTTTCTCGACCTCAAGGTCGGTCGCCAGAACCTGCGCGGGCTCTGCGGGCTTGACCGCATTTTCGTCGACGGCACTCCGGGCGACGGGTCGCGTACGCTCTACACCGACATGGCGTCCTTCAGGTTCCACGTGACCGAAACCTCGACGCTCGACGTCTTTGGGCTCTACAACTTCGACTCGGCGAGCGACTTCCGCATCGGCGACGATCGCCACCGCCTCTCCTCGCTCTCGTCGCGCTTCCCCGACGGCTCGGGCAACCAGGACGACTGGGGCGCGGGCGTCGTGTGGGGGCAGAAGCCCGTGGAGTGGCTCGAATACCAGGTGTTCGCCGTTACCAAGCGCCTGCGCGAGACGCAGAGCCCCCAGAGAAGCCGCCGCACGGATCTCATCGGCGCGCGCGTCCAGCCGCGGCTTTCCGAGACGGTCAAGGCAGATTTCGACTTGATGTACCAGAGGTGCGGCGAGTGGAGCGGTTTCGCCGGGATCAGCTGGAGGAGTTCGCGCGATGGCTGGAAGCCCCTCTGCGGCGCAGACTACCGCTACATGAGCGGCAAGTGGGACCCGATGTGGGGTCGCGACGCGATTGAGTCGGAGATGTACCTCTACGGAACGCACGACGGCGTGGGCTGGTGGTCGAACCAGCACTACCTCAAGCTCTGGGGCGGCGTTGAGTTCTCGCCTCGCCACAAGGTCCTGGTCTCCACTGGACCCGTATTCGCGGCCGACCGCGACGGGATCGGCGGCGGCAACGGCCGATTCAAGGGGCTGTTTTCGCGCGCCCTCTACACGTTCCCGATCTGGACGCCCGCCAAGGACAAGGGCGAGCGCTTTGAGGTCTACGGGCATGTCATAGCCGAGCTCTTCAATCCGGGCGACTACTACGACACCGACAAGCCCGGCTACTTCTTCCGCTGGCAGATCGACTTCGCGTTCTGACGGGTCGGCGACCGAGCTCTGTCGCAGAGCGGTCGCAGGCTATCATCGGAACATCGGAGAGCGGGATTTGTCGCCGATTCGGCCACGGGTGGTGCGCTCGTCGTGAGCGGCGGAGAATTTTCGATCATCGTAAGATAAGACAATAGGAGGTGGCATAGTGGAGGGATGTAAGTTGGCGCTCTGGACGTTTGCCGCGTTTGGCGCAGTGTCGGTGTGTGGTGCCGCTGCGTCCGGTTTTACCGTCGATACGGCGCTTCCCGCCGGGAACGCGATCGTCAACTCGATTGACGGCGACACGGTGAGCATCCGCCAGGACCTGCGCGACACGAAGGGCGAATGGTTCTACTGGGCGTTCCGCGTGAAGGGCGCGGCGGGCAGGACCGTCCGCGTTGACTTCCGCAAGCCGGACGGGACGAGCCTCGACATTGTCGGCGTGAGGGGGCCGGTCGTTTCGACGGACGGCGGAAAGACGTTCTCGTATCCGCTCGACGGCAAGGCGACGACTTGCGGCTTCACATATACATTCGCGCCGGACGAAAACGAGACGCTCTTCTACGAATGCCATCCGTATGTGCGCGCGAACTGGGACGCGTTCGTCGCACGGCACGCGGCGGACACGGCGAAGGGGGTCTTTGCCGTTGAGACGCTGTGTCGGTCACGCGCCGGGGCGGAGGTGCCGCGCGTGCGTGCGGGATGCATCAAGGTCGAGCCGAAGCACAGGTTCATGTTCACGGCGCGCCACCACTGCTCCGAGACGACGGCGAGCTGGGTGTTCGAGGGGATCGTGGATGCGTTCCTCGCCGATGACGACCTCGGCGCGTGGCTGCGCGCGAACGTGGAGCTTATGGGTGTTCCGTTCGTGGACTACGATGGTGTGCAGGCCGGTGACCAGGGCAAGAACCGCATGCCTCACGATCATAACCGCGACTACTCGGAGTTCATCTATCCTGAGACTAAGGCGTTGACGGAGTGGATCGGCGAGCACGCGAAGGGGAGGCTCGACGCGTTCATCGACCTGCACTGTCCGTGGATACGCGGCGACTACAACGAGTTCGTGTACGCGACGCGCAAGGACCCGAAGATCGTGCCGCCTTCCGCGCAGGAGGATCGTTTCTCCGAGATCCTCGAGAAGGTCCAGTCGGGGGCTCTCCGGTATAAGGCGGCGAACGACCTGCCGTTCGGGCAGAAGTGGAACAAGGGCGAAAACTTTGCGCAGGGCTGGTCGTCGGTGATATGGGCCTGCCACAATGTGAAGGAGCCCAAGGTCTGCCGCGCGATGGAGTTTCCGTTCGCCAACGCCAGCGGCGCTGTGGTGACGCCGGAGAAATGCCGTGCGTTCGGACGCGACATCGCGCTTGCCCTGCGCACCCTGCTGTACTGCACCTCCAACCGCGTGGAGTTCCGGGCGCACAAGGTCGCCGATGTCGACACCGTGGACGAGAAGAGCGGGAAGACGATTCCCGCTTCCAAGTTATCGATGGATACGAAGATCGACTGAGTCAGGTACTACCGCTGCTGACATTGCATTTCGGGATACGCATTGAGAAAGATTCTGTATCTACATGGCTTTGCGTCGTCGGGCGCGAGCGGAACCGTCGAGCTGCTGCGCAAGTGGTTCTGGGACAGGGTTGAGCCGTCGCGCCGCGCCGTGGTGGTCGCGCCGGACATTCCGCTCGATCCACTCGTCGCCGAGAAGACGCTCGAGGCGCTTGCCTACGACGAGATGCCCGATCTCGTCATCGGCACCTCTATGGGCGGCATGTACGCGCAGATGCTCCACGGCTTCACGCGCATCTGCGTGAACCCGGCCTTCTGGATATCAAGGAAGTACGACATCCTCTACGTCGGCAAGCACAAGTGGCTAAACCGCCGCAAGGACGGCGAGACCGAGTTCCACGTCACCAAGGAGACGGTTGCCCGTTTCCAGGAGCTTGAATCGCGCCAGTTCGACGGCATCGACGACGACGACCGCATGCTCTGCCACGGACTTTTCGGCGACGAGGATACGCTTGTAGGGCCAGAGTCGAGGGCGGCCTTCGAGGAGCACTATCCCGGAATGGCGCAGTCATTCCACGGCAGACATCAGTTGAATTCCGAAGTCCTCGCAGGCACTCTCATACCTTGTATCCGTTCGCTGAACGTGATTTGATCCGCCATGTGAATTAGCCGCGCGAATATGGTAAAATATTCGCATGAAGTTCGGCGCAGCTATCCTCGCATTGGCTTTCCCGTGTCCACCGCTTTCGCGGTGGCACTGACCGATCCGCTTGATCTCGAGCCGAAATACGCCAATAGCCGTTACTCGAGGCCGATCGTATTCGCTTCGGGTGACTCCGAGGATGGTGCTGTGCATTCCATGTCTGCGAAGTTCGAGATGCACAACCGCCCCGGCACGAGGTACGGCATCGACTTCGCCGACATGGAACGCGTCGTGCGGCCTCGCCTACTTTTTCCGACAAGGAGATAGAGACTCTTCGCCTCGTGTCTGAGGGGAGGACAAACCGCGAGATCGCCGAGGCGCTCGAGGTGAGCGAAATAGCGGTGAAGGTTCGCCTTTCCGGCATCTTCGCAAAGCTCGGTGCACGCGACCGTGTAGATGCGGTGAATCGCGCCGTAGAGCGAGGACTTATCCCTCCCCGCGCCTGATTATAGAGGCGGTGGCCGAAGGCTACGGGCGTATGCGATAGATATAGGCAGTGGAGCGAAGGTCCGAGCGAATGGATACGGCGTATTCGCCGAGGGTCCATGAGGAGGATCCTTCGGCCACTGCCTATATATTATTAACGCGGTTGGCGGGTGGCGCGAAATTCTGATGTCGACTGTCCTGTCAGACGACGGAACATCGAGCAGAGACCCGAGGCGGACGGGAATCCCGTCTCCTGGGCTATGACCGCAACCGACTTGTCGGTGTCGAGAAGTAGATGCTTCACGTCTTCCAAGGTGCGGCGGTGAATAGCATCGAGAATCGTCCGCCCCGTCTCGGCTCTGAAGCGCTTCTCGAGATAGCTGCGCGAGGCGCCGCACGCCTTTACGACTGCCATGACGTCGAGCGTGTCCAGGCGCGCGGTGCGGATGAAGTTGACGGCGCTCGCGACGAACTTGTCGCTCGGGGTGCTTCTCTTCGTTGACGCGCGCTCTATTACGCGCACGGGCGGGCACAGGATCACCTTGTCACGACGCGGGCCGCCTTCCAGCATCCTGAGTATCAGGTGCATCGCAGTGCGCCCGAGGCGGTAGTGCTCGATCTTGATGGACGAAAGCGGAACGGGGCATGATTCGCAGAGGTCTTTCTCGTCGTCTACGCCGAGAACCGCTACGTCATCTGGGATGTGGAGGTTTGCCAAGTGGCAGAACGAGACGATCTCGCGCGCGGCGCGGTCGTTACATGCGAATACGGCGATTGGACGCGGGATCTTCTCCATCGCCTTGAGGAAATGCTCGGCGTCGGTGTGGGCCGAGGAGTTCAGCACTGGAACGCGCAGGACCTCGCCAGTGTAGCCGTGTTCGCGCAAGGTGTCGACGAAGGATTCGTAACGCCTCGAAGTCCACCATTGGTAGAACTGGTCCGACGATCCGTCTGCGTAGATGTACGACGCGAAACGACCTTGCTCGTGGAGATAGTCCGCTGCCATCTGGCCAATGGACTCGTTGTCGACCGAGCATACGGTGATGGGGCCGCCGAAGGCCTTGCGCCAGTCCTCCACCGCTTCCTCGCCGAGAAGGACGAGCGGTATGCCTGATTTTCCGAACGCCTTGAGTAGCGCTGGCTTGCGGATATGCGCGATCACTGCCATCGCGCTGTTCTTGCCGCTTTTCTCGATGCTGAACTTCTTCAGCAGGAGTGTCTCGTTGGAAAGTCGCACCTTTGGCAGGGCGAGTTCGCGTGCGACTGAGAGCGCGCCCGCGCGGAACTCAGAGTCGAAGATATTTGTCCCGTCCGGGAGGATGAACCAGACGTCCTTTATGTCTGCTGGCTTTTTCATGACGCCTCATAGTCTACAACAGTTTTTGGCGACGCGCAACGGGTAAATCTAAATTTGAAATAAATCATAGATGAAATTGAAATCACGGTGTCGTATTTTGATATATAATCTTGGGCATGAAAACGCAAAACTCCATAAAGTCCCGTGAAACGTTTGTAGAGGCGTCGTCAATTGCGGCAATTGCAATCTCCGTGATTGCGCTCCTTATTACGCTGACATCCAGTGCGGCGGAATTCAAGTTCGCGAACGTATGCTCCGACAACATGGTCATTCAGCGCGATGTCGCATCTCCCGTGTGGGGCTTCGCCGAGCCAGGCGCGAAGGTGTCGGTCGCGCTCAACGGAAAGACCATTGGCGAGGCGACGGCGGACGAGAAGGGCCGCTGGACCGTGAAGCTCCCGCCGCAGAAGGCGAACAAGAAGCCGTCGACGATCACCGCCAAGTGCGGCAAGGAGACGCACTCGATTACCAACGTCCTTTTCGGCGACGTGTGGTTCGGATGCGGCCAGTCGAACATGGCCTACACGTTCGCGGGCTACGGACGCCTCCCGATCGGCGGCGAGGAGTTTCTCAAGAAGGCGGAGGGGAATCCCAATATCCGCACGCTTCTCATGAACGACGGCGAGAACAAGAACTCGCCGTATCCTCGCGAGGACGCGATTGGAATCAAGTGGGAGACCTCGACCTACAAGTCGATGCGCAAGAACGGTGCGGCACTCTACTGGATGGGCTGGAAGCTCAACAAGGTGCTCGACGTTCCGATCGGCCTCGTGAACGCCTCGTGGGGCGCCACGAAGATCGACGGCTGGATAGACCAGGCCTGGGCGAAGGACCACGGCACGGGCCACGCGAAGGGCGTTGCCGGCTTCTGGTACAACCGCTGGACCGACTTCATGAAGGCCGGCGGACCCGAGGTATACGAGAAGAAGATCTTCGAGTGGAACAAGCGCTTCGACCCCGCTTCCAACTTCGTCAATACCAAGCCGTCGCTCCACGACCCGGATTTCGTCGAGGACGAGAGCTGGAAGGAGCTTACGATCGACGGACGCGGCTTCCAGTGCGATCCTTTCCCCGAGGGCTTCACCGGCGAGGTCTGGATGCGCGCGACATTCGAGCTTACGGAAGCCGACCTCAAGAAGAACTGGTCCATTGGCTACAGTGAGTCGTACGGGCAGGACATGAACTATCTGAACGGCCATGCTTTCGGCGGCTCGGGCAACCCCAACCACGGCTACGGTGTCCCCATCAAGGAACATGGACGCGTCGGCAAGAACGTCCTTTCGGTGCGCTACAAGGTCTATGCCGCAAGCAAGGAAGGTCGGCCGGGCGGCATGCTCAAGCCGGTGTCTATCGCGCTCTGGCCGTCGCGCGCAGAGTCGCACGAAATGAAGTTCAAGGCATGCATCGGCGAGCAGATGCCGAAGGACATCTGGAATCACCCCGAGTGCCGCAAGCCGAACGATGCGCGCGCAATCAACTTGTTCAGCGCGACGACTATGGACGCGGGACTCGTCCATCCGCTCTATCCGATGGCGATCAAGGGCGCGGTCTGGTACCAGGGCTGCAGCGACCTCGGGAACGGCAAGTACGCCGACTTCTTCAAGACTCTTGTCGAGGGATGGCGCGCGCAGTTCACCTACAAGGACACTCTCCCCGTCATCATCACCGAAATCTGCCCGCACCAGCTCGACACAAAGCCGAACTCCACGCAGCGCATGGCGAACGGCGAGACGAACGCCCCGACGTGGTCGGTGAACGCCGACATGCGCCGCCAGCTCAATGAGCTCGCGACGCTGCTTCCCGATTGCGACACGATTTCGCTACTCAGAGGCGGACATCCATCCGATCCACAAGGAGGAGGTTGGCGAGCGCTATGCAAACTGGGCGCTCCAGAACGTCTACGGCAAGAATGTCGAGGGACGCTGTCCGCAGGTGGAGTCCGTCGAGTGGAAGGGCCCGAAGTGCGTGATTCACCTCAAGAACGCGAAGGGTCTCAAGACGCGCGACGGAAAGGCCGTGAAGGGCTTCGAGCTCTCCGGTCCCGTTGAAACGGGCAAAGACAAGAAAGGCAAGGACAAGGAAGGCATCAAGCTTCGCTTTGCCAACGCGAAGATCATCGGCGACACGATCGAGCTCTCGCATCCCGATGTCAAGGAGGCGTTCTCGTTCCGCTACGCCTGGTTCGACCTCGACTGCGGCTGGAACGTCGTGAATGGCGCTGGGCTTCCGCTCGGCACCTGCCGCGGCTTCAAGGACGGCAAATACCACGACATGATTGATTGAGGGGGTCTCGCGCCATGAAACGTCTGTCGATCGCACTTTCCGCTGTTTTGGCCGCTGCCGTTGCTCCGGCCGACGAATACCTCGATCCCAAGGGTCTTGGCTTCGATCCGTTCGTCCCGTTTGATGCTCTTCCAAAGGGCGAGCTCTATCCGCAGAACGCGGCGTTCTCCGTCTCGAAGGAAGGGCATCTTCTCGTAAACGGAACTCGAGTGCAACGAGGACACTCCCGGATACGTTCCGGAGCTGAAGTGGCTCTACCAGGAGATGCCTGGCTACGACAACCTGCAGCGGCTCGGGCTCGACGGCATTGGCTACGAGGCGCCGATGGAGTGGATGCTGAAATTGAACCCCAAGCAGCGCATGCGCAGACGCGACGACAAGAAGTACGCGGCGGCGATCGCGAGCACTCTTCCCGTCTACGTGGACTTCACGGCGGCGAACTGGGGCCACGGGTGCCTTTCGTGCGACGAGAAGGCGCGCGCGCCTGGCGGACATCATTTCATGCCGTATTCCATCCTGACTGACGAAGGACGCAAGGTGTGGCTCACGATGTGGGAGGAGGGCGCGCGCCTCACGCGCGAGATTGGCTGGAAGCCGTGGTGCTACGAGCTCCTCAACGAGCCGGCTTGCTCCGAGGAGGGACGCGTCGACCCCTCGCTCAAGGGCGCGGACCGCATCAAGGCGATAGAGGAGAAGTTCGCGTCTCTTTTGGCCGAGGGACAGGAGGCGATACGCAGGGTCGACCCGAACGTGCTCGCGTGCTTCCAGCCGACTACCATGCGCACGCGCGGCATCGACCTCTATACGGCTAACAAGCCGCTCGGCGTCGTTTGCGCACCGACGGGTGGGCACGGCGGGGCGGTCGAGGCGCATCTTCTGAGGGCGCTTGCGGACGGCAAGCCGATCGTCGACTCGGAGATGTACGTCGGCTGCTCCACGAACTCGATCCGCCAGAGCTTTCTCGACCAGTATCAGCGGGGGTACAACGTCTCCTACATGTTCAAGTGGTCGCGCCGTCCGAGCGACTGGCGTGTGGCGCACGAAGTAGTAACTTCCTTTGCCCCTACAAGGTCAACACCGACCAGCTGCTCGGAATACGCCTCGCCAAGCGCGAGATACAGGACGTGAACGAGTTCTTCACGCCGCGCGACCGCGGCGTTCCGCGCAAGGTGGCCGTTCTTTTCTCGCAGACGAACGAGCGCCACGCGTTCGCGAACGGCGGCGGCAACCATCGTCTTTTCGACGCGCTTGTGCAGGCGCTTGAATACGCGCATCTCCCGATAGACGTCATCTTCGAGCCGCAGATCAACGAGACGGACCGCCTCAACCGCTACGACGTGCTGACGTTTGCCGGAATTGCGGCGATGGATCCCGTCACGCGCAGCCGCATCGACGAATGGGCTGCGAAGGGCGGTTCGCTCGTCGAGTTCAAGGAGAAGGTGCCGACGGCTGAAATGGTTTCCGCCGTTCTCGCGGCGGCCGCGAAGAAGGGCGTGAAGCCGTGCTGCGAAATGCTGGACGCGATCAAGGACGACGGAAGCGCCGCGGCCTCGATCGAAGTGACGCCAGCCCGCCGCGGCAAACTTGACGCGTACATGATCACTTCGCGTGCGCCGACGCTGCCGGTCGTGCGCTTTAAGCCCGCGCCTCTTCCTGGTGGCGCGAAGAAGCCGATACTTGTGCGCCTCTTCACGCGCCCCGACGACAAGTCGGTCGCCGGCGCGGATCCGCGTGTCCGCAATCTCGTCTCCCATCGCCAGCCGCTCAAGCCCGATGCGGACGGCTACTACACGCTCGTTCTTTCGGGCGGCTCGCATTTCTACGTGTACGGCGATGTTTCCGATGTCCTTGCGAAATATCCGCGCTCGTCGGATGTCGTGTGGGATCAGGGGCTTACCGCGGAGAAGGCGCTTGAGCTCGGCAAGGCGGAAATCGCCCGCGAGAAAGCGGAGCGCGCGGCTCGCCAGCCCGTTTTCGACGTCGACCCGAACCGCATGGTCTTCGTGCGGCTCAACGAATTCGCGAACGTCCAGAATCCGGACTTCAAGATTCCGTGGGGCGTGACCGACTGGCGCGGAATGCGCTTCGACTTCATCCGTTTCGACCAGAACCAGTTTAAGGACGTTATCAAGGTCGAGAAGCCCGTGAAGGGGATTGCAGTCGATTCGCGCGCGGCATTCCTCTACTTCGCACATACTGCCGCGCCCGTCTACCGCGTTGTCTACGATGACAAGACATCCGTAGAAGTGGACGCGAAGAGCGGGCAGGAAGTTGTCGGCTGGAAGGACGGCGAAGGACACAAGTACATGATCCGTCAGTGGCCGAACCCGAAGCCCGAGAAGAAGATTGCGTCCGTCGAGATTGCGCCGCGACGCGGCACGACGTCTTACGTTGCGGCGATTACCGTGCAGAAGCCGGAGCCAAAGGTGGTGGAGTTCCCGAAGTTCGGCCACACCGGCGGCGGGAAAGGCGTCCATGCGAGCTACGACGAGGCCACAAGGACTTGGAACGTGGCGCTTGACGAGACGGCCGGGAGCTGGTGCTGCGGGAACGCCGATCTCGCCGAATCCATCCCTGTCGAGCCCGGCAAGTACTGCCGCCTCTACTTCGAGATGAACCGCCTCCCCGACGCGGACGGAAACTACCACGACCACGCGACGCCCCAGCTCAAGCTGAACGGACGCGACGAGAACGGCAAGCTCGCCTTCGGCGGCTGGCGTGTTCCGATGCACAAGTGCGGCGGCTGGGCGTATCGCGCCGACAGCGACCCCGAAACATGGGAGACCGTCTGGATCGGCATCGACAAGGGAACAGTCCCGGATCATATGCGCAAGATCATCTCGATCGCCGTGCAGTTCCAGATGATGCCGGCCGAGCACTCCGGCCTTGCCTTCCGCAATTTCCGTTTGGAGGAGGCGGAATAGAATGAAGCGAATTCTCATACCGTTCCTTCTCGCGGCGCTTACCGCGTCCGCCGAGCGCGAGAACCTCTGGCCGGAGGGCAAGATGCCCGACGCCCAGCCGCATCAGGTCGCCAAAATGACAAACGAGAAAGGGGACAATGCCGCACCCTACATCGACTGGCTTCCCGCGCCCGAGAAGCCGAACGGCTGCTGCATGATCCTGATCTCGGGCGGCGCCTACAAAAACTGCTGCGACGTCGGGCTTGTGGACATGTGGGGGAAGAAGTTCACCGCGGCCGGCTTCCAGTGCGTGAACCTCGTCTACCGCACGCCGCGCCCGAAGGGCCTCCCGTTCTACCAGAGCGCGTGGGAGGACGGGCAGCGCGCGGTGCGGCTCGTCCGCTCGCAGGCGGTGAAGCGCGGGTTTCACGCCGATCGGATCGGCACGATCTCGATGTCCGCCGGCTCCCACCTTGCGACGCTCCTCGCGACGAGCGCACTGACGCCCGCCTACGAAAAGGTCGACAAGATCGACGACATTCCCTGCCACCTCAACTGGGCGATCACTGGCGCGATCGGCTACCCGCTCGACGACGGGCTTGGGGTCGCGAACGCGCGTGGCGGCGAGGGCGCGAAGCTCGACCCCGTCTTCCAGTTCGACAAGAAGACCGCCCCCATGTGCATGTTCCACGGCAGCGCCGACCCGTATTCGCCGCTCGCCTCGACGCAGGTCTACCGCGAGCTGCGCAAGCGGCGGATCCCGGCCGAGCTGCACCTCTTCGCCGACAGGCCGCACGGCTTCTGGGGCCGGGACGGCCGGGGCGACAAGGCCTGCGCCTACGACAACTGGTTCGACCGCGCGATGGAGTTCCTCCGGCAGCTGGGCTGGTTCCTGGGGCCGCTCCCGCACGAGGAGTCGCTGATAGCCCGCTACCCGGCGGACTTCCACGACCCGGCCAAGTACGCCCGGGAGAACCTCTGGCCGGGGGGGAAGACGCCCGACTTCCAGAACTTCCAGTGCGTCCCGTACCTCGAGTGGTACATCCCCTCCAACCTGACGACCCGGGCGATCCAGATCGTCTACTCCGGCGGCGCGTACCAGTTCAACGACGTGGGCGGCTTCGAGGTCGCGCCGGCGCGGCGGTTCCTCAACGAGAAGGGCATGGCGGTCGTGACGATGAAGTACCGCACGCCGCGCCCGAAGGGCCTCGCGAAGCACGTCACGGCCTGGCAGGACCTGCAGCGCTGCATCCGCCTGGTTCGCTCGGAGGCCGCGTCGAAGGGACTCGACCCGGACCGGATCGGCATCATGGGCTCGTCCGCCGGCGGTCACCTCACGCTCCTGGGCGTCACTAGCTCGCAGACCCCCGCCTACGAGCCGGTCGACGACATCGACAAGGTCCCGTGCAACGTGCAGTGGGGCGTCGCGATCTATCCCGCCTACTCGCTCACCGACGGCGTCGACCGGGAGAACGCGACGGGCGGCAACGACGACTCTGCGGTGCCCGTCCCCGAGTTCGCGTTCGATTCCGCCACGTGCCCGACGCTCTTCATCCACGGCGACTCGGACGGCTGGGCCGCGATGAACTCCGTGAAGGCGTGGGAGAAGATGCGCGCGATGGGCGTCGCGGGCGACCTGCACACGCTCTGCCGCCGCGGGCACTGCTTCCAGGCAAAGGCCGCGCCGGGCACGGGCAGCTACACCTGGCTCGGCCGCATCTGGGAGTTCATGAACCACAAGGGGTTCAACAACTAGCCCTCCGGGCGGCCTTGCGCGGCGCGGCAAATGTGCCGCGCCTTCTTTTTTATGCCCTTTTCGATGATTTGATTTTGAAAAACATTGTAGACGAAAATAAAACTATGGCGACGGAATTTAAAATATAATTTCTGCCGTCGGGAGGAAATCCTCCTCAAAGCAAAAACAAGAGGGAGATGAAAATGACAACTGTTCGTGCCTTGATCGCAATACTTGCAGCGATTGTATTCGGCGTGCCCGCCGCGATGGCGGACGCCGCTACCTACACTTGGAAGGGCGGCGTCGGATCATGGAACGATTCCACGATGTGGGCCACCACGGACGCGGGTGCCGCGGGTGTTCCGGGCGAAGGGTCGAGCGTCGTCGTCGGCGATGCCGATTCGTTCATCGAGCTTTCGGAGAGCGTCACCCTCGACGGCCTTACGGTCTCGTCTGTCGGCAAGCACGTCTTCCGCACGCCCGGACCTTCGAAGAACTACACGCTCAAGGTCAACAACAACAATGCCAAGCTTGCGGGCGCCGGCGGCGGTACGCTCGTCTTTGACAACATAACGGTCGACGGGAAGATCACGGACCTCGCCAATCTCAAGCAGCTTGCAATCGTCGGCAGCGCGATGGTGTTCCCGGCCAACAGCGAGACGACGGAGATCCTGCTCGTGAACGGCGGATGCATCTCGGGCAGTTCGGAAGACAAGATGTTCGGAAAGCTGATTCTTCAGGGCGGCCCTAATCTCATTTCAAAAGGAAATTCATTTTCGTTTGCATCCCTCGAAATCCGTCGCGGGTCTGGCGTCTCGGCTGCTTATGTCAAAAGCGACAAGGTGACGATCCGTGACAGGAGTACAGTGGAAATGGTCGGCGGCACACAGACGTTGGACAATCCAGGACCTCAGATTCCGGTTTGCACACAGTTCTTGATCGCGTATGGAGACGAAACTCGCTACGGTCATTCGCTTTGCACGATTAACGCAAACGGCGTCATTCGCAAGATTCCAGAGTCGACGATGCTCGATTCGTTTGAGGGTGCGGGCGAGCTTGACAATGTCTGTGTCACAAATGGGGCGACGCTTTCGGCCAATGCGACGGTGAATGCCGCTCTTTTTGGCGCGATGGGCTGCAACCTTGGTGGATATACGGTGACCGTGAAGAGCGGTCAGTTCAGATGCGGGGAGAAGGGGCTTTGGGTGGAGGGTTATGGCGATCGGCAAGTTACAAACGGGGTGGCCTGTCTGTGCAAGCCGAATGTCCTGGCTGATACCATCAACAATGCTACCGTCCGTTTTGATGTCGACTTCAAGAACGAGGGGGTCGACGATATGCTGACGCCGATGATTTCTTACGATGCGATGAACACGGGTTGGGCGTATAAGGCCAATTACGAGGGATTTACGGGCGTATTTTCGACTCCGAAGAGCGACACGTCCATGACGAGGTACTACTATCTCCAGTCAAGCACTGCGCCAAAGGCCGTTTTGGAACTGCGAAATATCACGCTTGCTGCTCAAGTTGGCTCTGTTAAGTCCAATTTGGGTGGAATTGCTGGAGATGGTTACATAAACTTCAGCTGGAACGGCAACAAGACGCATTGCAACATTTGGCTTGGTGAGATGTCGGAGGAAGACGAGGCGTGCGTCGCGGACAAGACCGTAGATTGTTCGATAATGGTTGGCAACAAGGGCGTATTCGCGCCCGGGCTCGTCGGCTACGACGGCGGCCGTCGTGGTTTGATCCGTGTCCCCTACAATGAAACGGCGGCTGACACCCCTGTTATGCGCGCGTTCCTGATGCAGGAGGGCGGCACATTCATGACATCCATCAATTCCGACGGCACATGCGGTTGCCTCGATGCCTCGGAAACCAAGGTCGAGGGCAAATACCTCTCCGTCTCGCTCGCGGGCACGCTTTCCGTCACGGCGGCGGGCAAGATCGCGTTTGGCGCTCCGTATCCGATCATCAAGTATCACGAGGGTAAGCGCACTGGCAAGTTCGCGAGCGTCACGAAGGGCTTTCGAGTGCAATATGATGTCCGGCAAGACGACGGCTCCTACGCCGTTGTCGTCTCGCGGAAGAACGTCGGGACGGTGATCAAGCTCCGTTAAGGTCAACCGCTTCGCGGACTAAACGCCATGAAAAGCTCCCGTCTCCTTTTTGCCTCTATCGCGCCGTTCGTCTTCGCAATGCCAGTAGCGCTTGCGGCCACGGACGTCACAAGTTCTCTAGAATACCTTTTCACGCCTCTTGGCGAGCGCTATACAGGGACAGGCGACTCTGCGCTTCACGCGCGCGGCGTCCACTGCCTGCGGTATCTTGATGGACGCATCTTCGTCGGCGGCGGCGAATGGAACGACAACACGGGTCCGGTGCCGGTCTACTCGATCACTCCTGGTGCAACTCCGTCGCTCGCGTACGAGTACACGCCTGGCAGCGAGGAGATCGAGGACTTCAAGAAGTTTTCAGACGGACGTGTCTGGACGCGGGCGACGGATGCGAGAGAACATGACGCCAACTACGGATTTTTCTTCGCACGTGACACGGACGCCAACTGGACGAAGACCGCGAACGTTGACTGGAATCCGTTCCACACCTTGATTGGCGGCAGCGGCGCCTGGGGCATCTACACGCACGTCTGGGACTTCTGCGAGTACAAGAACAACCTCTACTTCGCCGGCTACGGCATCGGCGGCAGCTCCCGATGGCTGACGGACGATCCGAACTTCTCCCAGAAGATGTACTCCGTCACCGTCAACCAGACGAACCTCTACTACACGTATCGGTCCATCGTCGACTATTCGTTTACGACCAACAAGAGCGGCGAAGTCTCGACGAACGTCAACTTCGAGACGAAGCAGACGCTCAACTGTTTCATGGCGCTCTTCCCGTTCGAGAACGGGTGTGTCGCCGCGATGCACCAGTGCTACAACACGGTCGCGCCCGAGCTCAACACGCCGACAATCTGGCGCCTCGACGAGTCGACCGGAAAGTTCGCCGAGGACGAGACGACCTGGGACACGTTCTTCGGCGGATGGCGGTTCCCTGACTATGAGCTCAAAACGTCCAACAATTGGTGTACACTCGTCCATCCTTTCCGCGTCACGCCGTACAAGGGCCGCTGCTTTTACACCGTGGTTCAAAGCACGGCGATGAGCCTGCCGTTAGGGGCATTCTCGGCGACGATGGACACGAGCGGCAAGATCGCCTCGCAACGACTCGTCTTTGAAAACGGCTACGCGCACCCGATCGACTTTGCCGTAGTTGGCGGTAATCTTTATGTGATGACTGTGAAGCGCAATACGACCTCGTCGATTGAGCATGGCATCTGGAAGACGCACGACGGTGTCTCGTTCGAGAAGCTTGCCGTCTTCACGACCGACCAGTATTTCGAGTCGTTCACCTACGCGAAAGGGCACTTCTACCTCGGCTACGGCTGTGCTCCGGTCGGCTACGGAAGCTTTGCAAGTTCGGTTGCCACGCCCGAGACGGACAAGGCCGGCCAGATCTGGCGCTTCTCGCTGCCGCAGGCGGACGACGACGGCTCGAACGACGGGCTTACTCCATATGTGCCAACCTACGACGCCTCGGCGTGGTATATGGGCGAGCTCGGTGTCACGAACCTCCTCAACGCCGGCGTCACCGGTAAGGGCGTCAAGGTCGGCATGGTCGACACAGGGATTCGCCCGATTGTCAGCGGTTCCGTCACGAACATGGCGATCGCCGTCTTAGGCGGCGATACGTCGCAGACTGCGTCACACGGACTTGGCGTCGCCTCGATCATCAAGTCCGACAAGTTCGGCATCGCGCCCGAGTGCACGCTCTACGCCTACAACGGTAGCGGATTCGTCGACGACATCAACGGCATCTGGTGGTGCTTCACGAACGGCTGCCGCGTCGTAAACTTCAGCGGCGGATACACACCGTTCGACTACACGGAGCAGCAACTCGCGTGGGCTACCGAGCAGATCCGCACGATGCTCGTACAGGGACTTATCCTTGTGGCGGCCGGCGGCAATGCGCCGAATGAGACGCTTTCGTTCCCGCAGGACATTGACGGCGTGATCAACATCGCGGGGATCAAGCGAGACCGCACGTCTGCCGGGCTCAACGACAACTGGGCGAAGGACTTTGCGGCGTTTGGTAACAATGTTCCGCTCTACACAAGCGCCACGGGCGCGACGGGCACGAATGGCGGCTCATCCTTTGCCGCGCCGATGGCGACGGCGATCTGCGCGCTTTACCTGCAGCAGAAGCCGAATCTCACGCGCGACGAGCTTTACGAGATTCTCAAGGCGAACTGTGAAAAGCTTTCCGACGGGCCATCGAAGGTTTGGGGCCACGGACTCATCCAGGCAGGGCCGATCCCTGCGAACTACAAGACGCAGGCCCAGATCGACGCGGAGAAGGCAAGTTATGTCAAGGCGACTTCCGCGGCGCTCTCGAACAAGGGGCTCACATGGAACGAGCAGTACAGTCGCTACGAAATCAAGATGTATCCGGGCGAGACGCGCAAGCTCAAGTACACGCTTGTCCCCGTGAATGTCACTGACACCAACCTCTACTGGTATTGCGGCAACACGGTCGATTTCCGGCCCATTGGGCTCGACCAGGCGCTGACCGCGCCGTCGTCGACTGCGACAGGAAAGTTCCTCGTCTACGATGGCCGC
>ONVK01000008.1 GCA_900321255.1 uncultured Lentisphaerota bacterium | reverse complement strand
CGACAAATACGCGGCGGATTTGCACCCCGCATAGTGCCCGCCTTCGGCGGCTCCTCCCTGCGCTCGTCGGGGGATACGCGGACGCCATCGGGGGCGAACGCCCATTCAAGGACAACTACGCCCTCCTCAAGAAGCTCTCCGAGATGTGAGGGCGGCAGGGCGCGATGGCCTCATCGCGCCGCATATCGAAACGGGGCGCGGCAAATCTGCCGCGCCCCGTTTGTTTACTCGGCCGCCTACGGCGGAATTTTGATATAATAGGCGGAAACAAATCGGAGATGCGACGGCATGGATAGACTAAGACAGTGCTTGGGAGCGTTTGCGGCCGGGCTGGCGCTGATGTTCGCGGACGGCTGCGGGCCGTTCTGGGTGAATCCCTACATCACGGTCGAGCAGAGCAACCTCAACTGGATGGAGATCCACTACTACAACACCAACCGCAAGCCGGTGAAGCGCGTGTCGCTGTCGCTCTCGGGCTCGGGGCACGTCGAGATAAAGAAGGGGACGAGCCCGCAGATATCCGACGACTTCGCCAAGAAGTACAAAGAGGACGAGTGGGCCGACATCCACACGCAGCGCATGGACATCGATCCGGCGCACGTGAACGACATCTTCCAGGACCTCGTCAACCGCGGGGTCCTCGACCGCGAGAAGTGGGGCAAGTCAGAGAAGAACAAGAAGGAATACAAGCGCTTCATCGCCGTCAAGGCCAACATCAACAACGTGACGTATTCCGAGAGGGACAACATCTTCGAGGTGGATCCCGACCTTGCCGAATACCTCCTCGACACGATAAGGCAATTCGAGAGGCCTACGCGCAGATGAACATACACGACACGATACTATCAATGGCGACGAAGGCCCGCGCGGCCTCCGCCGGGCTTGCGAAGAAGACGACGGCTGAGAAGAACGCCGCGCTTCTCGCCATCGCAGATTCCCTTGAGAAGAACCGCGCGTCAATCGTCGCCGCGAATGGCATCGACTTGGCGCATGCGAAGGAGGCGGGCATCTCTCCCGCGATGCTCGACCGCCTGACGCTCACGCCCGCGCGGTTCGACGCAATGGTCGCCGGCGTAAGGCATGTCGCGACATTGCCCGATCCCGTAGGGGAGACGATTTGGACTCGCGAGCGCCCGAGCGGGATAAAGATCCGCAAGGTGCGCGTGCCGCTCGGAGTGATTGCGGTCGTCTTCGAGTCGCGCCCGAACGTCTTCATCGACACGGCTGCGCTTTGCCTGAAGACCGGCAATGCCGTGATCCTGCGCGGCGGCAAGGAGGCGATAGAGTCGAACAAGGCCCTTGCCGCCGCCGTCCGCGATGCTGGCGTTGGCGACGCCGTGCAGCTTGTCGAGACGACCGACCACGCCGCGGTCACCGAGCTCGTCCGCGCCGTGGGTCTCGTCGACGTCGCGATTCCTCGCGGCGGCGAACGGCTCATCCGCGCGATGTGCGAGGCCGCGCTCGTTCCTGTTCTCAAGCACTACAAGGGCGTGTGCCACATCTACGTCGACGACAAGGCCGACCTCGCGATGGCGCTTTCGATTCTCGACAACGCGAAGACCCAGCGCCCAGGGGTGTGCAACGCCGCCGAGTGCCTTCTCGTCCACGAGAAGCTTGCGCCCATGTTCATGCCGATGGTCGAGGCGTGGGCTAAGGACAAGGGCGTGACGCTACACGAGAACGAGGCGGGGACAGAATACCTCTCGTTGGACATCAATGTCGCGAAGGTCGCCGACTATCGTGCCGCAATCGACTTCATCAACGCCAATTCCTCGCACCATTCCGACTGCATTGTGACGAACGACGAAGCCCGTGCGGCCGAGTTCCTGCGCGATGTCGACTCGGCTGCTGTCTACCACAACGTCTCCACGCGCTTTACCGACGGCGGTGAATTCGGCATGGGCGCGGAGATCGGCATCTCCACCGACAAGCTCCACGCGCGCGGACCGATGGGCCTTGAGGAACTCACGACCTACAAGTACACGGTTACTGGCGATGGAGTGATTAGGAGTTAGGGGTCAGTGGTTAGGGGTCAGGAGTCAGAGGTCAGTAGTCAGGGGTTAGTGTGAAAGTTGGCGACATACCAGAAGTCGACCGTGCGCTGAAGAAAGAATTCAAAGCCCATTCCGCGCCGATCATCGAACTCATCGAGTCGCAGACCAAGGACCCTTTCTGCGTTCTCGTCGGGACGATCCTCTCCGCGCGCACGAAGGATGCGTGCACTGCCGGCGCAGTGCGCCGGCTCTTCGCAAAGGCGAAGGGCGCTTGCTTTGCGCCGGAAGACCTTGAGCGGCTGAGCGTCAAGGAGATAGAGAAGCTAATTTTCCCCGTCGGTTTCTACCACGACAAGGCAAGGCACCTGAAGGCGCTTCCAAAAGTCCTCAAGGAGAAATTCAACGGCGTTCTGCCGAATACGGTCGAGGCGCTGTGCGAGCTGCCGGGCGTCGGGCGCAAAACCGCGAACCTCACCGTCGCAGTCGGCTTTGACCTTCCCGCTATCTGCGTCGACGTACATGTGCACCGCATCTGCAACCGCCTTGGGCTCATCAAGACCAAGACACCGTTCGAGACGGAGATGACTTTGAGGAAGATTCTCCCCGTCAAATATTGGAAGACATGGAACAGCCACCTCGTCTCGTTCGGGCAGACGCGCTGCGCGCCGGTGCGTCCGAAGTGCGACGGCTGCCCGATCAGGAAGTTCTGCACTGTATGCACATGAAGCCGAGAATCACAGTTGACGGGACGCTTCCGAAGGCGCTCGGGCTGAGCAGGGCCCGCGTCAAGTCCGCCGCGGCGTTTTTCGCGGCGAAGTCGTCGGCGCGCATAGGCGTGCCGTTCCGCGAAGTTGCCGTAATTCTCCAGGACGACGCATCTTCGGCGGAGGTGCATCTTGCCGTCAACGGCGCGGAGGGGCCGACGGACGCGATAACGCAGGGGTATGATCCGATGCCGGGCGAGGAGCCGGGCGTCTACGGAGAGGTGTATGTAAACTGCGACAGGGCGCAGAAGGTGGCGCCGAAGCGCAGGGGGTGGTCTCCGGCGAAGGAGCTTCTTCTCTACGTCGCCCACGGCATAGACCATCTTTCCGGCGCCGACGACTTTTCGGCTCGCGACTATGCGCGGATGCGCCGCCGTGAACTTTCGTGGATCTCCGCACTCGATGGCATGTGACATGGATACGACATCGGGTATGGAGGCGGTGCGCGAAGTCGCGCAGATCGTGAAGGCGGCGGGTGGCCGCGCGCTTCTCGTCGGCGGCTGCGTTCGCGACTCCATTCTCGGCGGAGACCCAAAGGACTTTGACGTCGAGTGTTTTGGAATCGCGCCTGCCGACCTCAAGGCCGCGCTCGCAAAGAAATTCGACCTCGATCTCGTCGGCGCGAGCTTCGGCGTCATAAAACTCGCGCATCTCGACGTCGACGTTGCAATCCCTCGCCGCGAGACAAAGCTCGGCCTCGGTCATCGCGCGTTCGAGATGGAATACGATCCAACGCTGACCGTTCGCGATGCCTCGGCTCGCCGCGACTTCACCGTCAACGCCATTTACCGCGATCCGCTTACGGACGAGATCGTCGACCCATGGAACGGACGCGCCGACCTCGAGAAGCGCATCCTCCGCCATGTCTCCGACCATTTTTGCGAAGACCCTCTGCGTGTCCTTCGAGGAATGCAGTTCGTCGCCCGATTTGATCTTGATCCCGCTCCAGAGACGATCGAGGTCTGCCGCGCCATGACTCCCGAGGGTCTTCCTCCCGAGCGTCTTTTCGGCGAGTGGTCGAAGCTGATTCTGAAAGGCGTCAAAATCTCAAAGGGGCTCAACTTCCTGCGCGCCGTCGGCTGGACGAAGTACTACCCGGAACTTGAGCGTCTCATCGGCTGCAAGCAGGATCCGAAATGGCATCCCGAGGGCGATGTGTGGAACCACACGCTTTGCTGCCTTGATGCCTTTGCCGCATCTCGTATCGGCGACGACGCAGAGGATTTGCTTGTAGGGCTCGCCGTTCTCTGCCATGACTTCGGCAAGCCCGATTGCACGTTCTACGACTCTGTGAAGAAGCGCATCCGCTCGCTTGGCCACGATGAACGCGGCGTGGAGCCGACGCTGTCGTTTCTGCGGCGTCTCACGAACGAGGAGAGACTCCTCAAGGAGATTCCTCCGCTCGTGCGGCTGCATATGCGGCCATACGCAATGTGGCATGACAAGTCGTCGGATGGCGCGATAAGGCGTCTCGCCGCTAAAGTCATCCGCATTGACCGGCTCTTGCGCGTCGCCGCGGCAGACGATGCGGGCAGGCCGCCTTTCCCGTCGGAGCCAGAGCCGCTCAAGTGGCTTGCTGAGCAGGCGAAGCGGCTTGCCGTTGAGGATTCCGCGCCGAAGCCGATTGTGAGAGGGCGCGATTTGATTGCCCAAGGCATGAAGCCCGGCCCCGCGATGGGCAGAGCTCTTGCCGAGCTCTATGAGGCGCAGCTCGACGGCAGGTTCTCCGACCTCGAGTCGGGACTGAGGTATCTTGGGAAGAAGTTCAAGCCGGCGATCGCCTCGCTCCTGCTTCTCATGGGCGTCGCCTCGTCCGCGGCGACTCTTGAAGTGGGGCCGGGGCGCGCCTATGCTCTTCCCTCGGAAGCCGCGCGGGCGGCTCGCGACAGCGATGTTGTCGAGATATCGGCCGGAAGGTACGCGGGCGACGTATGCGCGTGGCGTGCGAACGACCTTGTCATACGCGGGGCTGGCCGTGACGCGACCGTCGTCGATGCGGCCGGGAAAATCTGCATGGGGAAGGGCATCTGGGTAGTCTGCGGAACGAACACCGTCATCGAAGGCGTGTCTTTTGCCGGCGCGAAGTGCAAGGACAGGAACGGCGCCGGCATAAGACTGGATGCAGACGGAAACCTGACCGTCAGGCAGTGCGCGTTTCGCGGCAATGAGAACGGGATCCTCTCCGGCGCGCTCGACAGGAGCGAGATCACGATTGACGGATGCGTTTTCTCGCATAACGGGGCGGGCGACGGTTTTTCGCACAACGTCTACATCGGCGCGGTGAAAAGGCTCGAGTTCAGCAACTGCGTCTCGGATCATGCCGTCAGGGGGCACTGCCTCAAGAGCCGTGCGCGCGCCACGGTTGTGGCGGACTCGGTGTTCGACGACGGAGACGACGGCGTTTCGAGCTATCTCGTCGACTGCCCGGACGGCGGCAAAGTCGTCATTCGCAATTGCCGATTCGTCCAGTCGCCCAAGGCGTCGAACGGTGTGATGGTCTCGGTCGGCGAGGAGAGCGTCCGTCCGCATTCGACGTATCTGGGCTTTGGCAATACGTTTGAAAACCGTCGCGCGCCGCACGGCTCGGACGCCGAGGAACGTCTCGCCCCGGGAGTCGTCGTTCTCAGGCCGGGGGCCAGTGAACGAGGCATGGAGGAAGGGGATTGAGACGTTGGATGCTGTTCACATCATCTGGGACTGGAACGGGACGCTCTTGGACGACACCGAGGCGGCGCTCGCCACGCTCAACATCATGATCGCCGAGCGCGGCGGCACGCCGATCGGAATGCCGTTCTACTTGGACAACTTCGCTTTCCCGGTGCGTCCGTTCTACGACAGGATCGGCATCATCGCGCACGACGAGGACGAATGGAACGCGATCGCCCGCGAATACCACGAGACGTACCTCCGCCAGCCGAAGGCGCTGAACCGCGGCGCATTTGCCGCGCTCGACATGGCGAAGGCGGCGGGGTGCCGCCAGTCGATACTCTCGGCGCTCAGGCAGGATCTCCTCGACGCGCAGACGAAGGAGTACGGCATCGACGGATACTTCGAGCGCATCTGCGGCTCAAACAACCTGCACGGCGCGTCGAAGGTCGTCCGCGCGCGTGAGTTCCTCGCCGAGCTGCGCTCGCGCGACGCGGATGCGAAATTCGTCATGATAGGCGACGCGGTGCACGACAAGGAGGTGGCGGACGCGATCGGGATACCGTGCGTCCTCTGCGCCGTCGGGAGCCATGCGGCCTGGCGGCTGAGGGAGATAGCGCCGACGGGCGACACGCTCGAAGACGCCATCCGACTCGCGCTTGCGGAATAGACTTTGCATCGCGCCACTATGGGCGGCAATTTTTTGGTATAATTCACCGCATGTAGGGAGAACTTGCGCAAAGATGGATATACCGCGTTTTCTTCAGGTTTTTGCGATGGCCGCTGTGCTCGCGGGCTGCGGCACGTTCCATGCCGTCCACGAGGCGCGGAGCGCACAGAGGGCGCTTGCCGCCCGCGGAACGGGGAGCGACGCCGGAATCCCCGCCGCCAATGCCGATCTCAAGGGCATGTCGCTCTCGCAGCTCGTCGGCTTTGCGCTCGACAACCGCCCGTCGATGATGCGCGCCCGCCTTGCGGTTGAAGATGCGCGCATAGCCCTCAGGCAGTCCGCGGCGGATGCGCCGCTTCTCTCGTCGACGCCGTGGGGCGCATTCGGGGCGTCGGCGTCAATCGGCCGCTCCGAGTCTTCGAGAGCCGGCTACAGCCTCCGCGGAGACACCGACGGCTCCGCGTCGGGGTCGCTTTCCCTCGACGTCCTTCTCTATGATTTCGGGCGCAACGCCGCGGCCGCGCGGGCGTATGCCGAAGAGGTCGTCGCGGCGGAGACGGCGCTCGTAGACGCTGGCTATACCGTTTTCGAGGAGGTGGCCGCCGGGTATTTCGCCCTTGTCCGCAACGAGACGCTTCTCGAGGTCGCGCTCACGAACGAGGCCGAGTACGCGGAGCATCTCGAGCAGGCGGAGATGCGGATGAAGCACGGAGAGGCGAAGGAGGTCGACGTCCTCAAGGCCAGGCTCGACCTCGCGAAGTCGGTGCAGAACGTCGTCGCCGCGTCTAATGACGTCGCGATCGCCGGTGCGGAGCTCATGACGGCGCTTGGAGTCGACGCCTCGTCCGGCGGCTTCAGGGAGGTCCTCGGCCAGCGCCGGATGGAGCTTTCGCACATGCAGCGCTCGTTCGCGTCGACCTCGGGCGGCATCGCCGAACTCTACGGCTTCGCGCGCACGAACGCGCCTGCCGTGACGGTCGCGCGCACGCGCCTCAGGGCCGCGTCGCACCGAGTCGATGCCGCAGTCGCGGACCTATACCCGAGCCTGAGCGCGAGCCTCGCCCTCAACTGGACCGACCCCCTCTGGTACTGGCGCTGGGGAGTGAACGGCGCGGCGTCGCTCTTCACGGGCTGGCGCAGAACGGCCGCCGTGGAGCGCGCGACCGTCGCGCTCGATTCCGCCGCGTGCGACGTTGACACGGCGGAGCTCAAGCTGTCCCGCGACATCGAAATCGCCGTCGCCGAGCGCGACAACGCCGTTGAGGCGCTCGCCGCCGCGCGCACGAGCGTCAGGAGCGCAAGCGAGAACCTCGACACGGTGCGCGAGCAGTACAGGCTCGGCGACGCGAGCCGCATCGATTTCGCCGACGCCGTCGCGGGATACGCCTCGTCGCTCGGCGACCGCGTGCGCGCGTTCTACCGCGGGCAGATCGCGGAGGCGATGCTTTTCAGGCTAACGGGCCGCTGGCCCGAATACACGGAGGAGACGATCAGTGAAGACGAGAAATGAGGCGGTGCGCGCCGCGCTGCTTGCGGCGTGCCTCGCCCTCGCCGCGGGATGCGGCGACAAGATGCCGATTGTCGCGGGGAAGAAGTCCCCGTCGTACCGCACCGCGCCGATCGCCCGGACGGACATCGTCCGCACGGTCTCCGCGACGGGTTCCGTCACGCCGCGCAATTCCTCGAAGGGGATCCCGGTTGGCGCGCAGGTCAACGGCAAGCTCATAAAGCTCTACGTCGACTACAACGACGTCGTGACGAACGGGCAGGTCGTCGCGGAGATCGACCCCCTTGTCTACAAGGCGAACTACAAGAGCGCCGTCGCGCGGCTGCACATGAGCAAGGCCGGCGTCATGACGGGCGAATGCGCCCTGCGCCAGCGCGAGGCCGAGCTCGTCCTCGCGCAGAAGACGTACGACCGCAAGAAGGCGCTGGCGGAGAAGAAGATGGCTCCGGTCGCCGATCTCGACAGCGCGGAGGAGTCGCTTGCGAAGTCAAAGGCCGCGGTTGAAAGCGCGAAGGCCGCGCTTGCGAGCGCCAAGGCCGAGGTCGAGAGCGCGCAGGCGAGCGTAGACCAGGCCGAGGCGAACCTGAGCTACTGCACGATCGTCTCGCCGGTCGACGGCATAGTGATCGACCGCAAGGTGGAGGAGGGCGAGACCGTCGTCTCGTCGATGAACGCGGTGCCCGTCCTCACGATCGCGGAGGATCTCGACACGATCTGGGTCGCGGCAGACATCCCCGAGGCCGACATCGGCGGCATTCAGGTGGGGCAGGACGTCACGTTCACCGTCGACGCGTACCGCACGCGCTTCAAGGGCAAGGTGAAGCAGATCAGGAAGGCGTCGACGACGACGAACAACGTCGTGACGTTCCCCGTGATCGTCGAGGCCGAAAACCCCGGCCAGAAGCTCTTCCCCGGAATGACGGCGACGCTCTCGATCGAGACGGCGCGGGCCGAGGACGTGCTTGCGGTCGCGGCGGCGGCGTTCAGGTTCCGCCCGAAGGACGAGGACCGCGAGCGCATCGCCGGCGAGATTCCGCGCGGGCGCAAGATATGGCTCAAGCCACTCGCCGACGGCGATCCCCTCGAATACGTCCTCGTCGGCGAAGGGGTGACGGACGACTCGTTCACCGAGATCGTCTGCGACGGCGTGGCTGCGTACGAGGGGCGCGAGGCGGTCGTTGGCTACCAGACGGCGAACATGGCCGCGATGGACGGCAAGGACTCGACGAATCCCTTCATGCCGAAGTTCCCGAAGCGCAACCAGAACAAGGGCACTGCGCCCGAGCCGAAGAAGTAGCGAATGGCCCATCTCATCGAGATACGCGACATGTACAAGATCTACGCCATCGGCGACGAGCCGGTGCATGCGCTCGACGGCGTGTCGCTCTCGGTGGACGACGGCGAGTTTGTCGCGATAATGGGCTCGTCAGGCTCCGGCAAGTCGACGATGTTAAACATCCTTGGCTGTCTTGACGTTCCGACAAAGGGATCGTATCTCCTCGACGGCCTTGAAGTCGCGAAGCGCTCGCCCGCCGAGCTCGCGCGGATCCGCTGCATGAAGCTCGGGTTCGTCTTCCAGAACTTCAACCTCCTGCCGCGCACGAGCGCGCTCGAGAACGTCGAGCTGCCCGACCTCTACATGGGGCGGCTAAACCGCCGCGAGCGCAAGGCGCGCGCCATGCAGCTTCTCGAGCGCGTGGGGCTCAAGGGCCGCGAGATGCACACTCCGGCGCAGCTCTCCGGCGGGCAGCAGCAGCGCGTCGCGATCGCGCGAGCGCTCATGAACAACCCGCCCGTGGTCTTCGCGGACGAGCCGACCGGCAACCTCGACACAAAGAGCTCGATAGAGATCATGAACCTCTTCACCGAGCTCTCGAACGAGGGCATCACAATCGTCATGGTGACGCACGAGGACGACATCGCCGCATACGCGAAGCGGCACGTCGTGATGCGCGACGGCAAGGTCATGCGCGACGACCGCGGCGAAGGCGGCCGCAAGACGACCGAGGAGGTCTCCCGCCTCGTCAAGGAGGCGCTGGCATGAGCTTCCTGACGATATTCAAGGTCTCCCTGAGGTCGCTCGGGCGGAATCCGATACGCTCGTTCCTCTCGTGCCTCGGCATCGGCATCGGAATCGTCGCCGTCATCCTCGCGATGGCGATAGGCGAGGGCGCGAAGACGATGATGGTCAAGGAGATCTCGTCGATGGGCAACAACCTCATGATGGTGTTCCCCGAGCGGCGCAACCGCGGGCCGGTGTCGGGCGGAATGGGGCAGGGCCAGACGATGACGGCCGAGGACGCCGAGGCGATCAAGCGCGAGCTCGGGCACCTCGTGAAGAGCGTGAGCCCCCAGGTCAGGACCACGGTGCAGATGATGTACGGCGCGAAGAACTGGGCCGGCAACGTGCAGGGGGTGGCGACCGATGTCCTCGACATCAGCAACTGGACGGTGACCGAGGGGAGGTTCTTCACGGACGACGAGACGAGGCTCGCCGCGCGCGTGTGCGTGATCGGCACTACTGTCCAGTCGAACCTCTTCGGCGACGACGAGAGCCCGATCGGCAAGATAATCCGGCTCAAGAACATGACGTTCCGCGTCATCGGCGTCCTCGGCTCGAAGGGCGCGAACAACTGGGGGCAGGACCAGGATGACGTCATAATGGCGCCCTACACTTCGGTGCACCGCTATCTCCAGCGCTCCAAGTTCAACACCATCAACATGATGAACCTTTCGCTCGTGTCGATGGACGACCTCGAGGACGCGAAGCGCGAGGTCTCCGCGCTCCTTCGCCAGCGCCACCACCTCGCGGACTGGCAGGACAACGACTTCGAGACGCGAGACACGACCGAGATCATGAACACGATCGGCTCGGTCACCGGGATAGTCGGGATGCTGCTTCTCATCTTCTCAGTCATCACGCTCGTCGTCGGAGGCATCGGGATCATGAACATCATGCTCGTCTCGGTCACCGAGCGAATCAGGGAGATCGGCCTCAGGATGTCGATTGGCGCGACGCCGCGCAACATCCTCGTGCAGTTCATCCTCGAGGCGATGGTTCTCTCGACCGTCGGCGGCGCTGCGGGGGTGGGGGTCGGCATAGGCGCGTCGCACATCGTCGGCGCGGCGGCCGGGTGGCCCGTCCTCATCGAGCCGGCGTCCGCGGTCTACGCGTTCATCATCTCGTCGGTCGTCGGGCTTTTCTTCGGCTTCTACCCCGCGTGGCGCGCGTCGAAGCTCAACCCGATCGACTGCCTCCGCTACGAATAGGGGTGCAAATTACCGTTGCCTAACTCGTGCGCGGGGTGGTATAATGGCGTCGATTTCAAACAACCAAAAAGGAGAAAAACAAAATGGCTCACAAGATTGCTGCCGACAAGTGCGTCGCGTGCGGTTGCTGCAAGGATGCATGCCCCGCCGAGGCGATCAGCGAAGGTACGCCCTACGTGATCGACGCCGACAAGTGCGTTGACTGCGGCGCCTGCGCCGCGACCTGCCCGAACGAGGCGATCGCCCCGGCCTAAGGTCGAGAGACCGTTCGGAGGCGTCCGAAGGCTCCTCCTCGTGGAACCTCGGCGGATACGCCGTATCCACTCGCTCGGACCTTCGCTCCGCCACCGAACGAATCTTGGCAATGTAGAAATGGCGCGCCCGTGCGGGCGCGTCGTTTTTGGTATAATATCCGCCAAGGGGCAAAGTGAAAGAGTGGCGCAGATCCATGTCATAATAGGGGAGGACGACTATCTCGTGTCGGAGGCCGCGAAGCGCATCGTCGGCGACGGCGTAGGACTCGAGACGGTAGACTCTGCCAATTCGACGAACGAAGAGCTTCAGCTAAGGGACTTGCGAGAGGCCGAGGCGTCGCTCCTTACGCCGCCTTTCCTCGACCCCAGGAAGACGACATGGTGGCGCAACGTCGGCTTTCTGCCCCAGGGCGGGAAGGGCGGCCCGTCCGAAGCTGTCAAGCTTGCGCTTGAGAGGTTCGCCGAGAAGCTCGCCGCCGCAGACCTCCCCGAAAACCAGCATTTTATCCTGTCGGGTCCTAGGCTCCTCCAGACCTCTATCTTCGCCAAGACCCTCAAGTCCTCGGTGGAGATGATCGTGTTCTCCGCAGGGAAACCCTGGGAGCAGGCGAGAAGCGCGGTTGTGCGCGTCGTTGACCTCGCGAAGGAGATGGGGCTTTCGTTCGAGCGCGGCGCGGCAGAGCTCTTTGTCGCGCGCGTCGGCACCGATTCGCGCTCGCTCGTGAGCGAGCTCGAGAAGATGCGCGACTACATCGGCGGCGAGAGCCGCGCCGTGTCGGCCGCGGACATAGCCGAGATATCGTCGCAGGGCGTCGGGGTGGAGCCGGAGATATGGGCTATCACCGACGCCCTCGGCGAGCGTAACTTTGCGAAGGTCCTCGATTCCGTGGGCCGCTTTGAGCGCGAGACCGGCTTCGCGGTGCTTGTGACAACCGTCGTCGAGAAGTTCTTCCGCCAGCTCGCCGAGCTCAAGGACGCCGAGGCAAAGGGCCGTTTCCGCGAGGCGGCCGAGGGCATGAACCCGTATGCCGCGAAGAAGAACCAGGGCTTTCTGCGCAACTGGTCGCTCAATGAGCTTCGCGCCGCGCGCTTCCGTTTCCTCGAGCTGCGCGAACGCGCGGTGTCGTCGCAGTCGGCAGACTCGCTCGTCGTCGTGCGTCTCGCGCAGGTGTGCCGCAGGAGGGCCGCGCGATGAGCCGCGAGATGCTGAACCTCCGTTCCGCCGCGGAGCACGTCCATATGGACGCGAACGAGCTCCGCCATGTCGCGCAGCGCGGCGAGATAGACTTCAGCGAGCATGGTGGCGATCTGTGGTTCGAGCACCGTGCCCTCGACGAATGGGCTCAGCGCAATCTTCTCGCGTCGGGCCACAGGGAGCAGATCCGCCAGCACAACGTCATCCTCGAGGAGCAGCGCCGCTCCAACAACGCCGACTGGCGCGTGTGGCGGCTCTTCGCGCCGACGGGGATCGTGCTCGGCGTGCCCGGCAAGGCGAAGGCGGGGATCCTGCGCGACATGACGAGCATCGCCGACGCGACGGGGTTCGTCTACGATCCCGACGCGCTCTTCAAGGAGCTCGTCGCCCGCGAGGAGACGGCCTCCACGGCGGTTGGCGAGGGCGCCGCGTTTCTGCACCCGCGTTTCCACGACCCGTACATGTTCCAGGAGACTTTCGTCGCGTACGGGCGCAGCGAACGCCCGGTGTTCTTCGGCGCGCCCGACGGACAGGGCACGCGGCACTTCTTCCTAGTCTGCTCGACCGACCACGAGATGCACCTCCACATACTCTCGCGCCTTGCGGTCATGGCGCATGCCACCGAGTTCCTGCAGATACTCGACGAGGCGACAGACCCGGAGCAGGTCATAGAGATCGTCCGCGCGGCAGAGGAGGGCTTCCTGAAATGAAGAAGCTCTGGTTCTTCGACCTCGACGGCACTCTCGCCGACACCGACCGCGACATCCGCGAGGCGTGGAAGGCCACGCTCGCCGACCTCGGCCTCGAGTGCCCGCGATTCGACGAGCTTTTCGTGGCGGGCCCGCCGATCGAGGACATGGCGAAGGCCCTTTTCCCCGAAATCTACACCGATGCGCTCGGCGCGGCGATACGAAAGGGCTTCGGGGAGCACTACGACAACGACGGCTTCCCCAACACGGTCGAATATCCGGGGATCGTCGACCGCGTTCGCGCGCTGAAGGCGGCGGGCGCAACGGTCGTCGTCGCGACGAACAAGCGCTATGTCGGCGCAGTGCTCATCGCGCGGAAGTTCGGCTGGGAGAGGGTCTTCGACGGGATCTACGCCGGCGACATGTTCAAGGACGATCCCGCCGTGGGCAAGATGACGAAGTCGGCGCTTCTCGCGTTTCTCATGCGGAAATACGCCGCAGCGCCCGGTGACTGCACGATCGTCGGCGATACGAAGAGCGATTTCCTGGCGGCGAAGGACAACGGCATTGAATCGGTTGGCGTCACGTGGGGCTACGGCAAACCCGAGGAGCTCGCCCTTGCGAGCCGCATCGCCCATACCCCCGCCGAAATCTGAGTTTCCCGGCATATGTATCAAATCAAAAGGATCATGTATCGAATGATCCAATCCGACCCTTTTGGCCGTGTATGGTCACATCTTTATCATCTGGCGGCGGATGGCGATGGCGGCGGCCTCCGACCTGTTGGCCGCGCCAAGCTTCTCGCAGATGTGGGCGATGTGCTGCTTGATGCCGCTCTGCGAGATGCCGAGCTGGACCGAGATGTCGGATGTCGTGAGTCCGCGCGCGACGGAGACGAGGATCTCGCGCTGCCGGTCGGAGAGCTCCACCGGTTCCAGATCCTCGGCCAGCATGCGGCGGATCTCCGGCGCGACGGCCGTTCCGCCGCCGGCGACCGTGCGCACCGCGTCGAGCAGTGCGTCGGTCGGGCCTCCCTTCATCTGGGCGCCGCGTGCGCCGCAGGCGATAGCGCGCCCGACGTCGGCGGAATCGGCGAATGCCGTCAAGATGATGATTCGCGA
The DNA here is from genome assembly GCA_900321255.1 of uncultured Lentisphaerota bacterium. GTDB lineage: Bacteria > Verrucomicrobiota > Kiritimatiellia > RFP12 > UBA1067 > UBA1067. Next base: position 26,290 of record ONVK01000008.1, on the reverse strand, counting down.
GTCCGGCCTATCGTTCAGGATGCGCCGCGTCGCCTCCGCCCCGTCCATGCCCGGCATGCTCAAATCCATGACGACAATGTCGGGCTTTAGCGCGGCGGCCGCCCTGACCGCCTCTTCGCCGTCTTCCGCCTCGCCGACGACTTCCATGTCGCGCTGGACTTCGATTAGCGTCCTGAGACCCATGCGCATCAGTGCGTGGTCGTCTGCAAGCAGTATGCCTATTTTCCTCTTCGCTGACATATCGGTCATCTCTTTTCGCCGTCGAGCGACAGCCTGACTCGCGCTACAGTCCCCCTGTCCGGCGCGGATTCGATTTCAAAAGCCCCGTCGAGCCGCCGAACGCGCTCGCGTATTCCCTCGATCCCGAAGTGCCCGTCCTGCGGCCCTGGGCGGCGACGCGTGTCGAAACCGCGCCCGTTGTCCCGCACGACGAGCGAAATCGCGCGTTCGCGGTTCTCGCCGGAAATCCAGACCGTCGTCGCGCCGCCGTGCCTAATGGCGTTGGAGACGAGCTCGCGGACGACGCAGATCGCGGCATGCGCGACCGAGTCGCTCAGATGGGCGCGGTTGACGTCAAGGTCGATTTCGACATGGGCGTCGCCCGCGATCGGCGAGACCGCCTTGCGGAGCGCCTTTGAGAAGTCCGCCTCGCCGAGCGTGTCGCCCCGCAGGTCGAAAATGCAGCGCTGAAGTTCCGTGCGGCTCGACTGGAGCATCCGTTCCGCCGCGCCGAGGCAGCGTTCCGCCTTCGCGGGGTCGAGCGAGGCGAGCGTCTTAGCGGCCGAAAGCTGACAGGCGAGGCCGCCGAGGCACTGGGAGAGGGAGTCGTGCAGCTCGACCGCGAGGCGCGTGCGCTCGCCGATGCGCAAAGTCGCCCGTTCGCGGCCGATCTGTTCGCGGATCAGCTCGCGTCCGCGCCGCACGGCAAGGCGCGTCAGGGCCCTGTTCCACACGAGCACGCCCGCGACTACGGCCAGGAGAAACGCCACGGCGCACGCAAGGCGGCCCGTCGTCCACCACGGCGGCCGGCGGACGACGGCGACATCGGCCTTGCCGCGCACGACAATCCGGCAGTTCTCGATTCGGGGGAAGATGTTTTCGGCGGACCATGACGGGCCGTCCATGATGCAGATGCCGGAGACCCGGACCCGGCAGCCGAGCTCAACGCCGTCGTAGGCTCCTGGATGTGCGCCTGCGTCGACTGTCGCGACGAAATCGCCGCAGTCTACGAGCATCAGTCCGTCCGCGTCGCCCGGCGGCGGCAGGCTGATCACCTCGCCCGTCGCCGAGACCGGGAATCCGTTGTATTCCAGATTGTAGAACATGCGCCCGTCGTCGCGCCGCTTCATGATGTCCTCGATCATCGCGGTTTTCTGCACTCCCCTGTCGTCGAGGCTGGGCGCGGCCTTGCCCTGCGGCGGAGTTTCGGCGCGCCAGACGGACATCGCAAGCTTGATCTGCCATAGGTTTGTGCGCGGCCGCCCCGAGATCGCCACGTACGATCCGCATTCGGGCGGCGCGGCGTCTCCGGCGAGCTCCACCGAAACCGAACGGCCGTCGTCCGTCGCGACCATCAGCTTGTTCCGCCCGTATACGGCCAGCACGCGTCCTCTGACGGTCCGGCGGCCGAGCCGCGCGACTTCCGTCGGGCTCACGTAGCGAAGGGTTTCGAGCGGCGGCGCGACGAAGAGGTCGTCTGGCGGCGCGGCGAGGACAGTCAGCTTGTCCGTCGTCGCGACGGTTAGCATGGGGCCTGTGAATTTGCGCTTGCTGCTGAGGTTGTTCCAGAAAAGGCCCGACACCTCGATCTCGGCGTCGACAAGCGTCTTGACGTCGGCGCGGCCTTCGCGCTGCACCGCGACAGGAAGGGTTGCGTCGCCGTCCCGCAGAAGGAGTACGGCATAGTCGGGGTCGATGTCGTCCTCGACCGCGTCCATCACGAGGCCGCGCACGCGGAGAAATCGCAGATGGAACCGCTCGGGGTCGATGTCGGCGAGCCTTGTAGAGGCAGGCTCCGGCTCATCCCCGGCGGAGAGCACTTCGATTCGCCGGCAGGATATGCTCGGCTCGTTGCGCAGAAGGAAGGGTACCGAGTCGTCCGGTTCGGGCCGCGTGGCGGCGCCGAAGGCCTTGACGCGGCTGCCGCACGGCGGCGGCTCTCCGCGGAGGTTCGGGCAGTAGACGCGGCCCGATGCGTCTTCGACGACCACCGCATGCCCGGCCCTGTAGGAGATGCGTCCTTCAATCACGAAGTCACGCCGTCCCGCGATGCCTCCTTCGAGAAAGGCGTTCACTTCCCCCGCCGTGCGCATAAGCCCGTCCCCCGCAGCGGCGAGGGCCGCAGAGGCGACAAGTGCCAGGATGATCGCGCGTTTCATGACATTCATATTTTATCAAAAAACCGACAGCTTCCGCGCCGCAGACGCAAAAATCATGGGTGTACTTTAGTCCACTTGCCGGTGGAACGACTTTGCTGTAAAATAGCGGCATGAAAAATTGGTATAGCTCTGTTTTCCGCCTTGCCGCGTTTGCGCTGGTCTTAGGTGCATCCGCCGCGCCCGTCGTGCCGGGCGAGTTCACCGATCCGACGAACGTCCGCAGGGAGCTCGCGTCGCTCCCCGTCTCGTGGTACGTCGCGCCGGACCACCTCAAGTTCCCGTACATCGCGACGTACCACGTCAAGCCGACGGTCACGACGAAGGAGAAGGTCGCCATTTCGTTTTTCGTTACGGACTGGGACAACTCCAAGGTGCGCTTCGGCGACGACACTTTCCGCTTCGACGTGCACATCGACATCGCATGCCCCGACGGGAAGACGCGCGGCAGGACGCTAAGGAACCTTCCATCCGGCGACGGGAGTTTCGAGTTCAAGCCGTTTCCGAAGGGCGAATACTCATTCTCGATCTGGGCGTCGGACAAAAAGGGCCGCGAGTCGCATCGCGTCTGGCACAAGTTCCGCGTAGTCACCCCGGAAGACCTGGAGATTCCGGCACGGCAGACGTACAGGATGCAGACGGCCGACCTTGCGCGGTATTCGATACGCAACGACGACGGCCTGGAGCGCGTCATCAAGCCGGAGCCCGAGGCGGTCGCCACGGCGGAGGGGCTGCAGAAGCTCCTTGACGACAAGGCCGCAGAGGGCTTCCGCAAGGTCGTGCTGCTGCCCGGCGCGTATCGCATCAGCGCATTCCGCAAGATCTCGATACCCGACGGCATGACGCTCGACTTGAACGGCGCGACGCTGAAGGAAAACGGCTTCACGGGATGCAGCTCCGTCATGGTGGCGATCGAGAACGGCGTCCGCGATGCGCATCTCGTGAACGGAACGCTCGAAGGCGACGTGGACGAACACGACTACGAAGGGTCCGAAAAAAACTCCGAGTGGCCGATGGGCTTCTCGATGTCCGGCGACGTCGAATACTGTTCCGTCGAAAACGTGACGGTGAAGAACATAACCGGCTACGGCGGGGGCAACGGGCTCGGCAAGGGACGCGACGGGAAGGGGACGTCCAGCTTCTGGCCGAAGCCCATTCCCAATCGGGGCTGGACGGCGGGCGGCCTGGACGCGAAGACCGGCAAGGTCGATGAATCGGAAAAGGGGCGTTTTACCTGCGACTTCTTCCGCATCAAGGGCATCGAATTCCTCGAGGTGACGCGACTGCTCGGCTATCAGGGAATCTGCGCCGCTTCATGGACGATGACCTGCTGCTGGTACGACGGCGAGAAGAAGTTCCTCTCGTCCGAGACGCTGTTTCAGTACCGCACCGTGCCTGTCCCGAAAAATGCGGAGTTCATCCGCTTCTCGCTTGCCGTTGACAAGATCGAGGAGGCGTACAAGGGCGGCTGCCATCTCGCAAACTGGTGCGTGCCGAGGAACTGCACAGTGCGCAGCTGCGTCTTCGACAACTGCCGCTGCGTCGGCTACGCCGCGAGCGCCATGAAAAACATGCTGTTCGAGAGCAATACGTTCACGCGCTGCGGCCGGGCGCTGGCGAAATGCGCGTTCGATGCCGAGGACGGATGGGACATGATGCAGGACGTGACGTTCAGGGGCAACAGGTGCGTCGACAATCCGGTGAACAACTCGCTTCTCGCGTGCGCCGGGCACAATTTCGTCTTCGAGGGCAACGACTGCGACATCTTCCTGTGGCCGCGCAACTATTCGCCTTGCGTCAGGAACAACACGATCCGCCGGGCGACGTTCCACTGCCAGAGCCGCGGCTATTCGGGCTACGGCAGATTCGAGAACAACAGGTACGGAGAAAGCATAACGATCGAAAGCCCGCGCAGGTTCTGGTTTGGATGGGACTACGCGCTTTCGGGGCTTGACTTCACGTCTGGCGGCGCGGACTTCAAGATGAACCTCGGCCCGTCGGCCCGTCTGTTCGGATGCCGCTTCAGGAATCGCACGATCAGGGTGCCGATGATGGCGGGGTGCTCGCTCGAAGACACGGAAGCAACGGGGCTTTCGGCGGCGGACTGGCTGGGCGTAGCCGTCTCGGGCGGAGGGATAAAGGCGCTGTCCGGCACGAACAGGTTCATAAAGTGCACGTTCGCCAAGTGCGTCATAACAGGGCTTCAGCCGGGACGATCCGTCTTCAGTGGATGCACTTTCGACGACTGCCGCATCGGTGGATCGCCTGCCGCGCAGAAGGGCACGACATCACTTGAGTTCGATGGCTGCACGTTCAAGGGGATGTCGGGAATCGGCATCGGCTACTGGGCCGGAAGGGTCGACGCCGTCTTCAGGAACTGCGTCTTTGACGTGGGGGGCGAGGCGTTCTTCTCGATCCCGTCTTATTCCGCCGGGGACATCTTGTTCGAAGGATGCAGGGGAAACGGCGCCGGCGCATGCGGCTCGCTTCTCTATTTCAACGACTTCCGCGGCGAACTTCCGGGCGGCGGGAAGACTATGGTCGAATTAAGGAAATGCGCGTTCAAGTCGGGATTCGGCGTGATCGTCGGCGTGCCTCCCAACAACGTCACCGGCAAGAAATCCGCGAAGCAGGAGGCCGAATTCGTCTTCTCAGGCTGCAAACTCGGGCCGGACGTAAAAGAATTCACCGAAATGCTTCCCGTGTGGAAGAAGGTAAAGGGCAAGGCAGAAAAGGGGAATCGCAAATGAGAAGTGTGGTACTCGTCTTCGCTGCGCTGTGCGCGGCGGCGCAACAACTTTCGGGAAAGGTTCTGTTCGAAGAAAACTTTCTCAACTATTCCGACTATGCGCCCGTCGTCACGCGTGACAAGGGGCTCACGATAGGCGTTGACGGCGTCTGGAAAATCGAGGGCGAGCTCGTCTGCGACGCAACCCGTCGGCTCGACGTGTTCGCCTCGCCCATCGCCGTGCCGGACGACGGGCGGCTCAACGTCTCGATGCGCTTTTCGCTGCTCGGGAAGGAGCCGTCGCGGTTCGCCCTCGCGTTTATCGACCCGGACGGTTCGAGGGAGACTGCTGAAGTCGCGAGCGAGGCCATTGCCGGTGCGGCGATAGACCCGATGCCGGGAGGCTGGCACCACCTTGGCGTGAAGGTCGCAGGGCGCAGCCTCGAGGTCTGGTATGCGTCCGACAGGGGAAAGACGCCCGCATGCGTCGCGAAGAAGCAGCTCGCCCGCCCGCCGCGATTTTTTAACATCGCCTGTTTCCCGGGCGGTAGGTTCAAGATTTCCGATTTCCGCGCGACGACAGGCGAAGAGCCGCTGTTCTACTTTCCCGTCAGGCGGCACTTCGCCGACTTCCGCTCGCTCTCCCAGCCGCTCGCCGGCGCGTTGACGGCGAAAGGCGGCGAGAGCGTGGCGATCGGCCCGGGTGCGGCGGCGGGTGTCCGCTTCACGTTCGACGGCAACACGAACCGCACGGTTTCCGTCGGCTTTAAGGGGCGTGACGGCAAGGAGACGGTCTGGACCGGGACGATAGCCGCGCTGTCGGCGGGGAAGCCCGACGCCGCGCTTGAGTTCAAACGCAGTCCGCTCGGCTCGCAGTTCGTCCGCCCGAATATGCGCCCGTTCACCGAGAATTCGGAAACAGGAGCGCGCAACATGGTCGCGTCAGGATACGACATCCTGCGCGAGTGGGATTCGCTGCCGCCGGCCTCGCGCCACGTCTTCACGCTCTGCGCCTTTCGCCGAGCAGGCGGCGCGTGGGAACTCTGGATGGACGGCTCGCTCAAGGCTCGGCTTCCTTCGGATGTCTCGGCGCTTTTCTTCCGTCCCTCGGCTGGCGTGAAGTACGCCGTCGCCGATGGCGGCGCGAAATACGACGCGCAGCGCTTCCTGCCTCTCGACTTCGCGGCGAATCCGCGCGCGAAGGCGATGGCCGCCGGCGAGCTCAGGGGCGTCAAGCCGGGCTTCGGCAAATTCGGCGAAGCGCCGGTGAACGTCGCAAGGCCGATCGATTCGGCGGATGTCGGCATCTGCCGCCAGGGCAAGGGCAACTGGGCGCTTGAGGTCGAGGAGTACCACGGCCGTTCGCCCGATCTCGGGTTCCCGATGGCGATCCACTACCGCGTGCCGTCCGCGACATACGTCAAGGCCCATGTCCTCTTCGCGCTCGATCCCGATCCGTCGAAAGAGGCGGTGCTGACCGTCCGCCTCGGACGCTACGAGCGCAACGGCGTCGGCGGAAACATGATGGGCGACACCGTTCTCGATTTCAGGCGCGGCGTGCCCGAGTCGTGCCGGAAAGTCGGCGAAGTCGCGTTCGGCGGCAAGGTGGCCGCGCTCTATTCGGTCGCCGTGCCGCTCAAGGTCGGGCGCATACTCGACTGCGCGGCGCGGGAGAACGACTACCTCGACTTCGAATTCACGGGCAAGGGATGGAAGAACTTCCAGCAGCTCGACAACTCCATGAAACCCGACCCCAATTCGACGAGCGCGTTCAACATCTTCGGCGCGACGCTCGAGCGCGCGCCGTACGATGTCGTCGTGCGCGAGACGGCCCCCGGGAACGTTTTCACGGCGGACGAGCCGGGCAAGGGCATGGCGCTCGACGTCGTGGCGGCATGGCCCGGCCCGGGCTCCGTCAAGTGGACGGCGCGGGACATCGACGGTGTCGAGGCGTTCTCGGGCGAAGGGCGGTGGAAGGCCTCCCGCGCCGGCGAGACGAACGCCGTGTCGGTTGCGTTCGGGAAGGTTCCGCAGGGGTGGTTTTCCCTCGCGTTCGACTTCTTCGGGCCGGACGGCGCGTGGCTCTTCCGACATGACGGCGCGCTCGGCGTGATGCCGCCCGCCGGCCGGCTCGCGACGCGCCGCGAGTCGCCCTATGCCGTCTGGTGGTTCAACTGCCACGGCTCGACGGGCGATCCGGCGGTAGGCGGGCCTATCATGCAGAAGACGGGTATCCGCAAGTTCTCGTGGAACAGCTTCTCGAAGACTCAGCCGGGCAGCCGGACGAAGACGGTCGATCAGGCGCTTTACGACCTCTACGACGTCACTGGATGCGGGAACTTCCATGTGCCGCGGCGGTCTCCTTCGACGTTCGACTACGAAAAGGGCGTGTTTCTGCCGCAGAAGGTCTGGAAGGGCGAGGGCAAGGAGCGGCGGCCGATTGAGATGTCGGGCGAGGAGTTCTTTGTCGACAGCATCCGCACCAGCCTCTCGAAGCTTCCTGCGGACGCGGTGCCGCAGGTTCTGCTTTGGCACGAGTCGGCGCCGCCTGGGTTCATCGCCGAGGAGCTGCTGGGCATGGACGTGCCGGAAGGCCTCGCCTACAGAGGCGCGGCGTTCGACGCGAAGTACATCAACGAATGCCACCGCCTCCTCAAGAAGCACTTTCCAGGGCTGAAGCTCCAGATCGGCAACTCGACATGGTCGGCCGGCGCGGTGATCGGGCCGATGCGCGCGGGGGCCGATCCGCAGGCCTATGGACGCATCGGCATCGAGACGCCGTCGCAGACCGTCGTGCCAGAGCGGATGATCGACACCGGCCTTCAGGGAATGCAGGCGACTATGGACGCCGCAGAGGCGATCTCCGGCGTCCGGCCGAGATGCAACGGCACATGGGAGTTCGTCTATCGCACGGACCGCGATCTCGGGATCCGCAAGCAGGCCGAGTGGTATATGCGCGACATCCTCATCTCGCTTGCGCACGGATTCGAGCTTATCAGCCCCGGCGTGTTCTTCGACACGAGTTCAGGGTACTACAACGGGCTCTGGGGCGGCGCGGGGCTCGCATGGCGCTCGCCCTGGCAGTACCCAAAGCCCGCGCTCGTCGCATACGGCGTTCTGACGAAGGCGCTCGACGGCGTCACGTTCGTCCGGCAGCTTGACACGGGTTCGACGACTGTCTACGCCGTCGAGTTCCGCAGGAAGGACGGAAGGTTCGCGACGGCGCTCTGGGCGTCGCGCGGCGACATTGAGTTCGAGGTGACTGCGGCGGCTGGCTTTTTGGGTGTTGGCGGCGGTGGCACCGTCGTGCGGATGCTTGGCTCGGAGGAGCGTCTCCCAGGCGGGACATCCGTCGTCAAAGGCGGCACGTCGCCGTGCTATCTGCTGACCGACAAGCCGCTTGCGTCCGTTCGCGCCGGCGCGCGCACCTATCCCGGCGAGGGGAAGATAGCGGCAGCCGCCAAGGTGGCCGCACCGCTCGACGACGCGGCGGCGCTGACTCTCGCTCCCGACCCGGCGCTCGCGTCGACCCACCACCGATTCCTCCCCTACCTGCAACCCGACGACACTTTCGAGATTTCCACCGTCGAGGACGAAGAGAAGGGACGGTGCGTCGAGCTGCGGCTGCCGCCGTCCGCAACGCCGCCGAAGAACAAATATGTCGACCGCTATGTCACGCGCTACACGACGATGCGTCTCAGGGAGCCGGTGCCGCTCGAAGGCGAGCCGGACGTCATAGGCGTGTGGGTGAAGGGCGACTCTAACTGGGGGCAGGTGCGCTTCGAGATCGAAGACGCGCAGGGCGAGGTCTTCAAGAACCAGTCGACCGGCGGCTACTGGTGCTGCGACATCATGGACTGGCCCGGGAACCTCGCCGTGAACTTCGACGGGTGGGCCTACTGCCACTGCTCGCTGCGGGAGAACGCGCTTGTCGTCGAGCACAGCCCGGGCGCGGTGTCGGAGCAGTGGGTCAGCGAAGGCGGCGACAAGAAGATCGACTATCCCGTGAAGCTTCGGGCGATCTCCGTCGGCATGAACCGCGCGAAGCTCGATCTCATCGACTTCAAGCCCGCCGCGAACGTCCTGCGCTTTCGCGACGCCGGCGGCACATCGGCCGAGAGGTGACGGCGCGTGGACCGATCGGCGGAATGTACTTTCGTACAGTTGCGCAATGGCGAGCCGACGTGTAGAATATCATGTAGTTGAAACTAACGAAAGGCAGGATTATGACGAACGAGACGTTTTGCCATGTTGTCAGGAGCGCGACAGGCGCGGCCTCGCTGTTCGCGGCGGCGACGCTGCGAGCCGCGACGATCTGCGTTTCGCAGACGGCTTCCGAGGCGTGGGTCGATGGCGCGACGCTGTGCACGACCATCGCAGATGGCGTCGCGGCGGCCGCCACCGATGGCGATACCGTCATCCTTGATGTCGGGACATACGTCCTTGCGGCCGACCTTGAAGTGGCAAAAGCCATCACCATTACTTCCCGCAACGGCAAGGATCTGTCGATCATCGACGGCAATAATAGCAAAGTTGTCAAGTTTGCCGCAGAGGGCACGACGCTGGATTCGGTCACGATAACAAGGTGCGGCGCCACTTATGCCAGCTGCATCGGGTTGGCCGTCAGCACGGGCTGCACGATAAGCAACTGCGTCTTCCGTCAGAACGGGAATGATATATCCGGTCGGTGGAACGAAAGAAATCTTGTGTCAAACTACGCTATGTCCGATGCTGCGCAGAACCTGATTTTTTCCTGCTGCATTGTCACAAATAATTATGCCAAAAACGGGCCGCGTGTCTGGGTGAAAGGCGACAGTCGCATAGAGAATTGCTATTTTGCCGATAATAGACACGAAGGTGCGGGCAACGGTTACCCCGGAATCTGCGTCCATGCATCTGGAAACGCCGTCGTACGGAACAATACAATCGTCAACAACCGTTCGTACACGGATACCGCCAACTACCAGACGCAGGCCGTTTATGTAGACGGGTCGGCGACTGTCGTTGTCGAGAACAACATCATCTACGGTAACACGAAGGGCAAAACGTCGCCTTCCCCGGCCGACTGGGGCGTTGGCACATATACCAAGGGCGCCTATAGATTGCCTGTCCCGACAACGGTCTTCGTGTACAACTTCATGACGGATATATCTGGCATTGAAGGGGATGGCAATATCGCGGGCGATCCGCTTTTTAAGGAAAACAATCTTGACCTCTATGCAGCATCGCCGTGCCGCGGCAAGGCTAACGCGAACGCGCCTAAATTAGACCTTTACGGGAATTCGCGCCCCTCTCCGGCCGCGATCGGGGCGGTGGAGTATATAGCCGGTGACGAAATGGAAGTTGCGCTGAGCGTGAGCGCATCGACAGCCGTTCAGCCCGCGACGGTGGTGCTGACAGCTGTCATCGGCGGCTCGTATACTGAGCCGTTGTCGTACGCGTTCGAGCTCGACGGCGATGGCGAGACAGACGAGACGAACAGCTCCGGCTCGCTGACCCTCGCGGATGTTGGTGTCTATTTGCCATCGGTAACGGTTACGGATGCCTTGGACAAAACCGCGACAGCACAGTATGCAGGCGAGATAATAGTGTATCCTGCGGACAAGACAGTATACGTGGATTCCTCCTCCGCTAACTCAGTGAAGCCATATGCGACAGCTTCCACCGCGGCCGTGACTCTTGCGGATGCGTTTGCCATATGCCCCGCCGGCGGCATCGTCCGGGTTGCCGGCGGAAACTACGCCCTGTCGGAGAAGAGATTGATCGACGGGATTTCGATTAAGGGCGACGGGAATGCCATCCTGACACGTTCCGGCGGCGGCAGTTATTCTGCCTTTGAAATCGCAAGCGGAGAAGTGAGTGGACTCGTATTTGAGGGTGAATGGCAGGAAAGCAGCGGTGCGGCGACCGTGATTGTGCATAATGGGGGCATTGTCAGCAACTGCGTGTTCAGAAATGTGCAAAGGACCACTTATAGCGGCAACGGCTCGGTCGAGGCAGATGGTGGGCTCGTTGTTTGTTGCACTGTGTCCAACATCGTCTGTCGCAGGTTCTGTGGAATCGCCTTGTCGGGAACGGCCGTTGCCGAAAGCTGTCTGGTTGCGAACTGCCGCAATGTGAACATCTGGAACAGCGGGGAACGCTCAACGGCGTGCGGACTGTACATCAAAGGCGGGGCTACTGCCCGAAACTGCACAGTTGCCGGATGCCGCGGCGAATATTTCGGAGACCTGGCACTTCTAAGCCCGGCATGTGCGGTCGGCGGCGATTTCTCCGGCTCGATCGTGAACTGCGCATTTGCGGACAATGCGAGGCAGTTCGAGCAGGGCGGGGAATATGTGACGACGAACGACGTCGCGCTCGGCGCGGAGCGCGTCTCCCACTGCGCCGTAAAAGACGCACAGTGCGATTATTCGGACTACACGGGCATGGTGACGGACGGCATTTCGTTCAAGGACGGAACGTGGATTCCGGCGTCCGGCTCGTCGCTGGTGAACACGGGCTCGAGCGCCTTTGCGCTCGCTTCTTCTGTCGATGTTCTCGGCAATCCGCGCACTGTAGGCCGTATCGACATCGGCTGCTGCGAGGCGTCTTCCTCTCCCGGTCTGACAATCATCGTGCGGTGATGTTCAGGTCTTTTCTGCCGGCCGCCGTCGCGCTTGTCTGCGCCGCTTCATCCGCCGCCTCGGACGGCCAGGTTTTCATTGAAGCGGAGTCGTTCGAGTCGGTCGGCGGGTGGGTGGTCGACCAGCAGTTCATGGACCGGATGGGCTCCCCCTATCTCCTTGCGCATGGAATCGGCGAGCCTGTCGCAGACGCCGTCACGACGGTGGACTTCGGCGAGAAGGGCGAATGGCGGCTCTTCGTGCGCACACGCGACTGGGTCGCGCCGCAGGGCCCCGGCAGATTCCGTGTCAAGGTCGGCGGCTGGACGTCGAAGGAGCTCGGCGTCGGCGAGGGCGCCTGGCACTGGGAAGACTGCGGGACGGTTTGCGTCGCCGGGGCGACGGAGGTGAGGCTTTGCGACCTGACCGGATTCGAGGGGCGGGTCGACGCGCTCTGCTTTGCAAAGGGCAATGCGCGGCCAAGGCGTCCCGCGTTCGAGGTCGCGTCCGGCGGCATGTATGATTTCGTCGTGGTGGGCGGTGGCTTCGCCGGCATGTGCGCGGCGGTCGCCGCCTCGCGGCAGGGGCTTCGCACCGCGCTTGTGCAGGACCGTCCGCTCTTCGGCGGCAACGGCTCGAACGAATGCAGAGTGAGGCCTCACGGCGGCCTCGCCCTGCCGCCGTTTCCGCGCAACGCCGACCACATGCGCGAACTCTGGGCGATGATGCCGAAGCACCAGGGGCCGGCGTTGGCGGACAGCTACATCCTTGACGACGGCCGTGTGCGCGCGTGGCTCCGGGCCGAGACGAATCTTGCCGTCTTCGCGTCGACGCGCTGCGTGGCGGCCGAGAGGTGCGCGGACGGCGCGATTGCGTCCGTCGTGCTCCACGACATCCGCTCGTCGCGGCGCTTTCGCGTCCGTGCGGCTTTCTTCTGCGACGCGACGGGAGACGCCTCGCTCGCCGAGCAGGCCGGCGCCGAGACGCGCTGGGACGCGGAATGTTTCGAAGAGACGGGCGAAGAGCTCGCGCCGCCTCGCGGCTGCCGCCGGGAAGCCGGCGGGCTCGAGTCGTCGTGCCTGTGGTTCGCGCGCAATGCGGACGGCGCACGTCCGTTCCCGCGCTGTCCGTGGGCGCTCACGATCGACCGCGACGAAGACGCGCTCGTGGGCGCCGAAATCGGCAAGCCGGACTGGATTCTTTCCGGCAACTGGAGCTGGGGCTCGGGCTTCTACCGCGATCCGGTGAAGGAGGGGGAGGCTATCCGCGACTGGAACTTCCGCGCGATCTACGGGCTGTGGGACTATCTCAAGAACAAGGCGGAGTATTCCGGGAACTACGCCCGGGCCGAAATCTACTGGATGGGGTACATTCTCGCCAAGCGCGACGCGCACCGCATCGTCGGCGACTATGTCGTCACGGCGACGGACATGCTGGAAGGGCGCAAGTTCGACGACGGTGTCGTCACGACGACGTGGTTTCTCGACCAGCACATGCCGGCGCCGGCGGTCGAGGCGAAGTTCCCGGGGCGGGCTTTCCGCACGGGAGGGGCCGTCCCAGGCGGGAAGCGCGTCGAAATCAAGCCGTTCGCGATTCCGTTCAGGTGCCTCTATTCGAAAGACGTGCCGAATCTCTTCGCGGCCGGCAAGGACATATCGGGCACCTATGCGGCGCTCGGCTCCTACCGTGTCGAGAACACGTGCGGGATGACGGGGACGGTCGTAGGCCGTGCCGCCGCGCTGTGCGTCCGGCTTGGCGTTTCTCCACACGATCTCGCGTTTTCGCGCTTTGACGACCTGCGGGCGCTTTTGGAGAATCCCAGCCCGGAATCTCCTCGTCCGGCAGGTGGCGCGGCGAATCTGCCGCGGTTTGTGCGGCGGTAAGTGAGGCGGTGGAGCGAAAGTCCGAGCGAATGGATACGGCGTATTCGCCGAGGCTCCATGAAGAGGAGCTTTCGGCCACCGCCTCACAAATTGTGCCACGCTTTTTGGGCGATCGGTCTGCGACCCGCAATTTTTGGTATAATATCACTGCCAATGTTCGAAGTGCGAAACATCGCGTTTACCTACCGAAAGAAACCAGTCTTGCGGGATGTGTCGTTTGTCGTCTCCCCCGGCGAGGTCGTGTGCGTCGTCGGCGCGAACGGCGCCGGCAAGACGACGCTCCTCAAGGTGCTCGCGACCCTCGCCGCGCCCGACTCCGGCGTCGTCATGGTGGACGGGCAGAACGCGTTCGCGAAACCCCTGCGCTACCGCAGGCAGCTCGGCTACATGCCAGAGCGCGTCTCGCTCTACGAGGACATGACCGTGAAGGAATACCTCGTCTACCGCGCGGCGCTCAAGGGCGAGCCCCCCAAGCGCATACGCCGCCGCGTCGATGAGGCGTGCGAGATGTGCCGCGTCTCCGACTTCCTGCGCTCCCCGATATGCAGCCTCTCCGCCGGCCTGAAGAAGCGCGTGGCGCTCGCCGACACCCTGCTGCTGCGGCCGCGCGTTCTGCTGCTCGACGACTTCCTCGCGGGGCTCGACGGCGAGATGCGCGAAGCCGCCGGGCCCGTGCTTTCCGCCGCGGCCGCGTTTTCCGCCGTCATCGCGACTGGCCACGAACTTGACGACCTCGCGAAGTGGACGACCAGGTTCCTTGTGCTCAGGGACGGCGTCATCTCCGCGTCGGTTACGGCCGCCGGCGTCGACAGGACGGCTCTCCGCGCCCGCCTTTCGTCCGCGATCAAGGGAGGTGCTGCGTGAGCCCCGTGCGCGTCACATGGAACCGCACGATCGGCCGCGCGAGGAGCCTTTTCTCGACGGCGTTCGCCGTCGGCGGCTTTCTCGCGGCGTCGGCGGCGCTCTTTGCGTTCCGTCTCGACGCGGCCGAAGGCGTGAACCTTTCGGTGGCGTCCGTGTGGGCGATGGGCGTCGCTCCGTTCCTACCCGCGCTTGCGGCTTTTCTCGCGATGGACGTTTGGAGCGACGAGCTGCAGACCGGGCGGATAGAGCTTCTCCTGACGACGCCGGTGAGGGAGCGCGAGTTCACGCTCGGCAAGTTCCTCGGCGTGTTCACCATGACGGTGTTCGCCACTTTCCTCTCCTTCGCGGCGACGGTCGCCGTGCTTCGCGTCTACGCGCCGTCCGCGCTTGCAGGCGTCGGCGTGCTCGGCTTCTGCCCCGCCTTCCTCGCGCTTATGCTCCAGGGAATCCTCTGGTGCGCGGTGTCGGTCGCCATGAGCTCGATGTTCCGGCACGCCGCCGCCGCCGCGTGCGCGTCGCTTTTCCTGCTCGTCGGCATCCCCCGTGGCGGATGGGCCGCGCTTCTCGCCCTCGCGCCCCAGGGAAGGACGGTGTTCGGGGAGATGCCTTTAGACGCGCACGTGATGGACATGTCGTCCGGGCTCTTCTCCTCGGGGACTGTTGTCGCCTATCTCGTGTTCTCGTCGTTCTTCCTCTTCGTCGCCTCGAAGAACGTCGCCATGTGCCGGTTCTGCGGCCGCGGAGGCCGTTCCCTGCGCATCTCCACCGCCTTCGCCCTGCTTCTCGCGGCCGTCTTTTCCGTGCTTCTCGCCTTGCTCGCCGGAAGGCTCGACACGAAGATCGACCTGCCGGTCGGCAGCGTGGAGACAGGGTTCTCCGCGAGGACGCGCGGCATTCTCGCCGAGGCGCACGGCGACATGTCCGTCACGTGCTTCCTTCCGCGCAGGGACGCGCGCTTCCGCCCGACGGCTCATTTCCTCCGATCGCTGCAGCGCGAGTCTGCTTCGCTCGGCGGCCTGAGGATCGACCTCCGGTTCGTCGATCCCCTCTGGGACCTCGGCCCGGCGGAGCGGCTTGTGCGCCTCGGCGCAGAAGAGGGAAGCCTCGTTTTCGAGAAGGGGCGCCGCAGCGTTGTTCTGCCTCTCGCCGGCGGGTTCGACGAGAGGATATGCGCGTCGTCGATACAGAGCATGACGATGCCGCCCCAGCGCCGCAACGTGTACTGGACCGTCGGGCACGGCGAGACGGCGGGCGACGACTACGGGGCCTTCGGGATGAGCGACATCGCGCGCGACCTTGCCCGCGAGGGGTACAGGAACATGGTCATCGACCTCGCGGGAGACGCGCAGATACCTTCCGACTGCGCCCTCATCGTCGTGGCCGGCGCGAAGGAGGACTTCTCGCGCGCCGAGGCGGGCCGCGTCGATTCGTATCTCCGCGCCGGCGGGCGCATGCTCGTGCTCCTCTCCTCCGCGGATTCCGGCGGCGTCGCGTCGCTTCTGCCCGGGTGGGGGCTTCGCCCGTCGCAGATGTCCACGGCCGGCGCGAAGACGCTTTCCGCGACCGACGTAGTCGTCGGCGAATTCTCCGAGCATGCGATATCAAAGCCCCTCCACGGCTCGCGCATAGTCCTCGAGCGTCCCGTCGGCTTCATGCCCTCGGCCGCGGCCGAGGCCGGCGCGGGGGCGGACCGCATAGAGTTCACGCCCCTCGCCAAGGCGGGGACGGCTGTTGTGGCGGCGACGGTTGAGCGCGGCGTGGGCGCGGGGGCGGACCTCTCGATACGTCCGATGCGCATAGTCGCGATCGGCGACGCCGGGTTCGTGATGAACGGCCAGCTCGCCGCGCGCGCGAACGCGAACCGCGACTTCTTCCTCAACTGCGTCGCCTATCTTTCGGGGACTGACGCGGCGGTCGCGAGCGGCGCCGAGGCGAACGTTCTGTCCACCGGGCTCGACCGCGCGGGGCGCTTCCGCTTCGCCGTCGTCCTCGTGGGGGCGGTTCCGTTCGCGGTGTTCCTTTTCCTTGTTGCCGTCGCCGCGAGAAGGAGATTCCGCGGATGAGGAACATGCGCATAATCGTCTGGCTGTCCGTCGGCATCGCGGCGCTGCTCGGGGTGAACATCCTCCTCACGTTCAATGATTCCCAGGACACAGCGATCGTGCAGCGCACGAGCCTCCTGCCGTTCCCCGACGACGCTGTTTCGCTCATAGAGATCTCGCGCGGCGGCGTCGTCGAGTCTGTCCTCACGCACACCGGCAGCTGGCGTCTCGTCGAGCCGTTCGCAGGCAGCGTCGACGAGGCGGTGGTGCTTAAGCTGCTCGACGCGCTCGCGTACGCTCCGCTCGACGACTCGCTCGGCGACCAGGAGCTGCTCAGGCTCGGCCGCACGCGGGCCGATTTCGGCCTCGAGAGCCCGCGGCTCGCCGTGCGCATTAGAGCCGGTGCGTCCGAGGCCGCGATTTCGTTCGGCTCTCCCACCCCCTCCGCCTCGGGCGTCTACGCGGCGATTGACGACGTGCGCGCAGTGTTCGTCGTCCCCTCGAATACGTTCGCCGCGGTCGATGTCCCGGCGTCGGGGTTCCGCCGCCGCACGCTCTTCACCTCGGGCGAGGAGTCCGTCGCGTCGTTCGACGTGAAGCGCGGCGCCGGAGAGTTCATGCGCTTCAGGAGGGAGGGCGACGGGTGGCTCATGGTGCAGCCGACCGAGGGCCCTGCGTCCTTGACGAAGATCAAGAAGCTCCTTTCCGACGTGATGTCGGCGAGCGCGGTCGATTTCGTGTGGCCGGTCGGCGGCTCGAACGAGGTGGCGGAGGCGTCGGACGCGCTTCTCGCGGGCTACGGGCTCGGCGCGGAAAGCGCCGTCACGCTCACTCTCAAGGGGACGGACGGCTCGGACAGGCGCATCTCCTTCGGTTCCGACGCCGGCGAAGGCCGTGTCTACGCGCTTGTCCACAACGGCGCGGCGGTCGTGACGGTCGATGCGGCGCTCAAGGACCTTGTCTCCCCCGGGAACTCCGCCCTTGCCGACACGCGGCTCTTTCCGTACGAGACTTCGCAGGTGTCGGGAATGTCGATTGTCGACGACGGCGTCGCGTGCATGCTCGCCAAGAACGAGGACGGCACGTGGCGGCTGGACTCGCCGATCTCCGCCGCTGCTTCGTCGACGGCGGTTGACTCGCTTCTTTCGGCGGTGCTCGCCCTGCGCGGCGGCGACACGGACGAGAACGGCGTCGAGGTCTCCATCTCGGCCGACGAGCGCAAGGTGCGCGTGTCGCGCGCGGCGCTCGGGCCGGGTTTCCGCCTCGAGAATCTCCGCAGCCTCGAGATACTGAAGATAGACCCCGCTTCCGTCAGGAGACTTTCGGTCACGGGTTCCGGCACGAACGGGACGGAATCCGTCGTCTATGACCGCGACAGGCGCGCATGGAGCGTCGAGGTGTCGTCCGTCAAGGGCACTGTGTCCGAGAACGGCGTGGCGCGCGTTCTCGGCGTGGTGAACCCCCTTGAGGCCGGGAGGATCGTGAAGCTGAAGGTCTCGGCCGACGATCTCGGCGGCTATGGGCTTGAAAAACCGCGGCTCACGGTCGCGATAGACCTCGAGCGCGAAGACGCGATAAGGCGCAACATCCTCGTCGGCGATGCGACCGACGGCGGGTGCTTCGCGACGGTCGGCGCGTCGGACGCCGTGTTCGTGCTGCCGGAATCCGCCGTGTACGACCTTTCAGCTGACATTGTCGAGGAGTGAACCATATGGGTGACATGAAGATCAAGGACTACGGGGAAGACGTATTCTCCGAGAAGGCGATACGCGCATTCCTGCCGAAGCCGGTCGCCGCGAAGCTGCTTGCCACGATGCGCGAGGGGAAGCCCCTCGACCCGTCGATCGCCGACGCGGTGGCGAACGGGATGAAGGACTGGGCGATCGGGAAGGGCGCGACCCACTTCACGCACTGGTTCCAGCCGCTGACGGGCGGCACGGCCGAGAAGCATGACGCCTTCCTCGAGCCGACCGGCCCCGCGCAGGCGGTGCAGCGCTTCTCGGGCAGGAACCTCATCGGCGGCGAGACCGACGCGAGCTCGTTCCCGTCGGGCGGCCTCAGGTCTACCTTCGAGGCGCGCGGCTACACGGCGTGGGACCCGACGTCGCCGGCCTTCATCAAGCGCCACGAGAACGGGGCGACGCTGTGCATCCCGACGGCGTTCTGCTCGTTCACGGGCGACACGCTCGACATGAAGACGCCCCTCCTGAGGTCGATACAGGCCGTCTCCAGGGCGATAGAGCGCCTCATGGCCAAGTTCGGCCAGCCGAAGGCGCATGTGGAGATCACCCTCGGCGCGGAGCAGGAGTACTTTCTCATCGACCGCCGGTTCTACATGAAGCGGCCCGACCTCCTCCAGACGGGGCGCACGGTGTTCGGCGCGGCGCCCGCGAAGCACCAGCAGCTCGAAGACCACTACTTCGGCGCGATCAAGCCGCGCATCCTAAAGTTCATGTCCGAGGTCGAGACGCGCCTCTGGCAGCTCGGCATCCCCGCGAAGACGCGCCACAACGAGGTCGCGCCGGCGCAGTTCGAGCTCGCGCCGATGTTCGAGGACCTGAACCTCGCCGTCGACCACAACATGATGATCATGGAGGTGCTGCGCCAGACGGCGGAGCGCAACGGCCTCGTCTGCCTCCTGCACGAGAAGCCCTTCGAGGGCGTGAACGGCTCCGGCAAGCACTGCAACTGGTCGATCGCCTACGGCGGAAGGAACCTCCTGACGCCCGGCGACAACCCGCGCGAGAACGCCATCTTCCTCACGGTCCTCCTCGCGATCATCCGCGCCATCGAGATGCACGCCGACATCCTCCGCATGACGACGGCGGGCGCGGGGAACGACCACCGCCTCGGCGCGAACGAGGCGCCGCCCGCGATCATCTCGGTGTTCCTCGGCGACGAGCTGAACGCCGTCCTTAACGCGATCGAGACCGGCGCGAAGGGCACGAAGGGCGCCGCGAAGACGGCGCTCCGCGTCGGCGTTGACACGCTCCCCGCCCTCCCGAAGGACACGACCGACCGCAACCGCACGTCGCCTTTCGCGTTCACCGGCAACAAGTTCGAGTTCCGCGCGCCCGGCTCGTCGCAGAACTGCGCCCAGAGCCAGATGGTGCTGAACACGATCGTCGCCGAGTCGATCGACGCGATCTGCGACCGGCTCGACGGGATGAAGGGAGACTTCAACGCAAACCTCCAGAAGCTCCTCCAGTACGAGGTCAAGGCGCACAAGCGCGTCATCTTCTCGGGCGACGGCTATTCCGCGGCGTGGCCGAAGGAGGCCGCGAAGAGGGGGCTCCCCAACCTGCGCGACACGATGGCCGCGCTCGCGCCGCTGAAGGACCCGCGCAACGTCGCGCTCTTCGAGAAGTACGGCGTCCTGTCGCGGACGGAGATGCTGTCGCGCTGGGAGATCGGCATGGAGGACTACCACCGCCGCATCCGCATCGAGGCGTCGATCGCGCTCGAGATCGCGCGCTCGATGGTGCGGCCCGTAGTCGCGGACGAGTTCTCGCGGCTCGCGACGGCGCTCGGCCAGGCCAAGTCTGACGGGCTCAAGTTCGGCATCCGCGGCCTCACGGCGCTCTCTTCGAAGCTCGGCGCGGGACTCGACGACCTGCACGTCAAGTGCGACCGCCTCGAAAAGGCCCTCTCGCGCAGCAGGCACGAGGCGCAGGTCGCGGCGATGAACGATCTCCGCCGCACGGTGGACCGGCTCGAGAGCCTCGTCGACGACTCGCGCTGGCCGCTCCCGAAATACCGCGAGATACTCTTCGTCCACTGAGGGGAGGCAAAGGTGCTTGAGGACATGACAGAGGCGCTGAAGGGCGCGAAGTGCGTCGCGGCGATGACGGGGGCGGGCGTGAGCACGCTCTGCGGCATTCCCGACTTCCGCGGCCCGAAGGGGCTCTACCGGAATCCCGACGCGGAGCGGATATTCGACATCGGCTGGTTCGACCGCGACCCGTCGGTCTACTACCGCGGCTGCCGCGAGCTCGTCTACGGGCTCGGCGAATTCTCGCCGGGGCCGGTCCACCGCGCGCTGAAGCTCCTCGAGGACGCCGGGCGTCTCGACGGTATCATCACGCAGAACATCGACATGCTCCACCAGAAGGCGGGGTCGTCGAACGTATACGAGGTGCACGGCTCTCCGATCGTCCACGCCTGCCGCCGCTGCGGCGACATAAGGAGCTTCGACGAGATAACGGCCATGATCGCGGAGAACGGCGGCGTGGAGAGGCTTGGCGAGCCGTATGTGCCGCGCTGCCGGTGCGGCGGCGTCTACAAGCCGGCGATCACGTTCTTCGGCGAGCAGCTGCCAGAGGTCGCATTCGCGAAATCCCAGGAGCTGGCGATGCGCGCCGACGTCATGCTCGTCCTCGGCACGTCGCTGACCGTGTTCCCCGCGGCGGGTCTGCCGCGGCTGACGCTCCAGAAGGGCGGCAAGGTGTTCATCGTGAACGCTCAGCCGACTTCGCTCGACGAGTACGCCGCGGGGCGGTATCCCGACCTCACCGAATTCTCGGCCGCTGTCGAGGCGGCGTTCCCCGCCGGCTGAGCCGCATCTGTTCCGGATTTGCTATAATATCGCCGATGGACGCAGAGGGAACAAAGAAGTCGAGCTTCACGTACGAGCTCACGAACGACCAGCAGGAGCTTCTGCTTGGCGTGATGGTGAACGGAAACTACCGGAAGCGCGAGGTCCCCTATTCGCTGTGGTCGATTGAAGGCGACCATTTCAACGCGACGCTATACGCAAAGGAGAAGCACGGCAGGCGCAAGCTCTGCGTGCAGGGCTCGAAGGCCGAGGACTTCGTGCTGTTCGTCCTCGAGCCGCACGTCCTCGGCGCGGCGACGCTCGGCTACGAGACGGTGCTCAACCCTGAGCTCGTCGCGCCGCACGCCGGGAGCGACGAGTCGGGGAAGGGCGACTACTTCGGCCCGCTCGTCGTCTGCTGCGCCTACACCGACGAGGCGCTTTCCGCGAAGATGCAGGAGATGGGCGTGAAGGACTGCAAGCAGATGTCCGACAAGTCCGTCCTCTCGACGGGCGCGAAGCTGCGCGCGCTGCTCGGCCCGACCGGCTACGCCGTGGTGAAGCTCGGCCCCGCCGCGTACAACAGGCTCTACGCGAAGATCAGGAACATCAACCGCATGCTCGCGTGGGCGCACGGCACCGCGATCGAGGAGCTCCTCGAGAAGCGCCGGTCGTGTCCGCGCGTCGTAGTCGACCAGTTCGCGCCGACGGAAGCGACGATTCTCCGCGCCCTCAAGGCGCGCGGCAAGGCCGTCAAGGTCGAGCAGCGGCACAAGGCCGAGAGCGACATCGCCGTCGCCGCCGCGTCGGTGATAGCGCGCGAGATGTTCCTGCGCGACATCATGAAGATGGGCGACGAGTTGTTCGGTCCGCCGGCCGAGGGGCGCGAGAACGTGCCCGCCGGGTCGTCCGACCCGCGCGTCCGTTCGCTCGCCGAGGACATGGTGCGCAGGGAAGGGCCGGTATGGCTCATGAACCACGCAAAAGCCCATTTCCAGACGACGGACAAGGTTCTCGCCGCCTGCGGAAAGTCGCGCGAAGACCTTCCGCCCGAGGGACGGGTCGTCTCCGCCTCGAAGCTGTCCGCCGGGAAAGAGCGCACTGCCTGACCGGGCGCCGGGCATATTTTCCGCACGGCGTGCTGCGGATTGTGGTATAATAGCGGCATGGATGCAACAGAGATCATCAAGTCGTTCTGCGGAAAGATCGGCATCGCATACGAGCCGGACAAGTTCGGCTCGTGCGTGTTCGAGGCGGACGGGCTCCGCGTCGCAATCACGGATGTCCGTGAGATAGACTCCATAGGGCTTGTCGGAGACCTCGGCGAGCCGCCTCCCGAGCGGCTGGAGCGTCTTTTCAGGATGATGCTCGAGGCCAACCACCTTCTGGGCGGCACGGGCGGCGCGACGCTTTCGCTCGACACCGACACGGGGCGGTTCGCCCTGTGCCAGTTCCTTCCGTGCCGCATCACCGACGTCGATTCCCTCTACGCGGAGATCGAGCGTTTCGTCTGCACGCTTGAGACGTGGACGAAGGTGATCGGCGACTACAGGGGCGTCCTCGACTCCGTGGGGCAGGTCGACGACGGCGGCCGGGCGGGGCTGACGTCTCCAGGCCTCATCTCCGTGTGACATGGCGGGAATATGGTAAAATACCGGTGATTGGACTACAATGATTCAGATCGACAGTAAACTTGAGGACGGGAAGCTGACGTTGAAGGTTGCGGGGCGTCTCGACACAAACACCTCGCCGGAGCTCTCCGACAAGCTATCGTGCGACGGAGTGTCGAGCGTCGTGTTCGACTTTTCGGAGCTTGAATACATATCCTCCGCAGGGCTGCGCGTCCTCATGTCCGTGCAGAAGACCGTCATGGCGACTGGCGGCAGCGTCGTCATCGTTAACCCGAACAGCATCGTCATGGGCGTTCTCGACATGACGGGCCTGAGCGGCGTATTCGAAATCGTCCAGGACCAGGGTGCTCCGCAGCAGTAGCTCCGATGAGCCGTCGCCTGTTGATATTCGGTGGAGTCGCCGCGCTTTACACGGTTCTCATGACCGTGACGTGGATCGTCAGCACGAGGCAGGCCGAGGAGAACACGCAGACGCAGCTCGACTACGCGGTCCTGAATCTGCACGACACCGTCGCAGGGGCGATCGACACGATGCTCGGGCACATTGCGCGCACGGCCGTGCGGCACATAGGCAGCGCGCAGGTGATGTCGCTGGAGCGGATGGCCGCCGGCGCGAAGGAGCTCGACATTGACGAGGTCAGCACGGTTTCCCGCGAAGGCATCGTCATCGCCTCGAACGACCCCCGCAGCATCGGCGTGGACATGACCGCCTCTCCCGTGCTGAACGAATTCATGGAGCTCACGAACGGAGTCACGGCGACTGTCTCGCAGCCGTTCAGGGCGCACGCCCGCAATCCCAATTTCCGCGCCAAGTACCTAGCCGCGGCGTTTCCCGGCGGCGACGGGTACGTGCAGGTCGGGCTCGAGGAGTCGCGGCTGAAGAAGATGCTGCCGTCGATCCTCGGCTACATATTCGACGAATGGCTGCTCGGCGAGAAGGGCTTTTTCCTGTGCGCCGACATGGATACCGGGCGCCTCATATCAAATCCGTCGCGGCACCGCGGCGAGGCGCGCACGCTCGCCGAGGCGGGCTACGACACCGAAGGCGCCAGGCGGTACGAGGTGATCGCCGACGGGAAGAACATGGGCAGGACGTTCGTCCAGACGCTTTTCGGGGAGAAGTGCTTCTGCCGGGCTTTTCTGTTCGGCGGGCATCGCTTCGTCGCCGCGCTGCCGGAGCGCGAGTACTACGGCGGGCGGAACATGCTCGCCGTCGTGTTCGGGGTGACCTTCCTCGTGGTGCTCGGCGCGTTCGCGATTCTGCTGGACAGGATATTCCGCGACTCCGACAGGCTCAAGAAGTTCTATGCCGCCGAGGACGACCGCCGCGCGAAGGACATGGAGATCGCGAAGACGATCCAGAACTCCGCTCTGCCGACCGCTGCGCCCGAGAGCCCGTGCTTCAGGATAGACGCCGCGATGCACGCGGCGCGCGATGTCGGCGGCGACTTCTACGACTATTTCGTCCTCGACGCGACGCACATCGCCTTTCTCGTCGCCGACGTGTCGGGAAAGGGCGTCACCGCGGCGCTCTACATGATGACGGCGAAGACGCTCATAAAGAACACGCTCCTCGCCGTGCGAGACCCGGCCGCGGCGCTCACCGAGGCGAACGCCGAGCTCTGCGCCAACAACCCCGCCATGATGTTCCTCACGGCGTGGGTCGGGGTGCTCGATCTCGAGACGGGGGTGGTTACCTTCGCAAACGCTGGCCACAACCCGCCCGTCGCCATCGCGGGGCCGAAGTCGGCCGCCTTCGTGCGGAAGACGTCGGGCCCGGTCCTCGCGTTCATCGACGGCGTCAAGTACGCCGCGCGCACTATGCGTCTTCCGCCGGGGGGGACTCTCTTCCTCTACACCGACGGCGTTACCGAGGCCACGGATGCGAAGAACGGGCTGTTCGGCGAGGAGCGGCTGCTCGACGCGCTGAACGCCGTGACCGACCCAGATCCGCACGCTATCTGCGGCGTCGTCCGCACAGTGGTCGCGGCGTTCTCCGAGGGGATGCCGCAGGCCGACGACATAACCGTGATGGCCGTCCGCTACCTTAAGCCGCCCAAGCTGTACTCGCGCAAGTTCCCGCCGCGGCAGGAAGGCGTCGCCAATGCGTCGGAGTTCCTCGACGAGACGATCGGCAGGGAGGAGCTGCGCGACAAGCAGCTTTCGCCGCTTCTGCCGTCGCTGCACGTGATACTCGACGAAATGTGCTCCAACATCGTGCGCTACTCCAACGCCGCCGGCTTCGAGGTCGACATAGAGATCGTGGAGACGCCGCTCGGCGTGAGACTGACGTTCATCGACGACGGCGATGCCTACGATCCCCTTGCGCACGCCGATCCAGACACGACGCTTCCCGCGGCGGAGCGGCCTATCGGCGGCCTCGGCATCTTCATGGTCAAGAGAATGGCCTCTTCGATCGCCTACCGCCGCTCGCACGGCCGCAACATCCTCTCGGTCGTCCTGTCTGCGTGACGGTGGCCGTCCTTGCCTGCGCCCGCAAGCGCGAAATCTGCGGGTCCGCAGGCGCGGCCCCCTTTGCGGGGGAGGCGTCAGGCGACCGAGCCGCCCGCCTTTCGGCTACCTCAACGCTAATTCAACCGCTACACAACCGCTTTCCAACCCCGCGCCAACCATCGGGAACCTCAACCAATCTTCATCCGTCCTTCAACCGCCACGCAACCGCGAGCCAATCACAACCACGCCTCAA
The DNA here is from genome assembly GCA_900321255.1 of uncultured Lentisphaerota bacterium. GTDB lineage: Bacteria > Verrucomicrobiota > Kiritimatiellia > RFP12 > UBA1067 > UBA1067. The sequence goes on along the minus strand of ONVK01000008.1, from coordinate 921 downwards.
TTGTTTTCCAATCACATTCCAGCCGCCCGAAGCCGCCAGACGGACGATCCCGCGCTTGGCAAACACCCACGACACAACCATCCTTCGTGTCGAATCCATGAACGATTTCGACACAACCATCATCCATCCGTGATTCTCCAAATCCGACAACATCGAGCTGCACGGGCTCGGCTCGTCCATCAACTGCCTCGGCCGTCGCGTCACTTCCTACTCCACCCGCGACCAGAAGGAGATTGCGAAGCTGCTGGCACTGCTGCCATGAGCGTTGCCCGGAGAATAGAAACGCAACCCCCTTGAAAAATGGGCCTTTCGTGGGGCCTGTCCCTCAAGTTTCCGATATGTCAAGCAGAGGGTCAACAAGATACTTGTCGGCTGGGGAAACTACTTCCAATGCGGATATCCGAAGAAGGCGTTTGACAAGGTGAACTGGTACGTGCGAAACCGCCTGTACCTTCATTTCAACAGGAAGAGCCAAAGGGGCTATGGCTTGAAATATGCGCCGAACTTCTACTCAGAACTACAGGCAATGGGGCTGCACTGGCTTCAATGGAGGCGGAAGTGACACGTTACGGGTCCCACACGGAGAGCCGTATGCGGGAAAACTGCACGTACGGTTCGATGAGGGGTATCCGCCGAAAAACGGCGAAGCACGTTTTGAGGGTAGCCGAAGGCCGAGCGGGCGTACCCTGCGGGGGCGTCCCGCTCTACTCTACACCCTTTTGTCCAACGATAGAAAACCGAGGTCGCACGACCTCGGTTTTCTACAAATTGCAGTAGTTCCAAAAAAGTGGTACACACCAGCTCTCTGCTGGCGGTGGATTTAGGATATAATTTGCGTTGCCAAGGAGGAATACAGTTATGAAAAAGACAGTTCTTGCATTTGCCCTAGTCGCCGCGTCGTGCGCCTTTGCGTCCGACAAG
>ONVK01000058.1 GCA_900321255.1 uncultured Lentisphaerota bacterium | reverse complement strand
CCGTCGCATCGCCACGACGTGAACAATCCGCCGAACGAGCTCGACATGGAGGAGACGTACTTCTACCTCTTCGATCCGCCGCAGGGCTTCGGGTTCCAGTCCGTCTACAAGCCGGACGGCTCGCTCAACGAGGCGTACCGCGTGCAGAGCTACGACACCGTCGCGATAGCCGAGGGCTACCATCCTCTCGTCGGCGCACCTGGCTACCAGATGTACTACCTCTGGACGATGGCGGGCGCGCAGGGCCGCGGGCTCATCTCGTCCATGGATCCCGCGCACGCGTGGGTTAAGAACTCCTGAGCTGCTTGTGTCGGGCTGGTTTGTCTGTGCTGCGCTGGTTTGCCTGACAACGGTGGCGACATCGATTTCGCGGTCTTTCACATTTTGCCAGTGCCGTCAAGCCTCTCGGCAAAATGACGACGCGTCGAAATCGGGTCGCTTCCGTCTTTTCGTCGTCGCGTCGCATTGCGCCGAAACACCCCCTCCGCTCCCGCGCAGCAAATCCGTCGCGCCATCTTGGTAGGGGCGCCTCTCCGAGGCGCCCGCTTCCCTGCGGCACATCCGTCGCAATTTCGTCCGAGCTATAATCTCATATCAAATATCAGCAGTAACAATGTCTGATTTTTGCGCGGCAGATTCGCCGCGCCGTTTTTTGCTATAATATTCTTGTCCTTGCGCGGCGGGGTAGCCGCCGCGAAGCGGGCTCGCGACCCATGGGGAAGCGAGCAAGCCGAGCGAAGCGAGTGCCGAGCCGTGTGGGGAACAGCCGATGCGGGGGAGAAATCCCGATAAGGCGATAAGATTTTTGCGCTGACACGCAAACGACGTTCAAGCGAGACTTGGCGGTTTCAATCGTACGCAATGTACGAGATGTACGAACGGAGTTTGACGAGGTCACGCTAACGGTTTATAGCCGTTTGCGTGTCCTTGTCGTCTCTTTCGTACATAGGCACGCCAAGGCCTCGCTTGAGAGAGAACGACGAGGCACGCATTTTTGTTAGCCTTTTCTTCTCTCAAGTCCGCTGCGCCGACGCGCTATGAGGATGTTGGGGTGCCATGCTGAAACTAGAATGCTTGAAGGTCGGGTCGCAGATAGCCGGGATTCTTCCCGGTTATGTCGCGCATAGTTCCGGTGGAACTCGCATTCCGCTACAACGAATCGTTTTATGATCGCATATGAACTAGGCAAGTCCAATCGTGTGTGGTTCGAATGCAAGAATATCAAAAGAGAAATGCTATGATAACGAAGAAGAATCTCAAAGTCCTGCTTGAAACGCTTGGCTTTTCGTCCAGCGACGGCAATGAGTATTCGAAACCATATTGTGGGCTGCTAGATTGTCGTATTGTCGTCGATTTCACCAAGGAGACTATAACATGGCCGGTGAAGCTTCGACGGGGCGACGAAACGGCCTCAAACTTCTCCGCTCCGGAGAATTTCGTCGTTCTGGAGTGTGTCGACCGTCTTCTTGAAAAGGGATATCGTCCCGAACATATTGTCCTTCAAGAGAAGTGGCAACTTGGACACGACCAGAAGAGCGGCAAGGCTGATATCTGTGTTTACGCCCCCGACAATACGCTTCTCGTCATCATTGAGTGCAAGACGGCTGGTGACGAGTTCAGGAAGTACAGGAAACAACTCTTTGCAGACGGCGGGCAGCTTTTCTCTTACTGGCAGCAGGATCGAAGCGCAAAGTGGCTCTGTCTCTATGCCTCCGATCTTATTGAACAGACAGTTGATGGTAAGGTTTCCCGCTCTGTCGAATACGAGAACTCTATCGTCGTCATTAATTGCTCCGATGACCCGAATATGGAGAAGACCTCCGCTTCAGACGATACCGTTCATCTCTACGCTCATGCTCACTCTGCCGCGCAGCTGTTCGAAGTATGGGATGTTACTTACAACAAACAGACATGCCCTGATGTAATTTTCGGCAAGGATTCCCAGGCGTATAACATCGGCTTACGGCGTCTCCACAAGAAAGACCTCCGCTCGTTTAGCCGTGAGGATGGCATTGTCAATCGATTTGAGGAGATTCTTCGCCACAACAACGTGAGCGACAAGGAAAACGCCTTCAACAAACTCGTGTCGCTCTTTATCTGCAAGCTTGTTGATGAGATTACAAAGGGAGATGAGGACGAGCTGGATTTCCAGTATCGCGTTGGATCTGATGACTACGAATCCCTTCAGGATCGCCTTCAGCGACTCCACCGCGACGGAATGCTCCAGTTCATGAACGAGAAGATATTCTACGTGGAGAATGACTATGCGGAACGACTCTTCTCGCAGTACGCCAAAAGCGACCGCCGAAATGCGATACAGGATCTTCGCTCGACGATTCGCAAGCTAAAGTTCTACTCGAACAACGAATTTGCGTTCAAGGATGTCCACAACGAGGAACTGTTCCTTCAAAGCAGCAAGATTCTTGTTGAGATGGTTCAGCTCTTTGAGCCTTATCGCATCGTATATCCCGCTCGCGATCAGCTTCTCGGCGACCTCTTTGAGCAGCTTCTTGCAAAGGGCTTCAAGCAGAACGAAGGTCAGTTCTTCACTGCAATGCCGATCACCCGATTCATCTGGGACTCACTGCCCCTTGATGCCGTTGTCCGTCGCGGCGAGAAACTTGTCCACCCTTGGGTAATTGACTACGCCTGCGGCGCATGTCACTTCCTCACCGAGGGAGTAGAAGCGATTAATGCATTCTTCTCGGAGGCGTCAGGCAAGCCACACAAGGACAACTCGTGGGTCGAGAAGTGTGTGTTTGGCGTCGAGAAGGACTACCGACTCGCTCGCGTCTCCAAGGTGTCGCTCCATATGAACGGAGCAGGAGCGGGGCAGATCGTGTTCGGTGACGGGCTTGAAAATTACCCCGAAAAGGGAATCGAGCCAGGGCGTTTCAGCATACTCGTCGCAAATCCGCCCTACGCCGTTGATGCGTTCAAGGCTCATCTTCGCCTACGAAACAACAGTTTCGATCTTCTGGATTCCATCACAGATCAGGGCTCGGAAATCGAGGCTCTGTTCGTAGAGCGCGCGGCGCAGCTTTTAAAACCGCGCGGTGTCGCCGCCATCATTCTCCCTGCCTCTATTCTCACCGGACCAGGTGCATATGTTGGCGCACGAGAGCAGTTGATCGACAACTTCAAGATACGCGCCATCGTCGCGCTCGGCAAGAACACTTTTCAGGCTACATCCACCGAGACGATCATCCTTTTTCTTGAAAAGTACGACGAGCCACCGCGTCGCGCTCCGCTTGTCGTTGACAGCGTGAACGCGATCATTTCCGGAATGTCTCTTGATGGGTGGGAGGACGAGTCCATTCTCGATGGCTATCTCGCTCAGATCGGCGTTTCCAAGAGCGACTACGCCCGCTTCATTTCAAGGGAGGCGGCATGGACAGAATGGTTTGGGCATGACTACTTCGGCCTTTACGCCAAGTCATTTCAGGGACTCGCAGAAATCAAGTCTCTGAAAGCGAAGGGCTGGTACAAAAAGCTCGATGATTCTCAACAGGAGGCAGAGCTATCCAGGCGCTTCTATGACTGGTGCCTCGGCATTGACGGAACGGAGCGCGAGAAGCTATGCATATTCGGGCTCGTGTACGGACAGAAAACGCTGGTCGTCAAATCGCCGGACGACAAGACTGAGGAGCGGAAATTCCTCGGTTATTCGTGGTCGAACAGGCGTGGACAGGAGGGCATTCAAATAGAGGCACCAGGCGGCATGCTCTATGACGACGCTAACCGCCGCGCCCCAGGCACAATTGCCGCCGGAATCCGCCAGTCTTTTGCCGACGAGTCGACCTCAATTACAAACGGAGAGGATTATGCCAAGTATGTTCCGCTTAAAGACCTTATTGATTTCTCCCGCCCAAAATTTGACAAGGCAATTGGTCTGACTCCTCGTATATACGGAAAGCCACCGCCTGGATGTGTATATCTTGATTCTGTCGCTGAATATGTGCGGGAGCGGATTCCTTTTTCGGAGATAAAAGCCGCGGAGTATCTTACAACGGACAATATGCTTCCGTCTCGAGGCGGTATTGCGCCATACAAAGGTGCGTCAGTTCCTGGGACGGTGGTCGCCTACAAGAAAGGAGATACGCTCATTTCAAACATCAGGCCCTATCTCAAAAAAATATGGCTGTCCGACAGATCTGGCGGTTGTTCGCCTGATGTTCTTGTGGTACGAAGCAAGGACGCTAAGAAGTGTTTGCCGGAATTTCTCAATGTCTGTCTATGTGACGATGCCTTCTTTTCCTTTGCAATGGAAGGGAAGACTGGGCTTAAAATGCCTCGCGGCGACAAAGACGCAATCATGCGCTATCCAATTCCTCTTCCCCATCTCGCGATACAGAAAAAGATTATCGCAGAGTGTGCGAAGGTCGATAAAGAGTGTGCTGCACAGAAGAAAACCGTTGCCGATATGCGGATGAAAATCATTGGATTGATTGATGCTGTTGACAGCGCGACGCCACGTAAAGGCTGGTATGTTGGCATTGTGGATGACATACTGCAATCTGTCATTGGGCAAGGATCGAAAGCCGCGTCTAAGGACATCAAGAAGGATGGTGCGATTCCCGTCGTGTCTCAGGAGGATGGGCCAGTTATTTCAGGCTATGTTGACGAAGGAACGCCGATAACCGATCTTCCTGTTGTTGTGTTCGGCGACCATTCTTGCACGTTCAAGTACGTAGATTTTCCGTTTGTAAGGGGAGCGGACGGAACGCAGCTTCTAAAATTTGATTCGACGCAGTTTGATGCGAAGTTCATGTGCTGCTATCTGCGAAGTAAGAAGCTTTCAAACGAAAATAGTTACGAACGGCACATGAAATATTTGAAAGCACTCAGCATAGCTGTCCCACCCCTGGCAGAGCAGCATACTATTGCGACGAAAATTGTTAAGTGTGAGGAGACAATCGCCAAAGCCGAGGCACAAATTGCAAAAGTAGCTGTCAAAAAGTCTGCGATTCTCAAGATGTATCTTTGAGTAATCCTTTATGTGGGCAAAAGGCCGAGAAGGTGCGAAAAGGACCAATTCTGATGACACAACAAATGGACTAGTTATGATTGGATGTCGCACGGCGGAAGTGCCGCGGACTGCGGGGGATGAATAATGACGAGAGGGTGACGATATGACAGGTTATCTGACAAAACTGAAGGCCGAGATGGAAGGGTGGCTCGGCTGCGGGATCGAGGTCGTGGAAGACAGCGATCTCGGCTGCTCGTGCTGGATGTGCCAGATCAACGGCCTCGGTCTCCCGTACAGGCAGGCCTACGAAAGCGCCCTCGAGATGTTCGAATCCCATCGCGGCAAATCTGCCGCGTCTCCATGAAGCGCGGCGGATTTGCCGCGATGACGGTGATTTATGGTAAAATACTCGCATGAAGTTTGGCGCGGCGATTTTGATGGCGGCGTTTCTCGCTCTCTCCGCTTTATCGGCGGAGAGGGTTGATGTCTTGACGCTGCCGCCGAGCCTCTTCGCAGACACGGAGGTGTCAACGAACGTCGTCGTCAACAGGAGGCGCAACGACGTCAAGGCGTTCGGCGTCTCCATGGAGCTGGCGGGCTCGGTTTCCAACAGCGTGCAGATCGCGTTCGGCCGCGACACGGACGGCGACGGGAACCTTGCTCCCGGCGAGACCGCGCTTGTCCTCGGATGGCGCACGAACCGCTGGTTCGTCGAGGACGTGAGAAAGGGCGCTCGGCACTTCGAGCCGGCGTCGGCCACGGCCGCCCAGCGATTCCTCCGCATGTCCGTGCGGACGAACGAAAAGTTCGTCCCGTTGCGCGCCGCGTTCACGAACGAGGCCGGCGCGTGCTTCGCCGCTCTTTCGCATCCCGCGCCGACGTTTCTCTTCGACCGTGAATGGAATCTCGCCAAGGTGACGCGGCGCGGCGTCGCCCCTCCGGGCGAGTGGTGCCGCGTCGACAGCGACTACCGCAAGCTCGCCATAAGGCTGAGGTGACGCCATGCTGACGAAGATATGGACAGCCTCATTGCTGCTCGGCCTTGCCGCCACTCTTGTCGTGCTTGCATTTGTGTGCATGCGCGACAAGGGCTTTCGGCCCTATGTTGATTTGTGGGCGAAGTTCAGGCGGATGCCGCTGAAGAGGCAGATTGCCGTCGTGATGTTCGTCGTCGGCATGTGGGTCTATGCGAGCGTCAAGCCGGGCGACGGCGGGAGCGGCGGCGATGGAGGCGGCGACGGCGGCGGCACCAACAACATCCAGATGGTGATCGACCCCGGCGGGCTTCCGCAGGCGGGTTCGCCCGGTGCCGTCACGAACACTCTCGGCCACGGCGTCGTGGGCGAGATCCGTCCGATTGCTGGCGGCGTCCTTGGCGATTCCGCACCGGTCGTGGACGAGTGGTCTGACTTCGTGTCCATCACCTCGACGAACACGACGCGGACGCTGACTGGCGAAGATTTCCGTCGCGGTTTCGTCATGACGCAGATCGAAACGGGCGAGGAGCATGACTTCTCGGCGCCTCCTGATGCTACCATCGTATCCGACTGGCAGGCGTTCGGCGCGGCGACGGACTGGATTTACGTAGCGCTCACGAACTGGGCGTTCAGCGTCGCCACCAACGACGTCGAGAGACTGCGCGTCTATTCCTTCGGCAAGATAGAACCGCTCATTCGCGAGGCGGGCAGCGCAATCGCCACGAACTACTGGTTCGCCCCGTTCATGGCGTCGCTCGGCGTCGTGCCGGAGGCGAACTGGGGCGTGCTTGCGGAATCCGCAAGGCCGAGCCGTGTGTGGTACTGCGTCACGCACCGGAACACGTTTGTCATCACATGGGAGAATGTGCTTCTCGACAGGGATGCCGGAAGCCCCATCTCGTTCCAGATAGAGTTCTGGTCGGACGGCCGGTTCGTCTACCGATACGACTTCTCCCGGATTGACGCCGAGACGGTCGAGGGCATTCTCGCCGGCGTGTCATTCTCCGGCAACGAGTGGACGACGAATTCCATCCCGACAAACGTGACTTCGATGGCGTTCTGCCCGCTGGCAGAGGACGATGCATACAACCAGGACTCGGACGGCGACGGAATCGCAACCATCGACGAGCTTTTCGTCCACTACACCGACCCGCACAACGCGGACACCGACTACGACGGCCTGAATGACGGCGAGGAGTTACTTGTCTATGGCTCCGACCCGCTCGACCCCAACTCCATCAGCGCCGCGTGCTGCGACGGATTTGCCGTGAAGCTCGGAGACCTCGACCCGTTCTCCTGTCCCGAAGGATCGACGAACACAATATATGAGCACATCTTCTACACCGGGACGACAAATGCGCCATTCGCCTACCCGACATCGACGGTCGAGACGGCGGTGTTGAAGATCATGGTTTCTGGAGTAGGTACGGGGCGGCTCGTCGTGGGCGATGCCGTGGTCCCGCTCGTCGCGCCGCCACAGATGAGAAGTGGAGCGCAGACAAACACATTGCTTCTGGCCGTTGGCAAGGGCGTCCGCAAGGAATTGTGGTTCGACAAACCAGATGGACTAGACGTTGCAATCAACTCCGACGACTTGCTCATAGGCAGGATGCAGACATGGTATTTGCCTCATGGCTGGATCGCGTTCCCTCACACGGATGCAACCCAACCCTGCATACACGACCTCTATGCTGAGTTTCGCTGGGTCTCACTCGTGCACGGAGAGGAATTTCCTGGTCTTACGGCGACATGGGAGAACGATTCGGTGAATGTCGAGATATGGAACGACGGCATCGTCTCGGCGGAGATAACGGGCCATTTCCCGAAAAACGCCTCCAGGGTCGTGACGTATACGGTTGACCATCCGAACCGTCTCAACTCCGCGCCCATGACGTTCCAGCAGACGGTTCGCTTCTGCCCGCGGCTCGCGGAGTCGGATCTCGCGGAGTATGGCATAGAAGACGAGGAGGCGGAGCCGGCGGGCGGCTGGTGCATGTGCGGATATAGCGGGTGCGACTGGTGCTATGGGCGTTGCTCCGGGAATTGTCCGTGCTGCGCCGCGCAGGCGGCCGACGAGACGACCGAGGAGTCTGCTGCTGCTGAATATACCCGGATTGCCGCACTTCAGGAGGCTGGCGGAGTCCTCCAGCTTTATGGACAGTCCGGCAGGGTCGACAGCGTCCTGCTTCAGGTTCCCACTGGCGAGCCCGTCCACTGCTGTGACTGTCCGGAACATTGGCAGCACAACCACGTTTCGCTGGCGGGGCGCTCGCAGCGGCTTGTGGTACTGGACTCCGAAGACGCCGATTTCGTCGAGTCGCCGGAAAACGTGTTCGTACGCGTCATGGGTACCGCGCCGAGCGCCGGGATAGGGACGGAGGCGGTCCTGTTCGCCACGAACGGCACGCCGTCCGCATGCCGTCGCTACACTGTCCTGGGCGTGAGAATCGAGGGTAATTACGGCCCGTCGATGGAGACGTTCAATGCTCTCAGCCAGTCGTTCGGCTATCCGATGACAATCTGCACCAACTTCGAGATGGGCGCGGAGCTGACGCTGAGAACGGACGTCCTGCTTTCCAACGGAGTGTTTCGGCTTGCGCTCGAGAACGTGACGGGCAGGTTCGAGGTGTGGACCGCAGGGTGTGATAATTCAGCGTGGGGGTCGGAGTATGGTGTCGTTCCTCCTGTCAAGCTCTTGGATTCCGAGTCGTCGACCGAGCGGTACTTCACCATGCGCCAGTGGCGTTCGCTTCTCGCCGAGTACGTCAACTACGGGCGCGCGCTCCCATTGCGGGTCGTTTCCGCGGAAAGCGGCCATTGCGACCTCTGCTTTTCGTTCGTCCACGATTCGGGGGGCCGCTCAGTTGCGTCTGCAGTTAGACAGCGTATAACTTCTGTGAAGCCCCCGCTGCTCCCGGACTACGACCGTGGAGGAAAGATTAATGCGATGGACGTCAGTTCCTATCTGGATGGGAAGGTTTTCCCGTTCTGGGTAAACAACGACACGTGGCGTGGGGACGATGCCTTTGAAGGCGTAGCGGACCACTTGGCGCCGCCGTTGCTTCCTTCGAACGATTCGGACGATGTCGTCAACGGACGGAATGACTTAGTGAACTTCATGCCGCTTGCGCTTGACCTCAGGCAAATGCGGCAGGCATGGGGTGATTCCGTGTCGTTCGAGATTGTTTCGCCAGTGCATGTAGCCCAGTCGCCTCGCTTTGCGCTTCAGAATGTCAGTTGGAAAGACGTGTCGACAATTGTCCTTTCCGACACGAAGACGCACGAGAAGGCGTGGCTTCATGAATCTTCGCTGAGGAGGGCCGACGGATACGGCTACCCCAGGTCGACTACGTCAGAGATCCCGCAGTCGTTTCTTTCTGCCTCCAATGGCGGACGTGGCGTTGTGACGATGGAGTTCCCCGCTCCTGTTTCGTGGGTTGGGGTGCGCGCGAAGAGGCGGACGGGCGGCGAAACATTGTATGAATTTAGGCTTCCTCTTTGTATAAAGGCGATTGGGCATTTCATCCACTGGATAAACCTCCATCCCGACCCTTACTCGCTGCCGACAATTGTTGATTCCCCCGAGGCGTGGCCGGATGGTGATGAAAGCGTGCATGCGGATGCAATGGTCGTGTTTGTGCATGGGTACAATGTCTCCGATGAAGAAGCATGGGATTGGGGGGTTACGGTGTTCAAGAGGCTTTGGAGACTTGGGCTTGACGCAGGCTTTGCGATTGTTGCCTGGCCCGGGAACGAAGGCCAGATGTGGATTCCCGGCGCGGGCTATGCAACGCCTGACTATTACAAGAATGCCGAGAACGCCTTCACCAAGGCACCGGTATTTGCGTCCTACTGCAATGCGTTGCCTGGCGAGAGGAAATACTACATCGCACATTCGCTTGGCAATATGCTCGTCTCTGCCGCCGCCCAGGACTGGGGGCTTGAGTACGAGCGATTCCTGATGCTCGACGCTGCGGTTCCGATCGAGGCATATGATCCCTCGCCCGAGACGCAGGCTGAGGTTATGACGCCGAACGCTTGGAAACCGTACGAACGCAGGGTGCGTCCGACGTGTTGGTACGATCTCTTCCCTGAGGGCGACGGTAGACACCTCCTCACTTGGAAGGGTCGGTTCTCCAATGTGACGAACACCATCAACTACTTCTCCCGCGAGGAGGAGGTTGTGAACAATGGCGACGGCAAGCGGTACAATCCATTGCAACGCAACTTTGTCTGGCACAACCAGGAGTATCGCAAGGGTTGGTGTGTGTCGGCTTCCCACAATGAAGGTGGGTGGGTGTTTAATCCGACCCACGACATTGAAGTCCCTTACACGACCACTTACGGGACAATATATGTAAATGAGCATTTGCCTCCGACAAGTGCGGCGGCGCTTCCATCCGATTTGATCAAGACGAATTCGTTTTTTGGACCTTTCTCGGGAAGTCAGATATACGAGTCGCTTGACGGCGCTCTGGTCGCAAACGACTATTCTTATCGTGCGATGCTGCTGACGCACGCAATCCCCTCGGAGTCATTTGCCGTCGGGGCTAATCCTGTTCCCGCGTGGGGGTCTGAAAACGTAAGGGGGTCTCGTAACATCGACATGGCAAAGTTCAGAAATGGTGTCGAGGACTTGCCAGAAGACAAGCAAAAGTGGGTTCATAGCTATTTCATAAACCGTTCACTTAAGAGGACGGGACAACTTTATAAAAGTATGATGGAGCAAATACACGGCAAGAAGAAATAAGGAGGCCATAATGAAGATATTGTCTATTGCTATTGTTGCAGCCAGTCTGAGTTGCTTTGGGGCAGAAGACTGCACGATGACGCTCTATGTCCGAGACGATATGGGGCGTCCTGTCAGCAACGCTACCGCTATGGTTTATGTGGTTAGTGTGAATAGGATTAATGCAGGATCACGTTCGTCTGACTGGGCTCATTATACGGCATTGACAGACACCAACGGGATGGCGGTAGTTCAATTCAAGTGCTTTATTGATGGTGCGTATGAGTGGGGGGTAAAGGCAGCCGGCTATTATTGTCCGAACTTGAAGAGCGGTAGTCTAGATTGTGATGGCGAGGACGCCTCGCCAGAGAACCTGGCGCTTATTGAAGAAGAAAAGGCCAAGATTGCCGCAGGCACGGGTGGAAGTTGGCTGCGGGTGCTTCAGCTGATTAACCCGAGCTTTACGTTGAATGAGCACACTGCGACGAACGAGGTTACGATTGTTCGCAAGCGCAATCCGCAGCCGATGTGGGAACGCGACTCAACGAATTCAAGGCGTCTGACGCCACTAGCCAGCGTGGACATCGGAAATGGCGTTATCAGCAATTCATACCCTCGGGTCGGATTCGACATTAAGAATGGTGAATATCTTATGCCTTACGGCGATGGAGGCGAGTTTGCCGACTTCTGGGTTGAGCAGTACAGCATTGTGTCGAACGACGTGACAACCTACATCGGGTACATTGAATTCTCCCCTGGTTGTGGAGTTTACCGAGCGCAGAGGGATGGCCGAGAACTTGGACCTGTCTGTTTTGGCGTGGATACGAACCAAGTCTTCACTAATCGATTGAACTTCATGGAAGTGACTCGAGGAAGTGAGACTATGGCAGAGAGATTGCTTGCCGCAGGCAACGAATATCTTGTACTCCATACGAGGGTCACCGACAACGGTGAGGGGCAGATGTCGGCTGGCAACTATTCGATGATGGAGGGTCCGGTCTGGATATCGGGCGGTATCCATTTCAAGGACTTGATATTCAATCCTCGTCCTGGAGACACAAACCTTGAAATGGATACCCGCAAGAACTATGCCATGAGCTGGACAGAAGAATGGGAGGATTAATGAAAAGTTCTGTTTCTAATTGTCGTTTTATGGCGTGCACAGTTATTGCGACAAGCCTTTTGCTTTAGGATCCGCACGAAATACGACGAGAAGGGGAATGTTGTCGAAGGATACTATAGCAAGATATATGGCGATGTTGTGATGGAATGGTCTTATCTCGGTGTTTCTAAAGTTGGGTTCCTCTACTACCTCAACCCAACGCCGAACGACCGCAACCTTGAATGGGACAGGAAGAACAACCATTGCCCCAATCCTGGAAACCTTGGGAATAAATTGATGCCATGAGTAACACGATGGGATATGACCCCATAGCAACCCCTAGCGGCTATCAAGTTCTCATTTCTTCTCATGGAAACTCAAATATATTCTCGCACGGCTCATTTCTGATTTGGAGTTCTTGTGTCGATGCTGTGCGGGGCCTTTGCTGTCGGCGCTACAGCTGCGGAATCGCTTTCGCTTGACGGGAGCTGGAGCTTCCGCTTCGAGGAGGGGAAGTCGCTGGAGGAGGCCGCGAAGGTCGACTTCGCGGCAACGGATTCGATGCCGGTCCCCGCGTGCTACGACATGATGCCGAAGTGGTACATGAAGCGCGGCACAGGGCTCTACCGCCGCGTCTTCACGCTCGCGAAGCCGATGAAGGACGCGGTTCTCGTCGTGGACGGAATGGGCGTCCGCGCGAAGTTCGAGATGGACGGCAAGGACTTGGGACTTCATCCGTATCCGTACGCGCGGCTCGAGATTCCGGTCGGACCTCTCGCGGCTGGCGAGCATACGGTTTTCGCGGCGGTCGACAACATCCTCGCATGGCCGCGAGTGAAGCTGGCGCGCCCGTACTACGACTTCTACTTCTATGGCGGATTCTACCACGGCGTGAAGCTCGTGGAGCGCGAGTCGAAAGTCTTTGTCCGCACGCTCGACTACAGAACCGGCAAGATCGAGATAGAGATAGATGGCGGCAAGAAGGAAGTCCGCACGATTCCCGACTTTAAACTCTGGAGCCCCGAGGAGCCAAACCTCACGACAATCGAAGTCGCCGGCCGCAAGGTTCGCTTCGGTATCCGCCAGATCCTCAACGGCAAGGAGCTTTTCCTCAAGGGCTTCAACCGCCACGAGTCCGACTGGCTCAACGGCGCGGCCACGGGCGAAGCGCTCATGCTTCAGGACATCCAGCGCCTCAAGGCGCTCGGCGGCAACTTCATCCGCGGCGCGCACTACCAGCAGTGCGAGCGCTTCCTCGACCTCTGCGACGAAAACGGCGTCCTCGTGTGGGAGGAGTCTCTTGGCTGGGGCAACGGACAGGGCTATGTCAACAACAACTTCCCGCCGAACGAGCTGAAGGACGCGGCGTTCTGCGACATGCAGGTGAAGGAGACGCGCGACATGGTTCGGGCGAGCTTCAACCATCCGTCCGTCATCATCTACGGCTTTCTCAACGAATGCGCGAGCGACAAGAAGGAATGCAAGGCGCTCGTCGACAAGCTCGCCGAGACGATACGCGCCGAGAATTCTGGACGCCTCGTGACGTTCGCCTGCAACGTCACCGACAGGGATATTTGCTGCACGAACATGGACATCGTTTCGTTCAACACCTATCCCGGGACGATTCCGATGGTTCCCGGCGACAAGGCGGCGCTTGCGAAGTCGGTTGCCGATACCTTCAACGGAATCGTCGCGCGTTTTCGCCAGCGCTATCCCGAGAAACCCATAATGGTGTCAGAGTCTGGGTGTGGCGGCGAGTTCGGGCGTCGCGGCGAATACGCCTCGCCGAACACCGAGGAGTTCCAGAACGAATACCTGACGGACATCTTCGAGACGCTGTGGGCGAATCCGGACGTCGTCGGCTTCTCAATCTGGCAGATGAACGACGGCAGGACTCGCGAGCGCTTCGGCGGCAAGGCCGTGTCGGCTATGTTCGGCGGCTCGATCGCCGGCGTCTTCGACCGCCTGCGGCGTCCGAAGCTCTCGGCCGAGACCGTCCGCAAATACTTCAATCTAAAACCATAAAATCTCAAGTTTCCACCTGGCTCTGCGTACTCCGCGCCTCTGCGTTAAAAATATCAAGGAATCGATGATGAAACTTCTTTTGGGCATAGACTACGGAACAGGCGGGTGCAAGGTGACCGCCATAGGCGAGGACGGCTCGTTTGCGGGCGAGGCCTCGACGGAGTTCCAGACCTACCACGACCATCCCGGCTGGAGCGAGCAGGAGCCCGCAGACTGGTGGAACGCGCTCAAGAGCTCGCTCGAAAAGCTTGCGGCGAAGGGCGTTGACCTCAAGTCTGTCGCGGCCTGCGCGCTCGACGGTTCGACGCACAACGCGGTTCTTATGGACGCCGACTACCGGCCCGTGCGCCGCACGATCATGTGGACCGACCAGCGCGCGACCGCGGAGTGCGAAGCGCTGAAGGCGGGCTGGGGAGAGAAGATCTTCTCTACTTGCTACCAGATGCCTGCGCCAACATGGACGCTTCCGCAGATGATGTGGCTCAAGGCGAACGAGCCCGACGCACTCGCGAAGACGGAACACGTGCTCTTTGTCAAAGACTACGTGCGTTACCTGCTCACTGGCGAGCCGGCGACAGACCGCATCGAGGCGCAGGGTACGCTCTTCTTCGACATGGCTAAGGGGAAGTGGGACGACGATCTTGTCATGCTAGCCGGGCTCACGCCGGCCAAGCTCCCCCGCTTAGTCGAGCCTACCGACCTCGCAGGACGCGTCACTCGCGAGGCCGCGGCTTTCACGGGGCTTCCCGAGGGAACGCCGGTTGTCTGCGGCTCCTCGGACAGCGCAGTCGAGGACTACGGCGCGGGAGCGGTCGAGCCGGGCGATCTCATAATCAAGCTCGCAACGGCGGGGAACGTCAACTCGATGACCGCCGAGGCGCACCCGCATCCGAAGACGCTCACGTATTCGCACATCGTGCCGGGGATGTGGTATTCGGTGTCGGCGAC
>ONVK01000057.1 GCA_900321255.1 uncultured Lentisphaerota bacterium | reverse complement strand
CAAGGAGACGCGCTACGACCTGCACATGAAGCTGCAGAGCTTCCCGCGCGGCAAGGCGCTGTGCCACGGCGACTTCAACCCGACGAACGTGATCATCACCCCGAAGGGCGACTGGCGCGTCATCGACTGGAGCCACGTCCGCCTCGGCGATCCGCTCGCCGACGTGGCGCGCACGTATCTGCTGTTCTGGCTTTCGGGCCATGTCGCCGCTGCGGAGAAATACATGGCCCTCGCGTGCGAGGCGCTCAAGGTCAAGCTCCCCGACGTGCAGAAGTGGCTGCCGATCGTCGCCGCGGCGGAATCGTCGCGCGACCAGACGCCAAAGAACCACGAGCTCCTCGTCCACTGGGCGAGCGTCGTCGACATCGAGTAGCTTTTGGGCTTGCCTAACAAGTGGGAATTTGAGATAATCGCCCCATGTCGAAACCTAACATTGTCATCTGCATGGGGAGTTCCTGCTTTGCGCGCGGGAACGAGAAGACCGTCGAGGCGTGCGAAAGCTTTCTCGCCGAGCGCGGGCTCAAGGACGAGGTCGACGTAGATCTCGGCGCAAGTCTCTGTACCGGGCACTGCGCGGAGGGTCCCGTCGTGGTTGTGGACGGCAAGGTCTACACCCACGTCGATCCGCTCGTCATGCGCGACATTCTCGAAAAAATCTTTCCGAAGAAGGTATAGCAAATGCTCTCGAGTCCAGTATACACGACGGAAAACGAATGCCAGGACTGCTACAAGTGCGTCCGGCACTGCCCCGTGAAGGCGATCAGGATCGTCGACGGCAAGGCGAGCGTCATTCCGGAGGCGTGCGTCGCCTGCGGCGAATGCGTGAAGGTGTGCCCCGCGCACGCGAAGAAGATAAGGAGCGACCTCGCGCGCCTCAAGGAACTCGTCGCCTCGGGCGCCACCCTGTACGCATCGGTTGCGCCGAGTTTCGCCGGGTACTTCAAGGGCGTCACGATCGGGCAGATCGCCGCGGCGCTCAAGGCGGCGGGGTTTGCAGGAGTAAGCGAGACGGCGCACGGCGCGGAGTCTGTGAGCGCGCACGTCTCGAAGCTCCTCGCCGAGACAGACTCTCCGCTCGTCATATCGTCCGCCTGCCCCGCAGCAGTGGACATGGTGAGAAAGTACCTGCCCGGATACGCGGAGTTCATCTCTCCCCTTCCATCTCCTGTGCGCGCGCACTGCCGTCTCATAAAGGAGAAGTACGGCAACAACGCGAAGATCGTGTTCTTCGGGCCCTGCGCCGCCAAGAAGAACGAGTCGGACGCACATCCCGACGAGCTTGCCCTCGCCGTCATCTTCCCTGCGCTCGAGCAGTTCCTCGCGGAGCGCGGCATCAAGTTCGGCGAAGAGGCCGAGCTCGCGCTTGGGCCTGCCGAGGAAGGTCGCTTCTACTCCGTCGAAGGCGGAATGAACGACACGCTGCGCGACGGCAAGACCGATGTAAGATACGTTTCCGTATCGGGGCTTGAGGACTTCCGCAGGATGCTCGAGGACTTCGACCCAGCTGAGTTCAAGCTGCATCCCGAGAATTTCCAGCGCAAACTGTTCGTCGAGGTCCTGGCGTGTCCGGGAGGATGCGTCAACGGCCCGGCCATGCCGCGCGGCGCCTCGGGCCTCGCGACTCTCTTCGCAACCGACGCGACGGCGCCGATACGCCCCTCCTCCTCGCGATGCTTCTCGCACTGCGGAACATCGGCCTACCCTGCCGCAGCGGTCGTTGACGACGAGCCGGACGAGGCGGCGATCGCGGGCGCGCTCGCGCGCGTCGGGAAGACGACGAAGGCCGACGAGATAAACTGCGGCGCGTGCGGCTACAACTCGTGCCGCGAGTTCGCGAAGGCCCTCCTCGCCGGAAAGGCGGAGGAGGCGATGTGCCACATCTACCTCAAGAAGAACTTCCAGCGCACGTCGAACGCGCTCATAAAGTACATCCCCGCCGGCGTCGTGATGGTCGACGCGAAAGGCCTCATCGTGGAGTGCAACCGCCTCTTCGCAGAGATGGCGGGCGCGCTCGGTGAGTACGACGCGCTCGGCAATCTCGACGGGCTCGGCGTGGACGCCTTCATGCCCGACTTCACGGAGCTTTTCACGGGCGCGGTGGAGCACGGCAGCGAAATCGTCAAGTACCGCCAGCAGTGGAACGGGCGCATCGTCACGATAAGCGTATTCCCGATCAGCGTCGGCAAGTTCGCGGGCGCGGTAGTGCAGGACGTCACGAAGAACGAGGGACGCCGCGAGGAGATCGCCGCCAAGGCGCGCGACGTCATCCGCAAGAACGTCTACACCGTCCAGCAGGTCGCTCGGCTCTTCGGCGAGCACATCGCCGAGACGGAGATCATGCTCAACGAGATCGCGGGCGCGTACGAGTCCCAGACGGTCGGCAAGCGCCTCCGCCAGGGCGGAAGCGAGGAATACCTGAATGGCTGACGCGCTTCAGCATGGCTACGCCGCCGCGAGCGACCTCTTCATCGAGATGGAGGCCGCCCAGTACACGAAGACCGGGCAGGGCGCGTGCGGAGACGACGTCAGGTTCATGACCGTCGAGAAGGAAAACCGCCATCTCGTGGCGCTCTCCGACGGGCTCGGCAGCGGCGTCAAGGCGAACGTGCTCGCGACGATGACGACCTCCATGGCGATCAAATTCCTCGAGTCGAACGTCCCGATGCTCGAGGCGGTCGAGATCATCATGGACTCGCTCCCGATCTGCGAGGTCCGCAAGATCGGCTACGCGACGTTTTCGCTCTTCGACTTCCGCCTCGGCGGAAAGGCGAGGATAAGCGAGATGGGCAACCCCGGCTACATCCACCTCAGGGGCACCGAGGAGATTGCGCCGCTCAAGGACGAGCAGATCGCGTCCTCCCACTGGCCCGACCGCGAGGTGAGGAAATGCGAGGCCGACTTCCGCGCGGGCGACCGCATCATCATGTGCTCGGACGGCGTAACGCAGTCGGGGCTTGGCGTGAGGAAGGACATGAAGTTCGGCTGGCGGCGCTCGGGCGTCCTCAAGTTCGCGCAGGGGAAGATCGCCTCCGACCCCGACATCTCTGCGCGCGACTTAAGCGCCGCGATTGCGCGCGAGGCGCTCTTTCTGACGCCAGGCGGCTGCAAGGACGACATCAGCTGCGTCGTCTGCTATCTCCGGCATCCGCGCGTCATGCGCGTCCTCACTGGCCCGCCCTTCTACAAGGAGCACGACGCGGACTACGCCCGGAAGGCGTCTGCGGCGGAACGACCGCGAACATCATGGAGCGCGAGCTCGGCGTGAAGGTGAAGGTGAAGCTTTCGGACATGAAGTCCTCTGGCGGGCTTCCCCCTGTCGGGACGATGGAAGGCGTCGGCATCGCGACCGAGGGCATTCTCACGCTCGGTCGCGTCCTCTCGGCGCTCGAGCAGATGCGTCCGCCGGAGCGCGAGCCCGCGGCCGCGCGCGCGATCCTCGAGCGCATGATGCGCCACGACAGAATCGAGTTCGTCATCGGCACGAAGGTGAACGAGTCGCACCAGGATCCGAACATCCCGCAGGACCTGGAGCTCAGGCGCAGCGTCGTCAAGCGAATCGCCTCGGCGCTAGAGAAGAACTACCGCAAGAAGGTCACTGTAGACTATTACTGACAGAAAAGGAGACAGACATGGAAAAAGTCAAAGTCGAAATATGCTGCGGAACGGCATGCTACCTGCTGGGCGCGGCCAACATGATGGACCTCGAGGACCAGCTTCCCGCGGAATGGCGCGGCAGGGTCGAGGTCGAGGCCAGGACTTGCCTTGAGCTCTGTGAAAAGGAAAACCTCGGCGGCGCTCCGTACGTGCGCATAAACGGCACGGAGATCATGTCGCAGGCGTCGCCCGAGAAACTGCTCGCCCGCATCGGCGAACTTCTGATGGGGGCCGCGTAAAATGCTTAACGGATCCACATTCATCCGCCGCGAACTGATGATCCGCATCGTTCGCGCCTTCGATTCCGGCTCCCTCGAGTCGGAGATCGACCAGATTCCCGTCAAGCTGCGCCCGAAGAACGAGCGCGCCTCGCGGTGCTGCGTCTACCACGACCGCGCGATACTCAAGTACCGCCTTATGGCCCTTCTCGGCATATCTGTCGAGGAAGAGACCGACGAGACGAAGCCGCTTTCCGCCTACTACGCCGAGAAGGCATGGTCGTCGCCTGACGGCGGAACGGCCAAGCCGAAGACTCCGCTAAGCGTCTGCGGCCCCGCCTGCAGCGGCTGCCCCGACGCGCAGGTCGTCTCCACGCAGAACTGCCGCGGATGCTTTGCGCGCCCCTGCATGTACAACTGCCCGAAAAAGGCGATCGAGGTCGTCGACGGGCATTCCGTGATCGACCAGAAGCTCTGCATAAAGTGCGGCAAGTGCATAGCGGCATGCCCCTACAACGCAATCGTCAAGACGACCGTGCCGTGCGAAGAGGCCTGTCCCGTTGGCGCAATCAAGAAGAACTCCTTCGGCGTCGCCGAGATAGACTTCGAGAAGTGCATCTTCTGCGGCAAATGCTTCAACGCCTGCCCGTTCGCCGCCGTGATGGAGCGCTCGCAGCTCGTTGACGTGCTCGCCGCGATGAAGCGCGGGGAGAAGCTCGTCGCGATGATCGCGCCGGCGGCCGAGAAGCAGTTCCCCGGCAAGATTGAGCAGCTGCTCGCCGCCTGCGCGAAGGCGGGCTTCGGCGACGTCATGGAAGTCGCCCTCGGCGCGGAGATGACAACCGCCCACGAGACCGCCGAGTTCATCGAGCGCATGGAGAAGGACCCCAAGACGTTCATGACGACGTCCTGCTGCCCGGCGTGGGTGAACCTCGTCTGGAAGCACCTTCCCGAGCTCGTCGACCACGTCTCGCTCACACCGAGCCCGATGGTCTACGCCCGCGAGATCGCCAAGGCGAAGGACCCGAACGCGAAGACGGTGTTCATCGGCCCCTGCGTCGCCAAGCGCAGCGAGGCGCGCCGCAAGGACGTCGACTACGTCCTCTCCTTCGAGGAGCTCGGCGCAATACTCGCCGGCCGCAAGATCGACGTCATCGCGTGCGAACCGTGGCCCGTGGAGCGTCCGGCGAATCCGACGGCGCGCAACTACGCGAAGAGCTGCGGCGTGACGGACGCGGTTCTCGCCGAGGCGACGGCGAAGATACCCGGCTTCAAGCTCGACTCCAAGCAGATAAACGGAATCGACAGGAAGACCTGCACGATGGTGAAGCTCCACGCGTCGGGCAAGATCCCCGTCAACTTCCTCGAAGTGATGGCGTGCCCTGGCGGCTGCCAGAACGGCCCCTGCTCGCTAGTCAAATAAAAACCGCGTCAGGCGTTGAAGCCGAAGTAGCGGTTCGCGTTGTTGAACGAGATGTCCTCGACGATAGCCCCAAGCCACTTGAGGTCGTTCGGCATCTCGCCCTTCTCGACTTCCTCGCCGAGCTTCTGGCAGAGGAGACGGCGGAAGTATTCGTGGCGCGTGTAGCTGAGGAAGGATCGCGAGTCTGTGAGCATCCCGATGAAATTGCCAAGACATCCGAGCGTCGAGAGGACGTCGAGCTGACGGCGCATGCCGTCCTTCTGGTCGAGGAACCACCACGCCGCGCCAAGCTGGATCTTCCCGCGCGCAGGGGCCTTCTGGAAGCAGCCCATCAAGGTCGCGAGCATTTCGTTGTCCTTGGGGTTCAGCGAGTAGAGGATGCAGCGCGGGAGCGCGTCTTCGCGCTCGAGGCGGTCGAAGAGCTTCGCGAGGTTCTCGGTGACGGACCAGTCGCCGATGCAGTCGAAGCCGGTGTCAGGCCCGAGCTTCTCGAACATCGCCGTGTTGTTGTCCCTCAGGCAGTTGTAGTGGAGCTGCGTCGTCCAGTTCGACTTGGCGTCGGCCTTTAGCCCCTCGTAGAGCCACGCGCTCTTGAACTTGAGCGCCTCCGCCGCGGTGACCGACTTGCCCGCACGCGCCTTTTTGAAGATCGCCTTTAGCTCCGCCTCGGTGTAGGGCGCGGCGAAGATCTCGGTTATGCCGTAGTCGGAAACGACGCACCCCGCCTTCTCGAAGAACGCATGCCTCTTCGCCATCGCGTCGCGGAAGTCGTCCATCGTCTTGACCGGCGCCTTCGCGGCCGCGGCGAGCTTGTCCATCCACGCGTTCCACGCCTTGACGTTCTCGATCTTGGACGCCTTGTCGCTGCGCCACGCGGGGCGGATCTGCGTCCAGAACGGCTTTTTCGCGATCGCGAGGTGGTGCTCCAGCGAATCGACCGGATCGTCGGTCGTGCACACGACCTTGACGTTGGACTTCTTCATGAGACCGCGCGCGGAGAAGCCCTTCCCCGCAAGCTTCGCGTTGCACTTCTTCCAGATGCGCTCCGCGCTCTTCGCGTTCAATATCTCCGTGACGCCGAAATAGCGGGCGAGCTCGAGGTGCGACCAGTCGAAGAGCGGGTTGCGGACGAGGCGCTCCATCGTCTCGGCGAACTTCACGAACTTGTCGTGCCACGACGCGTCGCCCGTGCAGAAGCGCTCCTCGACTCCGTTGGAGCGCATCTGGCGCCACTTGTAGTGGTCGCCGCCGAGCCAGACCTGCGCGATGTCGGTCCAGCGCTTGTCCTCCGCGATCTCCACCGGCGGGAGATGGCAGTGGTAGTCGATGATGGGCATCTTCTCCGCATGGCGGTGGTATAGCTCCTTGGCCGCCTTTGTCGTGAGAAGGAAGTCGTCGTTTATGAACGTCTTTTTCGAGGCCATTGACTTTGTCCTTTCGTAATGTCGCGACAGGCCCTCTTCGGGCGGGCAGCCCTGCTACTGAAGCTTCTTCTGCGCGTCGGCAATCGCCTTGCAGACGGCGCGGGAGGTGATGGTGGCGGAAGTGATCGCCTCGATCTCTCCGCCGTCCTTCTTCACCTTGAGCGAGGTGCCGTCCTTCCCGGCGAACTGGCCGGCGAATTCTGGCGTCTTGAGCTTCATGCCAAGACCGGGGGTCTCAGTCGCCTGAAGCACCTTGTATGAAATGACGGTCTTCTTGTCCTTCTTGAAGCCGACCATGAGGACTATGTCGCCGCCGTAGCCCTCGCCAGAGCGGCCCTCGGCCGTGTATCCCTCCTCGCCACACAGAACGGCGAGCTTCGCCGCCTCCTTCGCCTTCTCGGCCGTTGCCGCGATAGGCCCGGCCGTGATGGAGTTGACGTACGCGAGCACCGCGGCGCATGCGCCGCTGATGATTGTGAGGCTGACCACGAGTCCAAGTATCTTCTTCATGCGTTGCTCCGTTGTGTAGTGGTTATTATACCATCTGCCGTGCCCTTTCCGCAAGCACGCACGGAAAATTTTCAAACGCCTGGCCACGCCCCTAGGAAGAGCGCGAGGTTTGCGCAGGCGACAGCGTCGTAGAGCCCGTCGTGCCATGTGCGGCCGTCGATCTGAGGCACCTGCCCGAACATCTCGCACAGGTCGCCGAGCTTGTACGAAGGAAGGCCCGGATAGCGCGCCTTCGCGAGCTTCATCGTGTCCACCCACGGTCCCCACTTAGTGAGCGGCGCGGCGCGCGTGAGTATCGTCCGCTCGCAGGCAATGTTGTGCGCGACGAGCCGAACGCCCATGAGCTTCGGCGCCCACGTCTCGAACGAGCTCTGCAGGGTGCCGAGCGCATCTGATTCGTGCGCGCGCTCAGGAGCGCCCTCGACGTCGAAGAACCACTCGCCAGTCTCGACTATCGCGCCGTCCTCCACGCGCGCGAAACCGAGCTGCCACGGCTCGTTCGCCGAACCGAAGTCGTAGCCCGTCGTCTCGAAGTCTATCGCGAGGAAGTTCACGGCTCGATCACCACCTTCGTTCCGCTGCGGCACATCGCGTACAGCCGCGCGGCGTTCCAGTTCGCGAGGCGGAAGCACCCGTGCGAGCCGGTAAAGCCGATCGACTCGGGACGCGGCGTGCCGTGGATTCCGTATCCCGGGAGGTTGAGCCCCATCCACGCGACGCCGACGGGGCAGTTCTCGCCTTCCGGCCAGATGTGGCGCTGCAACTTCTTTCCGGGCGGCGTAAAGTCCGGCGTGTAGGTGAAGTTCGGCCACGCGACGTAGCTCGTGATCTTCAGCTCGCCATGGGGCGGAACCTTCGCCTTGTCCGCGGCAATCGAGCACGGAAAGAGCGCGAGGAGCTTTCCGTCCGCACCGTACGCGCGCACCTGGCTTTTGGATATCGACACCTTGACGAGCGTGGCCTCGGGGCGCTTTGGTCGGTTTGGCCGCCCGCGATCCCCCGCCGCCAACTCCTCGGCCATCGACGGAAAATTCGGAATGACAAGCTTCAGTCCCGGCTTCACGTTCGCCCAGTCGACGCCGGGATTCATCTTCGCGAGCGCAATCTGCGAAAGGTGCCCTCGCTCCGCGAACATCTCCTTGATCGACTCGTATCCCATACGCGGCAGCTTCGCTCGCTCGGCGGGATCGTCGGGGATACTGACGAGCGCGGCTATGTCGGCACGCGTCACCTCGACGATGCGAAAAGGATCGGGTTCGTTTGCAAAGTAGCGGTCGTACGCCTGCTCCGGCGTTGCCGCGAGCGCGGGCTTGGTGTCTTTCGTCCGCGACGCCTCGTAGGCCCTCAGAGCGTTCTCTGACTTCGCGCCCCACTGCCCGTCGATCGTACTGCACGAGAAGCCCGCGCGATCAAGATGTACCTGGACGGCAAGCGCCTTGGATTCGGCGAAGCCGCCCGACGACGCGGCGAGCATCGCGGCAAGCATGGCGGAGAGTCCGCTCATGACGACATTACGGCCGCCTCGGAGGATATTTCTACAAGTTCTTCAATCGTCATGGCCATTACACACCCATGCCGTATATTTTACCATATTAACCGGCACTTGCCGTCAGGCAACATGGTCCGAGCCGCCGCGGTGGAAGGTGTGGTACGCCTTGCCGCCGAGCCGTTCCTTGATCGACTCGACGCTGCCGGACTTGAATCCCGCGATGCCGACGTTCATCTTCTGCACCTCGAAGTTGCCGCCCTGCAGCGCGATCGCGCGGAAAAGACCCTTCTGTTCCGCAGTGAGCTCCGCGCCCGGCGCGGGTATCTTCTCGCCGCGGGCAATCAGCGCCGAGAGGAACTTGCACTCGACGTCCATCTCGCCCGTGCGGTCCTTCCCGCTCTTGCAGTTGAAGCACGGAACCTTCCCGATGATATGGTTCAGGACAGCGAGCCGCGCGGCGAGCTTGTAGGCGTCGTGTCCGTCGCTGCGCTCGCGCTTGAGGATGATTATGTTGCGGCACTGGGTGTAGAGCGTAATGGCGGCGGCCCTCAGGTTCCCGTCCTTCGTCTTGTCGTTGATGAAAGCGGTGACATCCCGATCCAGCGCCTCGAAGGCGCGCTTGTTCATCCTGTCAGAGGCATCCCATCCGCCCGCCTTGTTCGGCGCGATTCCGCTCATCTTCACCGCGCCCTCGTTGACGCCGACGTTGAACGTCAGGATATGCGGCCTGACGCGAATCTGCTGCCCCTTGTACTGGAACGTGACGCCCCGCTGCGACACCGTGTCCCAGGCCGCAGTCTGGTCCATGAGCATGCTGCGCTCGTCGTTTGAGGAACCCGGCTTCCAGTAGTTGCGGGTTCTGTCGGGGGTGAGGAGCGCTACGGACGTGATGTCGAGATCGACAGTCACCGTCCCGTCGTTGCCGGGATCGGGCAGCTCGGCCGGATTGCGCGGGACGTCGTACTTCGCCATGAAGGCCGCCATCACAGCCTCCTCCGCGCGGCGGGCGTTCGCCTCAGCGCGCTCCTGCGCGCCCCTGATCTCCCACGCGCTGTGCACGCTGTGGCGCACGCCGCAGAACGCGAGCTTCGGCTGCCCTCCCGGATCCTTCACGGTCAGCTGCGTCACCGCGAGGTTCACGGCGTTCTTCGCGTCCGCGCTGTGGCACATGAAGCCGTGCACGCCCTGCGGATAGCGGCTCGCGATGGGTCCGCGCTGATCCTCCTCTGAATGTCCGAGCTGCTCCGCCGGCAATATCGTGCTCGCAATCTCGACGGGACGGTTCCCTATGGACGCCGAGAAGATCTTGCTGATCACCGGCCACGGACGCTCGTTCAGAACGTCGCGGTATCCGGTCTTCATCAGTTTGGCGACCGTGGACGGCTCCAACTTGAAGCCACGGGCGTTCGCGCGCCCCATTCGCGCCTTCACCATGCCGGCGACGAAAGACGCAATGTTCTTGAAGGCGTCCTTGGAGAGCTTCGCGTACGGCTCGAACTCCTGCCGCACCCTGGGGTTGTTGCGGAACTGCTCGATGGTCCTCCCAATCGCGGCCGCGGCGGCGGGACTGCCGGCTGCCGACGCGCGCAGCGACTCCAGCGCCTTTACGGCGGCGCCGAACATCAGGTCCCTGTACTCGCGCATGTTCGTCTCGCCGAGGGGCTGCCCCGCGAGGAGGTCGAGCATCTGGGCGTCCTTGCACTCGATCGCCCGCACGAGCGCGTCGACCTCCGCGCGGAACTCGTCCGCGGGTATGTTGGCGGGGACGATGGAATCGCGCATCTTGCGGAGCCTCGCGGCGAGGTCGTTCGCGCGGATGTGGAAGTCCTGGTAGTCGGGCATGGAGAGCGGGAACTCCCCCAGTAGCTCGACGGCGACGGCGCGGCTCTTCAGGAACTTGGTGAGCATCTTCCTGTCGTCCGGGCCAAGGTCCTTGAACTGGGACCTCGCGACCGTCATGTCGCCAAGGCGGATGTCCTTCTCGCCTATCGGACGCAGCATGTCTGCGCGGAGCGCCTTCGCGCTGCTGACGACTGCGGAAATCGTCTTTCCCGTCAGCTCCGACTTCTCGGAAAGCCCCGCCCTGGACATGGCCTGCTTCGCGATGGTCGCGCCATACCGGGCGCTGAGCGCGCGGGTGAAGTCCTTCATCACCGCGCTGCGCACGCTGTCGACGGTCCCGCGCCGGAAGATGAGGTCAATGACGCCGATCTGGTTGGATGCGGACTCGAGCGCGCCGTTGTTGACCGCCACCGCCGTGTTCCGGTTCGCCGCGGCCCAGTTCTTGAAATTGGTGATTGATATGGACATTTTGTGCCTCCTTCTTCTGTCTGTCAGGCATTGATTATGAAATCTGGGGCTTTGTGGTCGGCGTCATTCTCGCCGTCCTCCACGTCTCCCCCGTCTTCGCCCGGCTCGTCGCCGCTCTGTTCCTGCGCTTCCGCAAGAAGCCCGGCAAAGCGCTCCGCCCACGCGGACTGGAGCTCGACGAAGCGAGAGAAGACCGTCTCGACGGACTCCGCCGTCGCGTCGGCGAGGTGGAGCGGATACATGATGACGGCTTCCTCGAGATCGGCGTTCCAGGAAATGGTCGCGCCGTACGTATCGTTCCAGTAGAAGTTCGCCGAGAGGAGCTCGGTGAAGACCGCCGCGCGCGCCTCTTCCGGAACCGGCCCAAGGGTCGCGACGAAGTCGAGCTCGTCCAAGTCGGCGCGCTCCTGGATGAGCATGACGCGTCCGTCGGCAAGCTCAAGCGTACAGGCGCCGTTCTCGTCGAGGTCCATCTCAAGCCCGTTCTTCGCTCCGATTTCCTTCAGAATCTGTTTTGCGTCCTTTGCCATGGTCTTTCCCGCACCTTAGGTTGTTCTACATTGTCTACACGCCACAAGGCAAAAGGTTACATCGCCTCGTTCAATGGCCGATGGCCTTGCGCTCGGCGGGGGTGATTACGCCGTCCTTGACCTGCTTGTCTAAGTAGCCCTTGAGCGCGGCCGCGGACTTCGCGCAGAAGTCGTCGCTTTCCTCCTTCGTGCAGAGGCCCTTCTCCGCGCGCTTGCGCGATCGCGCCATCGCCTTCTCCGCACCCGTAATCGCCCGCTTCACCGCGACCGGCACGCGCGGCTGCCCGAAGTCCGCCGCGATGCGCCGCTGCTCGGATTCGGGGAAGATGGACAGCGGATAGGTGTTTGTAGTTGAAAAGTTGAAAGGTTCCGCCTTCGCTGAAGCTATGGCGGACAAGTGAGAAGTTGAATGGCTGCAGCCGTTAGTCGTTAGTCGGCAGCCGTTAGTGACTACGCCCTCGGCCAAGGAAACCTGCTTCGCGGTCAGCTTGACCGGCCAGCCAGCAACGACGTTCCCCGCGTGGTTCGTGTAGCCGCCCTCAGCAAACGCGGAAAACGCGTACAGAAAAATAATTGTCGAAACTATCGATCTTCCCATCATCTCCACTGTCCTTTAGTCCACCTTGGCCCTGATTATCTCCGGCAACCTGAAGGCGCACCACTGAGGCAGGGTCAAGACGCCGTTTTCGTATCCTACGTTGCCATTCACCAACTTGACACCCCAGCGGATTTCCGGGTAGCTGTCGGATTCGATCATCGTTCGAAGACTCTTGGCGCGGTTGTTCTCGGCCTTCACCTCTATCGGCACAAGGCAATCTGCAGACCGCGCGAAGAAATCCATTTCAAGCGTCGAGTTCTCGCGCTTGTAATATGCGAGCGGCACGCCCGCCTTGACGAGCGCCTCGCCGACGATGTGTTCGAAAAGGCCTCCCTTCCAAGTGCCGAGATTCCGGCGAATCCGCACGTCTTCCTGCACCTCTTTCTCAAGCATGGACAAAAGCAGCCCGGAATCGCACAGATAGAGCTTGAACGCGTCGTTGTCGAGGTGCGCGCCAATCGGCAGTTCCGGCACGTCCATGCGCCGGCACTTTGCAACTACGCCGGCATCCTCAAGCCACTCAACGCAGCCCCAGTAGTCCTTGCGCGTCGCGCCCTTCGAAACCGTCGCCCACTGGAACTTGCGGTTCTCCTTGGCAAGATGCGCCGGTATGGAATCGAACACGGCCTGAATGCGGACGGGATCCAGCCCCTCGGCATACTTGCGAATGTCCGCGCGGTAATCGTTGAGTATGCGTCGCTGCGTCTGCGGAATGTCCTCGAACGTGCCTTTCGTGAAGTACGTCTCAAGGACATCCGGCATTCCGCCAGTCACGCAATAGTCAAGAAACAACCTGTCCATCGTGTTCTTGACTGCCGCGCCGAACGGACGGCATGCAAACGCCGGCTGCAGCAGATCGGCAATCTGTCCGTCGCCGTAACCGCACCCCCACAGGAATTCCTCGAAGTCCAGCGAACGCATGGTCTCCGTTTCCTGATAGCCGACGCTGTAGCTCTTTACGCGCTTGACCTGTATGCCCAGCAGCGAACCGCTGCATATCACGTCAAAGCGTCCGTCCTGCGCAAAGAACTTGAGAGCCGTCGCGATCTCGGGGAACTCCTGGAGCTCGTCGAAGAACAGCAAAGTGTTCCCCGGGGTGAAATGCAGACCGGGGTCTATGGCGGAAATGTTCCTGACAATGTTGTCAACTGAAAATCCATCGCGAACGATTTCCTTGAATTCCGGTCGCTCGACAAAGTTGATTTCGATGTACGACTCGTAGCCCGTCTCCGCAAAGTGCCGTACGGTCTCTGTCTTGCCAACCTGCCGCGCACCATTTATCATAAGCGGCAAGCGATCCTCCCGCGCCTTCCAATCTTTAAGGAAGGCGTCAAACTTGCGACGCAGATATAAAATCGGCTTTTTAGGCTTCATGTTCGCACATTATACCATAAAAGGATGCCGGGAAGCAACGAAATTCGGTTTTTATGAGCGAACTTTGCATTACCTCCGCCATTTTTATGAGCGAACTTTCCACCTTGTCAGCCACTTTTATGAGCGAAACAGCTTAAACGCTCATAAAGCCGGAGCCGTTCCCGCCGAACCTGGAGAACTGGGCCGCCGAACATGTTGATGATGGCGTTGCGGAAAGCGGTGCGGATCTCGTTGTTCAGATCCTTCTGGGTCTGGTTGCGGAACTTGCCGACCTTGTTGAAAGGTTGAAAGGTTGAAAAGTTGAAGGGTTGAAGGGTTGGCTAGGCGGCCGGGGCGTCGAAGTGAAGGTTGTAGGAGGCGTTGACGGTCGCTTCGAGGCGGAATTGCTGCGGGATGGCCGACAGCTGCGCGTCGGTGTTGTTGCCGGCGGCGTTGACCGCCCCCTCGTCGAACGTCGACCAGTCCTGGTCGGCGAGGGTGGAGAGGTTGCCGGCGGGGATGGTGATGTCGAGGGTGGTTTCTTCGTAGCTGGCGGTGTCGTCCACTTGCGTTTGGCCCTGGGCGCTGAAGAGGAAGCCGACGCCGCTGGTGATGGTCACCGAAGCCTTGATCGAGCCGTCCTCCGCCTTGCCGAGCGTCCAGACCAGGGGTTTTTCGAAGGGGTTTTGGATTTTCATGCGTCCGCCCGCGAGCGACATTTCGTGTCCGCCATTGGACAGGGTGGAGACGAACGCGTTCTTGACCATGCTCGGAGCGTATTGCGTGACGATCGACATCAGAAGGCCCGTCTGCTTCTTCACGTTGGCCGAGGCGGCCTTGTAGGTCGCCTTGTCGTCGCCGGTGATGAATTGGACGAGCTGGTCGCGCGCAGTTTCGTAGTTCGTGGTCGAGACCTTGCCGCCTCCCGGCAGGTTGACGGTCATTCCGCCGGCCACCACGTCGCGGTTGAACTGGTAGTGCACGCAGTCGAAGTCCTCGGTGCGGTTGCCGCCTCCGTCTTTCTTGACGAGGTGCTTGTTGACGAGGAACGCGAAGGTGTTGACGAGGCCCTTGCGGGTCTCTTCCTGCAGTTTGGCATTGAAGCGGCCGAGTTTCTCCATGACGGGGGCGTTTTCCTGGGCTCCCGAGGCGTCGAGGATGAAGTTCTGCATCGTCTTGGCGGCGGGACTCGTTCCGCCGGCCGTCTTGGCGAGCGCCTTGTTGCCGGACTCCTCGAGGGTTTCGGTGAATTGGATGGGGGTCGATGTGGAAGAGCCGTCGAGGGCGACCGTGGTCTCCCAGTGGAACTTGACGGGCATCCCCTCGGGCTCGGAGTAACGGATGGTGATGGCGCCGGTTTCGTCGTTGCGCGAGAGGGTGTAGGTGAGCGGGATGTGCTCGCTGCCGATGTCGCCCTTGATGCCGTGCTCCGGCAACAGCGGCAGGAGCGGCTGGTGCGCGGCCTGCGAAAGCGCGCGCATCACGCTGGACGCCTGGCTCACGTGGACCTTGCCGCAGAGGGTCTCGATCCTGCCGGCGATGACGGCGTTGCCCGCGCCGCCGTTCTTGCCGTCGGCGGTGAAGGTCTCCTGGCCGATCTTGACGGTGAAGTGGTTCTGTTCCGCACCGAGGATGCGCGTCCCGTCGAGATACTTCGGGTTTTCCGGGCGCACGAAGTCGCCCAGCATGAGGCTGCGTCCGCCCTTGGTCGTGCCGTCGATTTCCTCGATCTTCATCGTGGTGGGCGAGTAGTCGG
>ONVK01000056.1 GCA_900321255.1 uncultured Lentisphaerota bacterium | reverse complement strand
GGTCGCCCTTTGCACGGCTTGCCGTCCTAATCGTATGTCGATTTCTTTACGATATAGCTCCTTCCGCTATTAGTTCTGCCGAGCTTTGCTTGGCGTACCCGTGGTAATTTACTGTGGTAATCAAGTCTTGTCGGCTCCGCGCGGCGGATTTGCCGCGGGAGCGGGCACCTCGGAGATGCGCCCCTACCAAAGCTGCGCGGCGGATGTGGCGCGGAGAAGGTTAAGCGAGCTGACGGGACGTCGGCGAGCGCAAAAGCTACGAAGAAAAACGCGCCTTGTGGAAGGTGAGGCAAGGGACGAGGGGTCGAGTGCCGAACTGAGCGACATGCGGCGACGCGGTTCGTCGGATGCGCGGTGAGACACGTCGCAAGGCGAGAAGGCGGTATTCCGCCGACGAAGCATTGCGGCGCGTATCGCCGCGAAGACGACGGGAGCGGCGGCGCAGGGAGCGGGAGAGAGGCCGAGACCCCGAGCACCGCGCCGAACTCCCGAGGGTGCCATGCGCGGCCACGGTCGGGGCCGCAGCGGGGCGGAACCCGCGAAAATGAGACGAGTCGCGCAGGACTGCGACCCGAAGACATATATGTATATGTCGAGCGGTCGCAAGGACGCGCGAATCGGCCATTTCTCGCGGGCGAGCACCGTTGCCCCGACCGTGGCCGCACGATGAAAGGCAAACCAGCACAGGAAAGCCAAAGAGCATTACCCTAGCCGAAACACACCCCTCCGCGCACGCGCTAAGTGTCAGAAATTCTGGATTGCGTCGTGTATCTCGGCGAGAGTGCGGACGGAATTGAGACGGGCGCGAAGAGCCGCAGCGCCAGGACGGCCGTTGAAATACCGGAAAAGGTGGACATGCATCTTCACCGACGCAAACGCATCCTCGGAAGGAATGTGGTCGCGGGGGAAACGCTCGGCGAGCTGCCTGCGGAACTCCAGCAAATAGCCAAGATGCTTCCGCACGACGTCATTCCGCTCGTCGCAGGCCGCACGTCGCACGTCGCCGCCAGACTTCAGCGCGGCGAAAATCGCCGGCGCGGCAAGCGACGCGCGGCCAACCATGATCGCGTCTACTCCTGTCTCGGCCAGCGCCGCCGCGCTCTTCGCGTCAACTACGCTTCCGTTGCCAGTTACTGGAATCTTCGCACGCCTGACAACTTCGGCGAGCTCATCGAGATGAACCTCGCCGCCATGCATCTGCGAAGTGTAGCGCGCATGGAGAATGAACCCCTTCGCGCCCGCCCGCTCCGCCGCGTCAAGAAGCTCGAACACAGTCCTGCGGCGTGGATGCGGCCCAAGCCGCGTCTTCAGCGTCACAGGGAGATCAGTATTCTCGACCATCGCCTTGAGAAGCCGGTATACCCTCTCCGGATCCTCCGCAAGCTTCGCGCCCGCGCCCTCGCGCGTCACTTTCGTCATCGGACAGCCGGCGTTGAGGTTGAGCTCGACGAAGCGCGGCGAGCCATCGTCCGCACGGCATGCCGTCGCCTCGCGCGCGGCAAAGGCGACATCCGACTCTCGTGCGCCGAATATCTGGCACGCGACAGGCCCCTCGCCAGGCATAGTCTCCATCAGATGGCGCGTCGGCGACGAGCCGTGCGCGAGCCCCGCGGCGGAAACCATCTCGGTGTACGCGAGATCTGCACCGCCCTCGGCGCACAGCCGGCGGAACGGCGCGTCGGTGAACCCTGCAAGCGGAGCGAGGACGAACTTCATTTCGCCTCTATGCGCGGAACGAGCGCCGGGTCGTAATACGGCGCGTCCTTGTCGATGACGGAAAACGAGATGTACGTCGGGGCTCCCCAGCCGGTGCCTGGGTTGCGCCCGAACGCCGCGATATCGACGCGCGCAGTGCCCTTGAGCTTCTCGCGGTCTATGGAGACAAGCGCCGCGGGGCCCTTCTGCTCCTTGATCTTCGCCGCCCCGAGGGGATCGTGCACGATGCGGTAGGCGATCTCGCCCGCGCCCTCCACCGCGAATGCAAACGTTCGCTCCGCATCGGGGGCACGGAGGACAAACGCCGCGGCGAACGGAGTGAGGTAGGTAAGCTCCGGGACGTCCGGCTTCTTCTCGACGGGCGCGCCGAAACGCGTTATGCGGACTACCGGCGGAATCGCAGTAGCGCGCATGTCGGCAGCGAGCTTCTTCAGCCGCGCAAGGTCGAGCCCGTTCGGCGGAAGGCATGTCGGATGCGCCTTGTCGGTGAGATAGTCGTCCTCGCCCTTCACGCCCTTGAGCGATTTTCTCAGCAACGTCATCACCGTAGGCGCGAGAAGCCGCCTCTCCACTATCTCGCGCTTGACGGCCTGGTCGAGCGAACGGCTCGCCTCGAGCGCGGCGCGGAGGTAGTACTGGTCGCTCCAGCTCCGCCCCTGGGTGACTAGCCAGTAGGGCGCGACGGACGCAAACACGTCGCCGTTCGTGCCCACGGGCGGGAAGTCGGCGTTCGCGGGAAACACCCATATCTGGTTGTCCATGTAGAACGATGACATCGTCCGCAGGTTGCGAGTGTCGCTTGTCATCATCGCGCGCGGTATGGAGCGCCAGTAGACGTCGTGAAGGTACGCTCGGCTGCAGTTGCCGAACACGGGGCGCGGGAACCTGATGTTGGGGAAGTCGAGATCGAGCCGTCTCTCGCGGCCTGTCTTGTCGAGCTTGACCTCGGTGATCCCCGGGAAGTTCGTCACCACGAGGCGCGAATGCCCGCCGTCGCGGTTCATGTAGAGGTCCCCCGAATTGCCGTCTGCGACGCCGGGCGCAAGAGCCATCTTCGCCACGAAGCAGCCGACGTCAAAGTCCCAGAGCATGTTCTGCTCCCCGAGCGCAAGCGACCCGCCGACCACGCCCGTCGCGTCGGCGACGGCGAGCGGCCCTATCATTATCGGACGGCCGGCGCTCTCCTTGGCGTATTCGACGAGCTCCTTGAACCTGCGCTGCGAAGACACGCGCCGCAGGTCCGAGTCGGCGGCGATCGCATCAGCGTCGCGGAACCCGAGATCAATCGCCTTCTCAAGCTGATCGAGCGCCTCGTCCGGGTTCTTGCGGTACGCAAGCGAACACGCAAGGTTGTAGGCCCACGTCGGATCGTCAGGAAGAAGCTCGGTCCCCTTTCTGGACGACTCCTCCATCTTCTTCGTGTCGCCGGCGCGGACGGCCTGCACGAACTCCGCGCGCAGCAGCTCGTGCTGCGGCTGACGCGCCGGATAGTCCCATATAGAAAGGACCGCGAGAAGCGATAGGACAGGAGCCGTCATTTCCCTAAACGCATCCAGGAGGGGAGCTTCACGAGCTTCGCCTCCCTGCTCTGGTTTGTGGAGAGGGTGGAGGAGGTTCCTATCGACGGAGACTCGAGCGAAGCGAGCCGCGCCATAAGCGCCTGCTGGCTCGCCGCCTGGTGCTGGCGCAGATTCTCAGTCGTCTGCTTAGACTCCAGAAGCTCCTTTTCGCGCTGCTGGAGGCGGAGCTTAAGGTCCTCGATCTCGGCGCGGAGCTGCGTGATGTCGCGCATGCCCTCGGCCGCGCGCGCGGTTTCGGCCCTGCTCGTCCTCAGCTGCTCGGAAAGCTCGCGTATCTTCCTCTCGGACTCGAGCGCAGTCTTCTCCGCGTGCTGGCGGAACGCGTCGTACTCCTTGCGCATCCGCGCCATGCGCGGATCCTCCGGACGCTCGACGAGCGCCCGGCGCGTCATGTCCTCGATATTCGACCCCGCGCGCTTGAGAAGCATGCGCCTGCGCTCGAGAAGCCTGTCGGCGCGCTCCTCGTGGCGGCGGCGGAAATCGTCGGCCTCCTTCTTCTCGGCCTCCATCAGCGCGGCGAGCTCCTCGGCCTCGGCAGTCATGACGGAATACATGGCCGCCTGTATGTCGGCGACTTCGCTCGCCGTCTGCGGCAGACGGCGCAGCTCGTCCTCGAGCGCGCTCACCTGCTCGCGCAGCTTCTCCTCGACCGCCTTCGCGTCCTTGACGGCCTTCTCGTTTTCCCCGGCGACGCGCGTCGCCGCCGCGAGCATCTCCTCGAGCTCCTTGACGCGCGTCTCGTCAACGACAACCTTCTCGACGATCTTCTCCACGGGAACCTCGACGATCTTCTCGACCGGAACTTCCTTGACGACTTCCTTCTCGACGATCTTCTCGACGGGGACTTCCACCACCTTCTCGACGATCTTCTCGACAGGGACCTCGACGATCTTCTCGACAATCTTCTCAACGGGAACTTCGACGACTCTCTCGACGACCTTCTCCTCCACTTCCGCCGCGGGAGCTTCCACGGGATTCTCGGCCGGCTCGGGCTGCTCGGGCTCCGGCTGCGGTTCGGGAGCGGGCGGTTCCGGTGCCTGCGGTTCGGCTTGAGGAGCCGGCTCCTCGACACTCGGTGCGGGCGTGTCGAACGGCTCGCGCGACTCGATCATCGTCGCAGCCGGCGGAAGCCTTCCGCTCGCAATCAGCGCCTCCGCCGCGGCGCGGTTGAAGGGCCCGCGCGGATTGCCGTCGCCTATGTCTATCGAAAAACGCATGTCGAGGAACGGAACGTCCTCGACGCGCCGCCACACCTCGTTGTCCTCCGAGATCTCCTGCCCGGGCTGGATCCTCCCGAGCTTCGCCCATTCTACGAGCTTCTCCTCGCTTTCAGGTCCGAACGTTTCGTCCTGTGTCCTGAGATACCACTGGCTCATGCTTTTTTCCTCCCGAAAAATCCAAACCTGTTCTTGCCGGCCGCGGCAAGCTCGCGGCGTGCGGCCTGCTCAAGCGCCGCGAGACCGGACCTGCTGACATCGCCGAAGAGTCCTGCTCCGCCCGCGCGGCGCGGCGGCTCGTTGCCGGACGGCTCGACGACCTCCGGCACCACGACCGTGGTGCGCGGCGGCTTCTCGACCTCTACGATCTTCTCGACCGGAACCTCGACGCGCTTCTCGACCTCTACGATCTTCTCAACGATCTTCTCGACCGGGACCTCGACGATCTTCTCCACGATCTTCTCGACCGGAACTTCGACACGCTTCTCCACAATCTTCTCGACGGGAACCTCGACACGCTTCTCAACAATCTTCTCGACGACAACTGGCGGAGGGTCCTGGTCGACGGGGAACTCGTGGAGGCGATACACCTTCGCCGTCGCGGGCAGCGAACCGTCCGCGCACGACGCGATGAGGAACTTCCTGTTGTACGGACCAAGCGGCTTCCCGGGCTCTATCTCGACGAGCCACTTCATCTCGAGCTCCGGCATGAGCTGCGCGGGCGTCCACTTGATTCTGTCCTTCGACAGCGACGACGACGGATCCACCCGCCCGTCCTCCGCCCAGCTTACGAGCGCCGCTACGTCGGCCGGTCCGTAGACGTTGCCGTCGCTCATCCTGACGTACCACTCTTTCCTGTCGTTCATTTGCCAGTATTATACCAAAACGCGGTGCGGAAAAAAAAGGCGCTTGAGGCATTTCGAACCTCAAGCGCCGCAATGCGGTCTTCAGAACCGCCTCTCTTACTTCTTGGCCTTCTTGGCAACCTTCTTCACGGCCTTCTTGGCGGGAGCCTTCTTAACCGCCTTCTTGGCAGGAGCCTTCTTCGCGCAGCACTTCGCGCATGCCTTCTTCGCGGGCGCCTTCTTGGCAGGAGCCTTCTTAACCGCCTTCTTGGCAGGAGCCTTCTTAACCGCCTTCTTGGTAGTAGCCATGTCTTGATCCTTTTGTTTTGTAGAACCCGTCGGCGCGGGCTGATGCCCGCAACTACCGCGGCTTCTGACTGAATGATACATTTTTTTTCCGCAGAGTGCAAGCGGAAACGGAAAAAATTTTTTTGGCGAAAAAATTTCGTCAGATCACCAGCACCTCTCGCGCGGCAAACATGTAGTTCCCGCCGACGACATACTCGACGGCTGTCGGAGAGAAAACGTCCTGCACCATGATGTGCTCATGCCCCGCGAGAATCGCCTTGAGCAGCGGCTCCTTCCCGAGATACTCAATGAAGTCGCGCGTGACGGGATCCTCGCGCTGACGGAGGAAATCGCCTTCGCGCGGCGGAACCGCCGCGTCGTCGAAGCGACGCGCGGGGCGGCGCCAGTACTTGTGCGTCGCGCGCCAGATCTCGTCCGTGTAGAACGGAACATGCATGCACAGGATGATCGGCAGGCCCTTCGCGGCCTCGGCGCGGAAGCGGCGCACCTGATCCTCGGTGACCGTGCCGTAGACGTCGTCGAGCGTAACGAAGTTGACGCCGTTCACCACCTGCGAGTGAAGGACGACGTCGAACGGATACACCGCGGCGAGTCGGTCGCGCGTCTTTGCCTTCTGCGCCTCGTCATTCGTCTCGGCAGGATCGCTCAGCCACATGTCGGGCGAGAACTCGTGGTTGCCGAGCGCGCCGAACACCGCAGCCCCGCCGAAGTACTTCTTCACAAGGTCGAGGTTGCGGCGGCTCTGGAAGTCGATCAAGTCGCCCGTGTGGAGGACGTAGTCCGCGTTCTCCTTCGCCCAGGCGAGCGAGTCGCGCAGCGCCTCCTCCTGGCGGCCGCCGAACGTCTGGGCGCGGATGGCCTTCAGCTTCAGCTTCTTCTCGCCCTCGTCGTCGTACGCCTCGATGAGATGTGTGTCGGAGATGTGCAGCACCGAGAACGGCTTCGTCGCTCCCGCGCGCACAGTCGCATAGCCCAGCGCGAGGCGTTCGAACCCGCCGCGCTTCGGAAAGAGCGACGGATCGTCCGCTAAGGAAGGCAGCTCAGCCGTCGCGATGAGCGCTCCGCCGGCGAAGGCGGTCTTCAGGAAATCTCTTCTGCCAAGATGATGTGCATTCATTTTCACGGTGCTGGCCTCCCAATGGACTTTTCGTTTCCTCAGCTGGCGGCGCCAGGGATCTCCTGGCCCCTCTTCCCCTTCGCGGTGCGCCTCAAGTAGTCGTCCGTCACGCGCCAGACGACAGGCGAGAGAAGAAGCAGCGCCACGAGGTTCGGGAACGCCATCAGGCCGTTGAACGTATCGGCGATGCCCCACACCGCGGACACCGTAAGGTAAGGGCCGACGAACACGATCGCGACGTAGATCAGCCGGTAGGCCTTCACAACCCCAGGCCTGTCAGACCCCGCGAGATACTCAAGGCACTTCTCGGAGTAGTAGTCCCAGCCGAGTATCGTCGTGAACGCGAAGAAGGTCAGCGCGACCATGAGGAAGAAGCTCGCGAGATATCCGGAGCTCGGCCCGAGGAACGAAAGCCCGCGGCTGAACGCCTCGATCGTGATGTCGACGCCCTTGAGCCCGAGCGAAGGCTCCCACGCGCCGGTCACGACGATGGCGAGGCCGGTCATGGTGCATATCACGATCGTGTCGATGAACGTGCCCGTCATGCAGACGAGCCCCTGCCGCGCCGGCTCGTTCGTCTTGGCGGCGGCGGCGGCGATCGGCGCCGAACCGAGGCCGGCCTCGTTGGAGAATATGCCGCGCGCGACGCCCATCTGCATCGCGACGAAGATCGAGCCCACCACTCCGCCGGTGAACGCCGCAGGATTGAACGCGGCCTTCACGATGAGCTCTATCGCCTCGGAGATCTTCGAGAGGTTGCCGAGAAGAAGCAGGACGATGATGACGAGGTAGAATACGGCCATGAAGGGAACGACAACGGTGGAGACCTTCGCGATGCGCTTGAGGCCGCCGATTACCACGAGGCCGACGCACGCGGTCACGATGACGCCCGCAACCACAACCGCGAGCGAGTACGTCGTTCCGAACATCTGCACGCCAGTCGTCATGTCTGCGGGATTGAAGCCGGGATCGAAGAACCTCTGCACGGCGGAGGTGATGCCGTGTATCTGCGTTATCGTTCCTATGCCCATCGCGCCCGCGATGACGCCGAAGGCCGCGAAGAGCACCGCGAGCCACTTCCATTTGGAGCCGAGGCCCTTCTCGATGTAGTAGAACGGGCCGCCTAGAACCCTGCCGTCGGGCGTTATCTCCCTGTACTTCACGGCGAGAAGCCCTTCCGCGTACTTCGTGGCCATGCCGAAGAAAGCCGCGACCTCCATCCAGAACAGCGCCCCCGGGCCGCCTGTTCCGATCGCCGTCGCGACGCCGACGATGTTGCCCGTGCCTATCGTCGCCGAGAGCGCCGTGCAGAGCGCGCCGAACTGGCTCACCTCGCCGTCCGCGCCCTTGGCGTCCTCGCCGGAGAACATGATGCGAAACGCCTCGCGCAGATTGAAGATGTGGCTCAGGCGGAGAACGCAGGTGAGGACGAGCCCGGTCACGAGGATGGCGGCGATAAGCGGAACGCCCCACACGTACCCATCCGCCTTGTCGACGAGCGCCGTAAAGCTCGCGAGCCAGTCGCTGGTGGCCTCGACCGACTGCGCTATATGCGGCGAAGACTGCGCGGCCTCCGGAGCCGATGCGATCGCCTTCAGCGCAGTTGTCGCGACATTAACTGCATTTGTCATCTCTTCTCCCCTTCATTCATTGGTTCATTTACCGTAATCGGCATATCGATATCGTCAAGGACCAGCGTGCCGAAAGCGCTCTCGTTCACATAGGGACGATGCGGCGTACCCGTCCAGTAGAGCGTGTGGTCGCGGCGTCCGCCTCCGTCGTCGTCCTGCACCCCTATGTTGAAGCCGATGCGGTCGGGACGTTCCGTTTGCCCCATGGCCTTCCATGAAAAGGCGAACAGATAGCTTGTCGCCTTCCCGCCCTCGGGCCAGAAGCCCTCGGGGCATCCGGGCGAGGCGAGAATGTCATTCCGAAGGGCGTCGATCTCGGGACCGCGCTGCACCTCGCCGGTCCAGAGGGCGTTTGTGGCCGACCCAAGCGAACGACGCGCCTTTTCGTCGCGGCAGAACGAGTTCGGATAGCCAGAGTAGTCGCTGTTCGCCGCGCCATTGGCGACAAGCGCGAACTCTCCGCCGTGCCTGAGGTGAACGCCTCCGTCGGCGCGGCTGTCGGGGAGGCGCGCACATTCGCCGTCAAGGAACACCTCGACCGCATCGTCGTCCCAGGCCGGACACGACGTAGCGTCCTTATCGCACGAGTCCGCCGAAACATCGTCGTCGATCGTCAAGACGACGACGGCGAGACCTTCGTCGTCGCAGACGCACGTAAACGCATAGCATAGGTCGTTCATCCCCGACGGGGCGGTCGTCTCGTCGTCAACGACGCCGTTCTCGGGCGTGACGAAGGTCCACCCGATGCTCGAGTCGAAGGGAACGGCGCGCGCGGTCGGCCTTGTCCTGCAGCCTCCCGATGCCGCCGCGATCGCGACAAGCGCCGCAATCGCGGCAAAGACGGAACTCGCGGCGCGTTTCATTGCAAAACTACCTGCGGCGCGGCCCGCCCAGGCTGCGGATGTCTGAGCTGGAGCCTTTCATCATGGGCCGCTTCTTCGTGTCCTGTTTTTTGGAATCGTCCTTTCTGTTCGTCTCGACCGGCACAGACGTTGCCTCTATCCTTGCCGTACGGACGAATTCAGGAAGCTCCTTCGCGAGCTTCTCGGCGACAAACTGGTCCCTGTTGTCGAGCTTCGCCGCGTCGCTGCGCACCTTGCGGCGGAACTGCGACCACTCGCGCGAAAGGCGGTCTACGGTCGCCTGCTCAAGAAGGAAGAAGGGCGTCTTCTCGCCGTAGGCGAAGGGAGCCGTCCATCCGACTACCTTGCCGCCGGACTTGATCTCGTGCAGGCCCTCCGGAGCCGCAAGCCCCTTCTCGACGTTCGGAGCGACCAGCGCAAGCCTGCGGCCCTGGGCCTCGTCGTTCATGTGCACGACAAGCGTAAAGCGCTCGGCGTTGAGATTCTCGACAAGGCGCCTGAACGTCTCGCGGTCGGGATAGCACGTGTCCGAGATGACGTTCGTTACCGAATCGCCGCGCAGCATCTCGAGGAAGTCGGCGGTGCGGCGCCTCTGCGAATGGGCGGAGAGCCTAGTCCACCTGTCCTCGTCCACAGAAAGCTTCACGGCGTTCTCGAGGCCGTACTCGAAGCACACGCGGACCTCGGGCCTGAAATCGAACGACGCGACCTGCGCGTCCTCGAACTTCTTGAGCTCCTGCTGTTCGGCGCGGAACTCGGCTTCTGCGCGGCGGCGCTCCTCGGCGCGCTGCCTCTCCTCCTCGCGTTCGCGCTTCTCGCGCTCGCGGGCCTCCTCGCGCGCCTTTCGCTCGGCTTCGCGCTTCTCGGCAAGCGCCTTGCGCTCCGCCTCGCGTTTCGCGGCCTCGGCCTTGCGCTTCTCCTCCGCGGCTCTTCTTTTCTCCGCTTCGGCGCGCTCTTCGGCGATGCGGGCCTGCTCGGCAGCGACGCGTTCGGCCTCGCGCTTTTCGCTCCACCAGTCCCAGCCGATCTTGCCGCCGATCGCGACGGCGAGAAGAACGGCAACAAGCGTCGCGTTCGAGACGATCGAACGTATCTTCGCCCTGCGCTTCGCCTCCAGTGCCTCGCGCCTGGCCTCCTCGAGATCAAATCTGCCGCCGACAGCCATGAGCCGTCTCCGTCAGTTCTTGTAGGTGACGATGCCGGTGCCCTTCCTGATCACGCCAATGACGTGATAGGGCTGGTGCTGGGCCTTGAGGATGTTCGTCGCCTTCTCCATCTGGTTCTTCGGGATGATCACGACGAAGCCGATGCCCATGTTGAAAACGCGGTACATCTCGTCGCGATCGACCTTGCCCTGGTTCTGGATGAACTTGAAGATCGTCGGGACCTCCCACGACGCGCGGTCGATCTCGGCGTTGACCGCCTTCGGGAGGACGCGCGGGATGTTGTCGGGGAATCCGCCGCCCGTGATGTGCGCCATGCCCGTGATGCGCACCTTGCGCTCGAGAAGCTTGGCGACCGGCTTGAGGAAGCTCTTGTGCACCGCGAGGAGCGCGTCGCCGAACGTCTGGTTTGTGCCTGGGAGCTTGTCCTGCCACGAATACTGGCAGAGATCGAAGATGACGCGACGCGCGAGCGAAAAGCCGTTGGTCTGGAGACCGCCCGAGGGGAAGCCGATGATCATGTCCCCGGCACGGATCGACTTGCCGGTGATGAGCTGCGACTTCTTCACGTGGCCGACGATCGTTCCGACGAGGTCGTATTCGCCCGCGGGATAGAGGCCGGGCATCTCGGCCGTCTCGCCGCCGAGGAGCGCCATGTGGTTCTCCTTGCACGCCTTGCAGAGACCGGACACGACGGACTTGAAGACGACAGGATCGACCTTGGCCGTGCCGATGTAGTCCATGAAGAAGAGCGGCAGCGCACCCTGCACGAGGATGTCGTTGACGCAGTGGTTCACGATGTCCTGCCCGACGGTGTCGTGCTTGTTCATCATCGCGGCGACCTTGAGCTTCGTGCCCACGCCGTCGGCAGAGGCGACGAGTATCTCGTCCTTGCCGGTCGGAACCTTGTGGAGACCGCCGAACGCCCCGATGTTGCCAATCACGGCCTGAGTCTTCGTCGCCGCGACCATCTCCTTGATGGAACCGACGGCGTTCATCTTGACGTCGATGTTGACGCCCGCCTGCGCGTACGCCGACTTCTTCTCTGACTGAATACCCTTCGACACGATTGAGACTTCCTTTCGGGAATGAACGTAAATGAACGCCAAGGGGCGCGTGACGTGCACGCGCCCCTCGTTGCGACGGCTCTTAGAGCTTGTTGTTCGAGCCGAGGACCTTGACGATCTTGTGGATGTAGAGCTCCTTCATCGCGTCGCGCGCAGGAGTGAGGTACTGGCGCGGGTCGAAGTGCTCTGGATGCTCGGCGAAGTGCTTGCGGATCGCCGCCGTCATCGCGAGGCGCGAGTCGGAGTCGATGTTGATCTTGCACACCGCGCTCTTCGCCGCCTTGCGCAGCTGCTCCTCGGGAATGCCGACCGCGTCGGGGAGCTTGCCGCCGAACTTGTTGATCGTGTCGACGTGCTCCTGCGGGACGCTGGACGAGCCGTGGAGGACGATCGGGAAGCCGGGGAGCTTCTTCTCGACGGCCTTGAGGACGTCGAACGCGAGCGGGGGCGGGATGAGCTTGCCCGTCTTCTTGTCGCGCGTGCACTGCTCGGGCTTGAACTTGTAGGCGCCGTGCGAGGTGCCGATGGAGATCGCGAGCGAGTCGCAGCCGGTCTTGGTCGCGAACTCGATCACCTCCTCGGGCTT
>ONVK01000081.1 GCA_900321255.1 uncultured Lentisphaerota bacterium | reverse complement strand
GCTTGCCGTCCTAATCGTATGTCGATTTCTTTACGATATAGCTCCTTCCGCTATTAGTTCTGCCGAGCTTTGCTTGGCGTACCTGTGGCAATTTACTGTGGTAATCAAGTCTTGTCGGCTCCACGCGGCGGATGTGCCGCGAGGAAGCGGGCGCCTCGGAGATGCGCCCCTACCAAGATGACATGGTAGATTTGCACCCCGCATTGAGCTCGCCTTCGGCGACTCCGCTTCGCTCCGGGGGATACGCGGACAAGGTTAAGCGAGCTGACGACGCGGTTCGTCGGATGCGCGGTGAGACACGTCGCAAGGCGAGGAGGTGTATCCACCGACGAAGCATTGCGGCGCGTATCGCCGCGAAGACGACGGGAACGGCGGCGCAGGGAGCGGGAGGGAGGCCGAGACCCCGAGCACCGCGCCAAACTCCCGAGGGTGCCAAGCGCGGCCACGGTTCGGGTCGGTTAGCGGAACGGACCGAAGCAGGGGGAGGCGAGTTGCGCAGGACTGCGACCCGAAGACATATATGTATATGTCGAGCGGTCGCAAGGACGCGCAAATCGCCCGCCCTGCACAGGGAGTACCGTTACCCGAACCGTGGCCGCACATTGACAGGCAAACCAGCACGGCACAGGGTCAGATTAGGGTCAAATAGGGTCAAGCGAGTAGGGTCAACTAGGGTCAGGGCCAAGGCGGCGCGACAAGGTTAAGCGAGCTGACGGAACGTCAGCGAGCGCAGATGCGGCGATCACGAGGTCGGACGGCCGTTGGCCATGGCGACGCCCAGCCCCCGCTTCTTCGCGCACTTCTGGTACAGAGCCTTGGCCTCGTCCATGTGCTCGGAGAGGTTCTTGACGCGCGTCTCGTCGCACGGATGCGTCGACGCGAGCTCGCCGATCTTCGACGAGTTTCCCGTTCCGAAGCGCTTCCAGAAGGCGACGGACGCCTGCGGGTCGTATCCCGCCTTCGCCATGAGGTAGAGCCCTATGAGGTCGGCCTCGCTCTCGTGGCTGCGACTGTATGGAAGCAGTATGCCGTACTGCGTGCCTATTCCGTATACCTGCTGGACCTGGTCGCTGCATCCGACGAGCGACAGGCCGAGCGTTCCGATCGCCTGCAGCTGAGACCAGCTCATGCGCTCGCCGCCGTGCCGCGCGATTGCGTGGCCCACCTCATGCGCGACGACACAGGCGAGCTCCGCCTCGTTGGCGAACTTCGACATGATGCCGGTGTAGACGGCGACCTTTCCGCCGGGGAGGCAGAACGCGTTCACCTCGTCGCTCTGCAGAACCGTGAACTCCCATTCAAAGCCCGTGTCGCCCGCGGCATCCTTGACCGCCGCGCCGACCCTCGCGAGGAGCGCCTGCTGCGACGCATCGGCCGACGGCTTCGTCTGCGCCTTGTATTCGCCGTACGCCGTGGCCCCCATCTCCCGCTCGCTCGCATCCGACGAGAGCATCAGTTGCGTGCGCCCGGTAATCGGAACGGTGCGGCAGCCCGTCGCAGCGACCGCGAATACGGCCGCGGCCGCAAGCATTGCAATGTCCATCTTCATGATGCCATTCTCCTTTTCGTTGTTGTTGACTACATGCCGCCGCGTTCGGCAAGTTCCGCCCAGCGGTCTACGGCGGCCTCAAGCTCGGACTCGGCGATCGGCAGCCTGTCGCCAAGCAACTTCGCGCGGGCCGGGTCGGCCCTGTAGAGCGCGCCGTCCGAAAGCTCCTCGCGTATTTTCGCAAGCTCCCCCTCGAGCGCGTCAATCCTGCCGGGCAGCGATTCGAGCTCGCGCTTCTCGTTGTAGGAGAGCTTTCCCGCGCGCGGCGAAGCCGCCTCTGCGCGGCGCAGCGGCGCATCTCCCCCGCCTTCCACGCGGCTCCCTTCGCCGCGCGGCGCACCGCGCTGGCGGACATAGTCGTCGTATCCGCCCGGAAACTGCCTCACCGTCCCGTCGCCCTCGAGCGCGAATGTAGAAGTC
Source organism: uncultured Lentisphaerota bacterium (assembly GCA_900321255.1). Taxonomy (GTDB): domain Bacteria; phylum Verrucomicrobiota; class Kiritimatiellia; order RFP12; family UBA1067; genus UBA1067. Next base: position 18,954 of record ONVK01000081.1, on the reverse strand, counting down.
ACCACGTTGTTGAGGAATTCGCGGTCGTGGCTGACAAGGAGCAGCGTCCCGGAATAGGCGAGAAGCTGCTCCTCGAGAAGCTCCAGCGTCTCCACGTCGAGGTCGTTCGTGGGCTCGTCCATTACAAGCAGGTTCGCCGGGCTGAGGAAGAGCTTAGCGAGCATCAGCCTCGCGCGCTCGCCGCCCGAAAGCGCCTTGACCGGAGTGCGCACGCGCTCGGGCGTGAAGAGGAAGTCGGCAAGATACGAATAGACGTGCTTCCTGACGCCCCCTACGACGACTTCGTCGCGGTCCGAGGCGATGTTCTCCCCGACGGTGAGCTCTGGGTGCATCTCGCTGCGCAGCTGGTCGAAGAACGAGAGCTCCACGCCCGTCCCGCGCACCACCTCGCCGGACGTCGGCTCAAGACGCCCCGTAAGCAGGTTGAGGAGCGTCGTCTTCCCGGCGCCGTTCGCGCCGAGGATGCCGATCCGCTCGCCGCGCAGCACGGTCGCAGTGAAGCCGGATATCACGGGGCGCCCCGAGCCGGGGTAGGAGAACGACACGCCCTTCGCCTTGAGGACGCAGACTCCGCCGGGGGATGCGGTGTCGAGCTTCATGGTCGCGGTGCCTACGGCTGTGCGACGAGCCGCGAATTCCTCGCGCAGCTTCATGAGCGCGGCGACGCGCCCTTCGTTGCGGGTCGTCCGCGCCTTGACGCCGCGCCTGATCCACGCCTCCTCCTGGGCGAGCTTCCTCGACTTCCTCTCCCAGTATACCGCTTCGTCCGCAAGGAGGTCGGCCTTGCGCCTGAGGAAGGTCGGGTAGTCGCATTCCCAGCCGGACAGCTCGCCGCGGTCGAGGTCGAAGATCTTCGTCGCGACGCGCCGCAGGAAGCGCCTGTCGTGCGTGACCACGATGACCGCCATCTCGCGCATGCGGCGCAGCATCCCCTCGAGCCAGTCTATGGACTCCATGTCGAGGTGGTTCGTTGGCTCGTCGAGGAGCAGGAGGTCGGGGCGCGACAGGAGCGCCGACTCGAGGATGCTCCTGCGGCGGCGGCCGCCGGAGAGCGCGTTGAAGGCGGAGTCGCCCGGACGGTCGGCCGGCACCTCCTGCGACACGTATGCGATCCTGAGCCCCGGTGCGCGGACGATCTCGCCCGAGTCGGGCTCGAGGTGGCCCGCCATGACCTTCATCAGAGTCGACTTGCCCTCGCCGTTGCGGCCCGTGAGCGCGGCGCGCAGCCCCTTCGAGACGGAAAGCGAAACGCCGTTCAGCACGCTCGGCCCGCCGAACGCAAGCGACACGTCCTTAAGAGACATCAGGAAATCGCTCACCAGCCCACGAGCCTCCCGAGTCGCACAGCCATGCCATCGCTTCGGCTATCCTTTTCGAAGTTCTCTTTCACTTCCCTCATTTCAACGGCGTTGGGCATATTATAGCGAAACAGCGGCGCTGAAATCAAGCGCGGCAAATCCGTCGCAGTCAGAAACCGCCGTTCAGTATCGGAAGGACGGGGAGGAAGCCGTTGCGGGCAATGACGTTCACGATGCCTATCTGCAGGCCTGACCCCATCCTTCCGGCGTAGTTCACGATTCCGACCTGGCAGCCGCGCACGGTTCCGACGGCGACGTTAACGCCGAAGACGACCAGCGCTCCGCACTGGACGCCCGAAACGTCGCAGGAGCAGTTGAGAAACCCCCACTGCACTCCCGACATGTCCCCCGTCGAGACGTTAAGCCACCCGTCCTGCAGCCCCAGCAGCGAATCGGCATAGTTCAGAAGGCCATACTGAACGCCCACCGAGCGACGAGCCGAGGACTCGTCACCGTTCGAGTTCCAGTTGACGAGCCCGGCCTGAAGGCCGACGAGCCGGCGCGAGACGATGTTCGCCCCGCCTACCGCGAGCCCGCGGAAATCGCCGGTCGCGCAGCCGACGAGCCCGATGTCGAGCCCTGCGAAGTCGTCGCACTGCCCGTAGAGAAGCGAAAGCCGGAATCCGCCGACGTCGCATTGCGAAGACGGCCACTGCACCGGGTTCAGGAGCGACAGCATCACGGGAGAGCTTTCCTCCGCGTGGATACAAGGGGCGGCCATCGCGACAGCCGCGAGAAGAGCGCATTTAATCGTTTTCATGAATTTCCTTTCCGGCTCATGCCGAACGCCGCGAGGAGGATCACCGCAAAGCCGACGACTGAAAGCGCGTCGGGCACCTGGCCGAAGAACGCGAAGCCGAAGAGCGCGGTGAAGATGACGTTCGTGTAGTCGTAGACGGCTATCGAACGCGGCTCGGCGTAGCGGTAGGCCGCGGTGACGCCGAACTGCCCGAGCGCCGCGCCCGCGCCCGCGCCGACGAGTATAAGCACCTGCGCGAAGGTCATCGGCCTGAAGTCGATTGCCGTGAGCGGCAGCGACGCGACGCACGAAAACGCGCTGAAGAAAAGGACGATGAAAGCGCCATTCACCTTCATGCGCCCGAGCTGGTGGACGCACACGTACGCGAGCCCCGCGCCCAGGCCCCCCGTAAGCGCCATCGCCGCGGCAAATGTGCCGCCGCCGCGGAAGCCCGGCTTCATCACGAGCGCCGCGCCGGCAAACGCAAGGAGAAGATGGCCGAACTGCCGCCACGAGACGCGTTCGCCGAGGAGAATCCACGAAAAGAGGACGGTGAAGAAAGGCGCCGTCTTGTTTAGCGTCATGCCCTCGCCGATCGGTATTCTCGATAGCGCGTAGAAGTTGGCGAAGATTCCGACGGTGCCGAAGACAGCGCGGAGGACGAGAGGGACCCACGCCCTGCCCGCCGGAAGCACGGCCGCCCCGCGCGGATCGCCGCCCGCCCGAGACCGACGCCTGTCGCGGCAGAACACGGCGAGGGCGATTGCGAGAGCGAGGACGTTGCGGAAGAAGCTCTTCTGGAAGCACGTTATCTCCCCGCCGAAGTCGTCGCAGAGGCGGACGAAGAACGCCATCAGCGCAAAGCCAAATGCGCTTGCGATGATGCAGGCAATCCCCTTGCCCCGGCTGCCGAATTTCACCATGCGATGGGAGCGAGCCCTGCGGACTCGAGATATTCGTTGGCGCGGGAAAACGGCTTGGAGCCGAAGAACCCGCGGTGCGCGGAAAGCGGCGAAGGATGCGGAGAGGCGATCACGCAGTGGCGGCTGCGGTCGATGAATGCGCCCTTCTTCTGCGCATACGAGCCCCAGAGGACGAAGACAAGATGCTCGCGGCGCTCGGCAAGCGCGCGGACCACGGCGTCGGTGAAAACTTCCCAGCCCTTGTTCTGGTGGCTCCCCGCGCGATGCGCCGCGACGGTCAGCGTCGCATTGAGAAGAAGAACGCCCTGGTCTGTCCACTTGAGGAGATCTGGCATGTGGCCGAGCTCCTTCGCTATGTTGACGAGCGAAGGCGGCGGCGTGACCTCGGGCGGGACGTAGAACGCGAGCCCCTGCGCCTGGCCGGGTTCATGGTAGGGATCCTGCCCGAGAATCACGACCTTGACCTTGTCGAAAGGCGTGCGGTTGAACGCGTTGAAGATCTTCCCGGGCGGCGGATAGACGACGCCGTTCCTGTACGCGGCCTTTACGAAGCCGACCAGCTCGGCGAAGTACGGCTTCTCGAACTCCTCCGCGAGAACTCTCTTCCAGGACTCCTCTATCTTGACTTCCATGTCACTCCCCGCTGCGGCGAAACGGCGATTCGCCAAGACGATACTTCTTTTCCTCTCCGACCGGCCTATAGCCGAGCGCTCCCGTCTCGGGCGAGACAAAGTACTCGACCTTCCTCGTGACGAGAGGAATCCCGCTCGACGACATCGAAAGGACAAGCTCGCCAATGGCCGAGAACGGCTCTTCCGTAAAAGACCCTTTGGTCGTGCGCGTAAACGAAACTATCCTACCCTTGCCGTTCAGCGCGAAATCGTCCCGCCATTCGCGGGGCGCCCAGATCGGGCCGATGTCGTACAACACGTCCTTCGACGCCTTTATGTCGGCCCGGACGCCGCACGAGGCGGCATCGACCGTCACCTCGGCAAAGCCGCGCTCCGGCACCTCCGCAAGCGTCGCCGGCCATGGCCTCAGCCTGACGCCGCGCGTGACTCTCCACTCAAACCTCATGGCGCGGCCTGCGAACGGGTAAGTCGAGGCCGAGAGGCGGAACTTGCGCATCCGCTCCGGCGCACGCAAGACTATGCCAACGCCAAACGGCTCGGCGAACGTCTCCTCGGGCATCACGTCGGGGAAGTCGGCGCCCGGCTCGGCCCTGCTGAGCGGCACGGGGTCGTCGAGATACTCAACCTTCACCCGCACGGGCAGCGTGACTGTCTTTCCCGTGAGGCTGCCGGCGACTGCCTTGAGCTTGGCGGCGTCGAAGTCGGCCTCGCAGAACGCAGCCGGGTGGTTCCGCACGGCGAGGTATGTCGCCGAGTTCGTGACGCCCGGTCGGCAGGATCGCACGAGCCACTGGAGGGTGGAGTTAAGGAGCCCGAGCTGCTCGAGGTTCCCGCGGAGCGCCGGCTCGATCGCCGCGGCCGCATCCTCTAGCGTCCTTGAAACGCGGCTCGCGGCGTTCGAATCGCCGACGACGGCGAAGCGGAACGCTGCATTTGCCGGCATCAGCGACGCGACGCGCGGGTCCTCCCCGGCCCATTCGCAGCGGACGACGTTAGACGTGTATGCGCGCGCGGCAGACTCGGCGGCGAATCTGTCGACGGTCGTTCTCCACGCGTCGACCGTCACGGGAGCGCCGACGCCGGGAGCAGCGGACGCCGGGAGGGCGGCAGAAGCAAGAAGCGCCGCGCAAATGCGGCCGATGCGTCCACATTTGCGAGTCTGCAGGCTGACCAGCGGAAATCCCATGGGAATCATTCCTTGAACGGTTCAAGATCGGCCGACGACACGGACACCTCCACCGAGGAGCCGAGGATGTCGACATTTATGCAGAGTGTGGCGCGCGCGCCGATGCGCTTGACATATCCAACGGTGCCGCAAAGCGGCCCGTACATCACCCTGACGCGTTCGCCCTCGCTGAACGTCTGGCGGGAGACCGCGATCGTCGGCGCTGCGCGCGTGGCGCGCGATATCTGGCGAAGCTGGCTCACGGTCCTGCGCGGAAACGGATCGGGTATCATCCTCACGACGAGGTTGGACCGGAGGACGTCGGAGCGCTCCTCGGGGGAGAGATGCGCGAACACATACCCCGGGAAAAGCGGCAGCACCCGCCTCACCTTGCGGCGCTGGACCTTCATCACCCTGACATAGGTCGGCAGGTAGTGGAACCCCCTGCACCCCGAAAGCCGCCGCATCACCTTCTTCTCCGTCCTCGGCTTCACGTGCAGGACAAGCCAGCGGCGAAGCCCGGCCGCTTCAGCGGCCATGGCTTCGCCGGTGGTTTCGCCCGTCACCGAGTGCGGGCTTCTGCTGTCCACTCTATCCATGTGGACGATGCCGCGGCGTCACTTCGCGAGCGCGGCGGAGACATCGGCGAGGATCTGGCGCAGGGCCTTCGGGACGCGCTTCGCCGTCTTGGAGCGGACGGTGGTGTCCTTGGAGGCCTTGGCGTCGTACTCGTCGTACGAGGCGCCGACAGTCGCGATCTCCTTCTTCCAGCCCTCCTTGTCGACCTTCAGGATGGCCCTGAGGTCTTCGGGGACGACCTTGAACTTGCCCTCGTTGTTCGAGAGGTCGATGTCCCTCTCGAGCGGGAGGTTGCCGATCGGGGTGACATTGGCCTTGACCTGGCCCTCGATGCGCTGGCAGATCCACTTGAGGACGCGACTGTTGTCGCCGAAGCCGGGCCACATGAAGCGGCCGTCTTCGCCCTTGCGGAACCAGTTCACGAAGTAGATCTTCGGGAGCTTCGTCGCGTCGGCGGAGGTGCGCTCCATCTCCAGCCAGTGCTGGAAGTAGTCGGCGACGTTGTAGCCGAAGAACGGAAGCATCGCCATCGGGTCGCGGCGAACCTGGCCGATCTGGTCGGAGATGACGGCGGCCGTGACTTCGGAGCCCGCTGCGGAGCCCATGAACACGCCGTGCGTCCAGCTCTTCGCCTCGTTCACCAGCGGAATCGTCGAAGGACGGCGGCCGCCGAAGAGGATCGCGTCGATCGGCACTCCGGTGGGCTTGCCCTTCCAGAGGCCGTTGAAGCCGGACTTGTCGAGGACGGGGCAGTTCTCGGCGGGGGCGGTGAAGCGGCTGTTCTTGTGGGCCGCGACATACTTCGACTCCTTGATCTCGGCCTTCGTCATGCCGGGCTTCGGGCCCATGCGGTAGGGGTCGTCCTTGCAGACGTAGCAGGGGTTGCCCTTCCAGTCGACGCCTTCCTGCGGAGCCTTGACGCCCATGTCCTCCCACCAGATGTCGCCGTCGGGGGTGAGAACGACGTTCGTGAAGATCGTGCCCTTCTTGCAGGACTTAAGCGCGTTGGGGTTGGAGTCCATCGACGTTCCCGGCGCGACGCCGAAGAAGCCGTTCTCTGGGTTGATCGCGTAGAGACGGCCGTCCTCGCCCGGCTTGAGCCACGCGATGTCGTCGCCGATCGTCTGGAGCTTCCAGCCCTTGAGCTTCGGGAGCATCATGGCGAGGTTCGTCTTGCCGCAGGCGGACGGGAAGGCGGCCGTCACGTGGTACTGCTTCCTCTCGGGGGAGGTGAGCGTGAGGATGAGCATGTGCTCGGCCATCCAGCCCTGGTCCTTGGCGAGCTTGGACGCGATGCGGAGCGCGAAGCACTTCTTGCCGAGGAGCGCGTTCCCGCCGTAGCCCGAGCCGAACGACCAGATCTGGCGCTCTTCGGGGAACTGCGTGATGAACTTGTCCTCGATCTTCTTCGCGCACGGCCACGCGACGTCCTTCTGGCCCTTCTTGAGAGGCGCGCCGACGGAGTGGATGCAGGGGATGAAGTCGCCGTCCTTGCCGAGGTGCTTCATCACGGCGTCGCCGGTGCGGGTCATGATGTTCATGTTGACGACGACGTAGGGCGAGTCGGTGATCTCGATGCCGTACTGGGTGATCGGGTTGCCGATCGGGCCCATCGCGAACGGAATCACGTACATCGTGCGGCCCTTCATGCAGCCCTTGTAGCTCTTGAGCATGAGCTTCTTCATGACCTCGGGGTCCATCCAGTGGTTCGTGGGACCCGCGTCGATCTCCTTCTTGGAGCAGATGAACGTGCGGCCCTCGACGCGCGCGACGTCGCTCTCGTGGGAGCGGGCGAGATAGCACTCGGGGCGCTTCTTCTGGTTCAGCTTGATGAACTGGCCGTTCTTGACCATCATCTCGCAGATCGCGAGGTGCTCCTTCTTCGTGCCCTTCACGACCACGATCTTGTCGGGCGTGCAGACCTTGTTCCACTTGTCAACCCACGCGAACACCTTGTCGTTCGCGAACTTCGGCGTCTTGACCATCTTTGTTTACTCCTTAAGTTGCCCCTTCCAGGGCGTTTTTGAAAGCATTGAGTGGATATTATACCCTATTCTCCCGCGGAAATCAAACGCGGGCGCTACCGCGGAAGAATGCCGAGGAACCCCTTCCTCTCCGAGAGCTTCACGTACTTGCGCGGCCTGTAGATCGGCTTGTAGGCGGGACGGATGATGGGCCCCTCGTTCACGAGCTCCTCCATCCTGTGCGCGCACCAGCTCACGCAGCGCGCGACGGCGAAGATCGGCGTGTAGAGGTCCTTCGGGATGCCGAGCATGTCGTAGACGAGCCCAGAGTAGAGGTCGACGTTGGCGCAGACGTCCTCTGCGCGCGGATGGCGCGACTTGACGACTGCGGGGCCAAGCTCCTCGACGGTCTCGAACAGTTTCATGTCGTCCGTGCGCCCGGCCTCCTTCGCGAGCGCACGCGCCTTTTCCTTGAGGAGCTGGGCGCGCGGGTCGGATATCGTGTACACCGCGTGGCCGAGGCCGTAGATCAGCCCCGTTCCGTCGCCCGCCTTCCTGTCCGCTATCCGCTCCAGGTAGCGGACCACGTTCTCCGGCTTCGTCCAGTCCTTGACGTTCGCCTTGATCTCCTCCATCTGCCGCATGACGCGCAGGTTCGCGCCGCCGTGCCGCGAGCCCTTCAGGGACAGGATCGAGGCGGCGACCGAGGAGTAGATGTCGGAATGGGCCGAGGTCACGACGTGGGTGGTGAAGGACGAGTTGTTGCCGCCGCCGTGCTCGGCGTGGAGGATGAGCGAGAGGTCGAGCGTCTCCGCCTCGAGCCTCGTGTACTTCCCGTCCTCGCGCATCAGCATGAGCAGCGTCTCGGCCGTCGACTTAGCCGGGTCGGGGTTGCGTATCATCAGCGACCCGCCGTCATGGTAATGGGCCTTGGCCTGGTATGCGTAGGCGACGATCGTCGGAATGGAGCCAATCAGGTCCATCGACTGTTCGAGGCATTTGTCGAGCGACAGGTCGTCGGGCGTCCCTTCCGGGTCGAACGCATACGCGAAGAGGACGGCGCGGGCGAGGGCGTTCATGATGTCCTTCGGGGGATTCTTCATGATCGCGGTCTCCTTGAACCCGTCAGAAAGCTTCCTGTATGCGCCGATGCGCCCCTTCCAGTCCGAAAGCTGCGCAGCCGTTGGAAGCTCTCCGAAGAGAAGGAGGTAGCTCGTCTCCTCGTAGCCGAAGCGGTGCTCGCGCCTGTCGGCCTGCACGATGTCCTTGACGTTGATGCCGCGGTAGTAGAGTTCGCCGGGTATTGCCTTGCGCTCGCCTTCGTCCATGACGTAGCCGTGCACGTTGCCTATCGTCGTAAGCCCGACGAGGACACCCGAGCCGTTGTCGTTCCTGAGGCCCCTCTTGACGCCATACTTCGCGTAGAGCGCAGGGTCGATGTAGTCGGCCGCACGCGCCTTTTCCGCCTGTTTCCTGAGCCATTTCCTGTCTATCATCTGGGCATTCCTCGCTTAAAGGGGAGAATTATACCATAAATCCGTGCGTCTATGTGCGCATTCGCGACCCTGAACGCGGCTTGCGATGACTTTCCGTCGGCTCGCGTAGCTGCTTGGCCTGTCAGTCGGGCAAGTTTGATTCGGGATAGGCCACAAGCTCGTTTATGGCGTTCTTGCCTCCAATAATTGGATTTGTGGCACAGGAATAGAGGAACGGAAGTTGCTCAGACGTGCCATACTTGCCGAGTTCGTCTATCATCATTGACGAAATCTCCGTGGTGTTTGGCTGGGCCAGCTCGCAAAGACAGCACCGAAGACAAACAACATCGCCTTTATAGATTTCATTTCTGTCCCTTTCTCATTGGTTGCTTTGCGCGTTCTCGATTGCATTTGTCACACCAATAAAATAGGCGTTCCGCTCCGACCAGGAATTGGTGCACGACAAAACATATAGCGCGGCGGCAAGACGATTTCTGACATCTTCCGGACCCGGCAGCGTCGGTCGTTCATGCGGCTCGTCCACCGGCTCGGGATCGTCCGGCGGACGCGTGGGCACGACAGTGGGCGCCTCTTCGCGCGGGGCGTCAAGGTCGAGATCGAACACGTTGGGTATGTCCGCCCAAGCCGACACCGCGGCGACAATTGCTGCGCATACAATTGCTATCTGTTTTAGTTCCCGCATAAACAATTCCATTATTGATGGATGGGATTTATGAACAGACTTAATTCGACCCAGAATTGCCGATGTCTCCACAATACACTTCCAACAAACTTGCCTCAGCCTCGGTAAGTCCAGCCCGCTCGGTAACGTTGGAAACCATTTCTTGTCGCTCCACATCGGTGAGCCGAGGCAAGATCACAGACGGAAAACTTGAAAGCACTATGTTTGAAATCCCCGGAATCGCATACTCAACCGCCCTACATTTGCCGCATCGCCCTTTTTCATCGGCAAGCGCGGCATAATACGCAGCATAATCTTCGTTAGTCAAAAACGCAAACCTTGCCGCACGGGTTGTATCTTCCGAAAGCGATTCTCTCAAGCCCTTTAACGTTCCATAGTAATTCGCCACGGAAAGCCAACATTCTGCCGAGCTTGCAATTTCGGGAATGCTCGCCCCTGTTCCTATCATGAACCTCTTTTCGCCAGTCCATGCCTCAAACGTGGCGTCTGGGCACGCATACGCCACCATATTCGTAAACCAACCACACATCGTGTCGCCACAAGCGCCTTGTTGCCGCATCTCCGACAGTGCAGAAAAGACTGCTGCGCGATATTCTCTCGAAGATGTCCCCCAGACGTTTGACGTCATGTCCAACACAGAGACATCATTTGTTGAACACAGCGCCGACAGCGTAAAAAATCCACAAAATATCGCAAATGATTTTTTCATGGGATTATCCTTGTTAGGCTGAAAATATTATTCGTAGTCCGTTCTCCGCAATATCCGAACTTGAAAACGCGGACAGTTCCATTAGCATCAAGTTCAAATCGCTGGTCGGCATGGTAAAACACATTCGTCACACCTTCATCGTGTCTGCCTCGCCAAGCGACGGGAATTGGCCATGTAAACGAACCGCCATCGCCCCACGGAGGCGCAACATATCCAGCTGCAACATGATCGATGTATTCATTCCCATATCCAACACCGCCCCAATTTCCGCCCCCACGCTTGCCATGGTCGAGTTCATCGGATCTATCGGGCTGTGCATAGTATCCTATGGCATTTGTCGCCACAAGAGGTATTTCAATGGTCTCAATGGCATAAAAGGACACATTGGTAGGCACAAGTCGATTATGAAACGTCATCTCAAATATGCCAGCATAACCGGCAAACTCGTAAGCATTTGTCTCAACACTCTCCACCACCATGCCTTGCGGCTCAATAATGGAAAACGGGACATTGCACGTCACTTCGCCAAGCGACAGAGCGACATTTGAGACATCCTGCGTATACGGCGCATAATATGGCAACATCCCATCTACAGAAGACAGAAATTCTCCACTTGTCGCTGATGACGCTATTTGTATATCGCGAGGTCTATAATAAAATATCACCGACTCTCCAACTCCAAGGGTGTTTCGACAACGCTCTTTCGGCTCTTCCGAAACTGCCAGATGCCAGACATCAGCCACCGTTAGTGCTACGCTGTCGCTCGCATCCATGTCACCGCCTACTGACACAAACGACCCAAGGAATACAACATCGCCACAGGTTTCACTTGCAACAAGCCCCTCCACTCGAAAAGCTCTTGAAAAATCACTGGTTATGGGCCACTGGCAAGGCAATGTTATGGTCGTACCGGTGACATCGTCCTTTAACAAAACCCTTTCTGCATTTTGCACGCAATCTAAACACAATATCCCGTTCGTCTCACGATCTACAGTCATGCTCAGACTTAGCAATCCTGATACGGCGTTGGTATATATATTCGTATAAACAAGAATAGTATCGGGGGCATCCAGCGACAAATGCACCTGCGGCGTATCGTTCGTGCCGTAGGTAAAGCCGTCGAGGTAGGAATTGAGCTCATGGCCGCCAATCGTCGCCGTCACGGAAATGTTTGCCTGCGCCCAGCTCGGCATCGAGTCTACTGTTATCTGCGTCGTATGCGCGTTCGGAGAATGTACAGTCAAGCCGTCAGAGGCCGTCCAGAGATAAGAAGCGGCTGGCAGTTGACGACAGTCGGCAAAGTTGGCGGTGAATGTTTGCGTTTCGTCATCCGGCCCGATATGCGACACGTCTGGCGAGCCGAAGAAGAACGGGAGCCACCACACGCGGCCGAATGCATATTCCGTCTGCGGCTCGTTCCCATACCCGCCATCGACGGTCCATGTGCGCGTCGCGTCGCCGGGCGAAGAGCGCTGCCCCCCACGCACGACGCCCCGCGTCTGCGGCACGTCGTCGACTGCGGAATATGAAACATTCGTCATAAAAGGAATTATACCATATTCATAATCAATCCCCTTCTCCAAAAGAAAAACGTATTCGCCAGCATTGGTGACCGCGACCGACAAGTCGCCAACACCGAGTTGAACCGTCTCTGGGGGATCGCCAGGTATTGTTACCGTGAATTTGTAGAGCCCGTTCGTCAGCCCTTCACCCACCTGCGCGTCGACCCATTGAGGATAGCCGACGGCAAGGATCTCGGTCGCGTTTGTAAAGTTCGCCATCACCCATTCATCGTCCTGCCCAAAGCCATTGTGCGAAAACGGCAGCTCGCGCGGCAAAAGTGCCGCGACGCCATTTGTCGTGACCGAGACATTACCGTTGCGAAAGAGCTCAAGCGCGGCTGTGACAAGATTATTCGTGTCGCGATTGATCGCCGCATCCGTCCATACAAATCGATATGAGTTGGACGGCGTGAACTCGTAGCCGAAGGTAGTGAGCCCGCGAACAATCTCGAACGGCAAGCCCACCGAGACGACGGCGTTTGTGTCAAATGGCGTAGCCCAAATCTGTCCGTAGGAAACAACCTCAACGCCGGAAAGGTGGTTCGTGCCCCAGGGGAACACCCAGCCGTCATCGAACGGAAGCCAAAACGAATCCTTCCACGCACCGCGAATGTTCCAGTTCGCGGCCTTGCGCTGTGCGAAGTTGTTTTGGACAGGATTAACAAGATTAACAGGATTCAGAGAAGAGGGTGTGTGGAGCAGCGCCCCAGACAATCCTGTTAATCCTGTAAATCCTGTCTTCGGCGGCACGCTGTTCGTCTTGTCGCCGCCGATGAGGATGCCGATCAGAAGGAACGAACAGACGGCGAAGCGGCCAAACGCGGTAAGCGAACGCCAGATGGACATGATCCGCGCGAAGGTGTCGCGGGCCAGACGCGACTGGAGCGCAAGCAAGACAAGCGAAGCCGCAAGCCCGCATAGGGCAAGGCGCATCAAGACAGTCTGGAAGAGCGCCGCCATGTCACCTGATCCTCAACTTCAATGCGTCAATTGAAACCTTGCTCTCGACACGAATGGTCTCAGCGCCGCGTGAGACGACGCGGGCAAGGTTCCAGTCCGGGTTGGAGCATGTTGGCGACACGACCGACGGGAATACCGATGATGCCAGCGACTTCGCCGCGCGGTCTCGGTTTAGGTATAGCGTCACGTCAAGACGCTGGGTTGTTCCCACAACGCGGCACGTCGTGTTTGTGCGCCTGTCGCGCCAGAACCACTCCCCGCAGTCCCAGCCGACGCAAAGCTCCCCTTCTTCGACCCCAAGCACGCCATCCTCGTTCGCGTCACGGCCAAACACGACCTCGACGCTGTTGCTCACCGCCGCATCGCGCTCAATCGTCAGCGTCCACTTGTTGTCCGTTGCCGCCCCTGTAGAGAACACGACATTCGTCTCGACCTCGGCGAGCGGCCGCACCGCCTCCGGCAGCGACGACACGACAACCCTCGCCCCCGCAAAAGCGGAGAGAGCGAGAAACGCCACCATCAAAATCGCCGCGCCGAACTTCATGCGGATATTTTATCATATTTTGACTTCCCGCTTTTCTTCAGATTGCAGGCAGCGGGCAGCGTCCAGAGAGGTATCAGTCTTTTATGCGCCATCAGCATTGCAGATGATGCAGGCACTTGGCATAATGGTTGTGTTTAGACGGCGACGAAATACATCACATGCAGTTCCTCGACTCTGGCATTATGCGCAAAATCTGCACGTGACGCGGCACGGCGCACTACAGGACGCACAAGACCAGGCTTCCCTCCTTCGCATGAAACCAGATGTTTTATGTCTCAAGCCATTTCACTTCAGCAGAATCATCCCAATCGCCGTAATGGATAGAATGAGATCAAGAAGAACGATAACTTTCAGCCACACGGGGGCGCTTGCACGACGCAGCCGCTCCACGTCTACCGAAAGCTCTTTAAGCAAACGGTCGTGCTCATCATCCTTCTTGCGCTGTCTGTCTAATTCTGCATCGTGTTCGTCGTCCTTGTCACGTTGCCGCGCAAGTTCCATGTCGCGCACCTTGTCGTCCTCGAAATTCTTCGCCACGAGGTCGTCAAGCCTACGGCCAAGTTCGTCTATCCTCGCAATGGCAGAGCGGTTCTCCGCAATTCTATTTGCGTTTTGGTCAATCCTCTTGTCTTGCAGACTTTCCGCGTCATCCATGTCCTTCAATGTCTGGCGCAGTCTTATGTAGAAGGACTCGAGCTCGCTCAGCGCCTTGTTCTGCTTTTCAATCTCCTCGTCATGCTCTTGTCCAATGGAGCGCAACGCTCTCAATGCATCTGATGCCTCTATAAGTCTTGCGTTGTCGTCTTGAAGCCTTTGAGCCTGAACCTCAAGCCGCTTCTGCTGTTCGATGAGTTTTTGGTTCTGCTCATCGAGCTTTCCCTGATGACCTTCGATCTGTCCCTGCTGACCGGATATTCGCTCAGTCTGTTCCTTGATCTGACGCTGCTGCTTGGCAAGCATCGTCTGCTGTTGTCCAAGTTTTGCCGTCACCATCAACACCAACAACTGCATCTTCGCCTGGGCGTCTGACATCTTGCAGAGCTTAAGCACAGCCTCGTTTGTGTTCTCTGCAAGTTCACGCTGGTTCCACTTCTTGCCCACCCAGCCCATCTTGTCATATTCACTGCGGAACTTGTCTATTTCACCCATTCCGGCCTCGAACAGCTTGTAGCTTTCTACGGCTTCATTTATGACCGAGCGCGGATCTTTTCCTGTAAAGTGTTTATCGATGAACGTCACGACCTCTTGAGGGAGCTGTTCGTCAACAACTATCATTTCCATATCCATTGATATTTCCTTTCGTTTGCCGTTTTCAAGCTTTTTTACGCGAAGCCGCCCACGCCCGTGTGGCCACCATTTCGTCCGCAAGCCCTATGCGAACAGACGACGTGGCCGACATCACCCTTTGCAGAATCTCATTGCCGCGACTAACTTCCAGCCCCGTCATGTTGACAGAAGAATAGGCTCGAAGGATTCGCGCACCAGAGACCTCGACCTCATCCAGACTGTACAAGACCTCCGCATTCGTCTCAATCATCCGTTCGTATGCCTCGCCCATGGAGACAAACCCCTCGCCTGTCTTAGTCAACAACTCGGCATATACACCTTGTAGCTTACCAGCGTTCAGCAATTCCTTGAACGTCTCTTCGCGCATCTTCGCAAAATGGAATACCATGTCAACGTAGTACGAGATAAGCGCGATCGCGACTCCGGTAAGCATGCCCATCACTGCTGGAGTGATGATGGATGCGAACTGTCCGACAAGGGGCACGGACTGAATGAATGTGTTGATGGCATTTTCCGCCGCAATGCCAAGCGTCGTAACGGCAACGCCTGAAAGCAATTTGATGACCGTCTTCATCGCCTCCTCTTCGGTCATCTCCATCGGGCGGAAGAACAGAATATTGAACGCCTTGATTATGGAGAATATTCCTTCTCTGATTGCACGGACAAACCGTTTTGCCGTCATCGCGAACACATTTATCAATGTGGTGACAAGGCTTGAACAGAATCCGGATATGAATCCCTCCGCCATGTTCTTGACATTCTCCTCCCACTGCTTCAGCTTTGCGAGAACCTTTGCGACTACTCGCTTCAAGCGGTTCTGAATCTCTACAAAGACATTTCCAGTCGCTTGCTTTCTTTCCTTGATGAACGCTTTGACTTCAAGGAACGTCTGGTTGACGAGAACCACCAGCAATTCGCCAAGTGCGGCGCGAATGGCGTTTCTCGCCGCCTCCTTACCACCAGCCTTCAGCTGATTCTTGGCAAATTTCGACAAATGAATTTTACCGTTCTTGTCCTTCTTGATGAATTTGTAGTATGCCTTGTCTTCGGCCTTCTCTATGGCCTTCCGCGCCTGCTTGTCCAGTTTGCGTGCAATTTCGGGGTCGAAATCCTCCTCTTCTTTAAGATTCTCCAATTGCTTCCTCTCTTTGTCCGTCAAATCTTTCTTGCCCTCTAATTCTTTAATCCTTGCTTGACGTTGCGGTTTCTCACGTTCCAGCTTTTCAATATACTCGTCAATCGGCATCTGCTTCATTGATCGATTAGTGTGCTGCAATGTCAATTGAAGGTTTTCCTCAAGATTTGCCAGATCGGCCGTATCAATTTCAGCAAGCACACGTGCCCTGTCATCGTGCACTTCCTTCGCGGCCATTACATGATCGAGATCGGTTTTTGCATTTCTTGAAATCCGCTTATTTGAATACGCATTGATTCCTTCGCCATTCTCTTTCTGCCGCCCCAATTCCCTGTTGCGTTCTATATACGCTTTTGCGCTATGCACTTCGCGGGACTTCTGAGCATCATATTCACCACGCTTCTCGTAGTCGGCTTTCAGCTCGTCCGACATGAAACCCTCCCTGGCGTTGTGGGTGGTGTCAACTGCGCCGCCGTCTCTATCGTCGAACATCGCAACGCTCAGTCCGAACGGCCCTATGATCTGCTGAAGCGCTGTCTTTGTGCATTCGTCAATCAGCTGATCGACCCGTTGTTCGCTGTATAATCCCATGGCAACATTCCTTTTCGCAGCAGCTTGTCTTTGTCGACAACGAACTGAATGTAGTAGATATGCGGCATATTAGTAATCGTCAGGTCTATCAGCCCCACCAGACATGTCCAACATCTACGCATGCGTCCCTCATATCGAACAACAGTCTCGTGTGTGGCATGGTAAATACCGACCTACAGCAATTAATCTATCGCGTTCAATGACGAAAGAAATTTTTCATGCTCTTCGTCCAATCTTGCCTTCTCCCGTTCGCGCTCTGTAACCATTTTGTTATACAAGTCTACATCGCGCGCCCACGACCAGACCTTGTCATCTGATGCAAATAAGATTATCTGCGATTTCATCCTATGCTGTAGTACATCATAAAATGTCAGGGTGTAGGAGCCTTCGCTTGGGGCAGGTGCTACACCAAACCTCGACTCTAAATTATGACATGCATCGTTCAGCGCCTCGTCGGCGTCACCAAAAAGCATTCTGCCAAATCCTACGCCAACTACACGGCAATCGAACCTTGACGCAAGAACGACTGTTGTTATCATCGGGAATTGATCTGTAACAACCAGTTTTACTATCGCGCCGTCGGATGCCGCAGACGTAACAACATCATTGGCATCCTGCAGAGTATAATCAAGAAGATCACCTTGATATCTTGACAAGCTGGCCCCGAACTTGATGCCGCAAAAATCCTCTAAAACACCAATGGCAATGCCGTCATGCCGTTCCATATTCTACCTTTAGCTTTCAAATTTGGTCGCACGGCACCATGCCGTGCGACCTTACGCAAATTCAATATCCATTGCGGATCTTTTCTTTGGCACCTTCTTCGCCATAGCGATCTTTCAGCACGGCCAATGCGGCGGCTTTCTCAGTGAACTTGCTGCCAAAGATTCCTTCGCCGCGAGCTATTGAGATAAGTCTACTGTCCGAATACGATGCGTATTCAGAACGGAATCGCGACATGTCGTTCAAACCATTTACAGCGCCCTTGAACATATCACCGAACAATCCCATCTTCCTGTCCTTTCTTGTTGTATTAATTGTGTTTCACTTTATTGTCACAGACAAACCATTTGCCTGAAACAAATTACCTGCTACAATATCCAACTTGATATTGCCATCGTTTCATCGGCCATTCGGAAGAAGTCAATCTGGCCACATAGGCCCCTGTGCCACTTCGTACCTCATAGGTCGAACCATTTTTGAGCGTTACACCATCTGGCCCCCATCCCACAAGTTCGCCCGCCAACATCACGCCCGCATTATTGCTCGTCTTCAAACGAACGTGTGTTGTTCCGACCCGATCACATGATATCACTGTTATCATTTGCACTCCGTTTAGATGCTAAGCCATTACTCGAAGATATGTGTCGTGCATATCCCACTTCTTCTTTCCAAAATCGTATGGTGTCATTGGTGCCATAGCATTGGTTCCGTTTGCGTTATGCGCCCAATAACAACTTCCCCGCTTGACGACAAAGCCATCAGGTCCGTAGCCAACAAGACCGTCACAACGCATGTGTGCGAGCAATACGCCGCGTGCATCGAACACATCGGCATATCCATTGTCATATCTAGCATCAGCAACCTGTCTCATTTCTTCCCCCAAAATGTTTTCTTGCACCAATCAAAAGTTGATGCCATTGGCTTTGTGTCTCGCTTAAAAAGTGAAACAACTCCGGCGCCGGCGACCGCGGTTACCGTTGCTACGGACTTAAGCCCAACCTCAGCCACCTTCCCCAGCATCTCCTTTGCCTTTTCCATCTCCTCGGGCGAATATTGTCTGTGTGGTGACCCAGCCGAGGACGAAAGCCGCTCCGCTCTACTTACCCGCTCATAGTCCTTGAATGCCTGATCAACCTGTGCCGAAGCTTTCTCCACCTCCTTCCAAGAAGCGTCCAGCTTAGCCTCTTCTGCTTCAAAATCATAATCGTCAGACATGAAAATTCCTTTCTTTTAGCGTATGATGGGCGTCTGCACTGCCGCGACAACTGTGCCAAGGCCCAGAGGGTTCCAAAATGATGAATGACTGTAAGGTGTTGCGCCATCTGCGCAGGAACCTATGCAGACGCATGCATCCTCACCCTCAGGCGCTGTAGCGGCTAACGAATTCTGAAACGTAAAATCCTCTCTTTCGCATCTCAGACGAGACCGTAAGAAAAGCCTTGATGGAAACACGAAGAGAGGAAGTGCGTATGCACTTTCTCTGCAAGGTGTCGATCCATCTGAAGTTTTCCTACGTTTCGTCTGAACGACTGCTTTGCAGCATGCAAATTGTTTGCTTCGTCCGAGGGTGGAGAGGGATTGTCGGCTCACACGAAGTAGCTTGACGCTCCCAATCAGTTCCCGAACTATGTTTTGTCCCAGACTCTCGCCCGAAGACAGTAGAATTATACAATATTTCCCTTTTCGCCGTCAAATAGCAAAACAAAAAAATCAAGGCGCGAAGAAAAGAGATTACGGTGCGGACGAAATCGCGGCGGATTTGCCGCGGGAAAGCGGGCGCCTCGGAGATGCGCCCCTACCAAGACGGCGCGACGGATTTGCACCCCGCATTGAGCTCGCCTTCGGCGACTCCGCTTCGCTCCAGCAACCATAATCTTTGACTTGTTCTGTTCGTTGTCCCAGGCA
>ONVK01000017.1 GCA_900321255.1 uncultured Lentisphaerota bacterium | reverse complement strand
CGGCTCGGCGGCGCAATCCTCCTCCTTGGCGACTTCGCCGAGGGTCTTCGTGCCCGAAAGGAGCGCGACGACCTGGGACTGCACTTCGGCGAGGTTCTCAAGCCGGAGACGCGGATCGAGAATGACGAAGGTGTCGCCCTGCTTGCGGTCTTCGTAGACGCGGCGGATCTTCCCGTCCTCAAGCTCCTTCGCATCGCGCTCGACGAGTATCTTCGAGCGCTCGAGCATCACGGCGAGAACGTAGACGACGTTCTTCATCGCGGGGTCGTCGAGCGTGACGAGCTGCCTGAGGAGTTCACCCGCGTCCTCCTTCTTTAGCGGCTCCTTCTTCTCCTCCTTCACGGGCGCAAAGTACACGCCGTCCCACTGCGAAAACGGCTCCCAGTCCTTCTCCGCCGTCTTCCAGCACTCCGGGTGGCAGTCGAAGCGTTCGTACCCCTCGGGCGTTTCCTTAAGCGCGCTCACGACCGGCGCACGGTCGACGAGCGGCTTCTGGCACAAGCTGCATACATGGCCGCGGGACTTGATGTTCCATTCCTGTGACATTGCTACTTCCCCATTCCAAAAAGCTTCAGCGCCGCCCTGAAGTCGGCCGGAAGCGGCGAGTGGACCGATATCTCCCCGCCGCGCGACAGCGGATGCGGCAGCGCAAGCGTGGACGCGTGGAGCATCTGCCGCGGAACGCGCATGAGCCGCGGGTCGCGCGCGTTCTTCAGCCCGAACACCCTGTCGCCCACTATCGGGAAGCGGAGCGACGCGAGGTGGCGGCGTATCTGGTTCGTGCGGCCGGTGTCTATGCGCACCCTCAGGAAGCTCGCGTCTGCCGACTTCGCCTCGCGCGTCACGCGCGAGACGGCGTTCTGCCCGTCAAGCGGCGTGTCTATGAGCCGATGCGCGAACTTGAACTCGCCGACGACTATCGCGTGGTAGACCTTCGACACGGCGTGCGTCTTGAACTCCTCTATCGCCGCCTCGAGCGCGGCGTGGTTCTTCGCGAACATGAGGCACCCCGTCGTGTCGCGGTCGAGACGGTGGACCGCCTCCAGTGTCGGGACCTTCTCCTGCTCGCGCAGGATCGCCTCGACGCTCTTCGGGTCGTCGCACGAAACGAGCCCTGCCGGCTTGTCGCACACGAGGTAGTTGTCGTCCTGCCAAAGGACCCTGACGTGACGCTTCGCGGGAGGCGCACCTGGCGTCGCGCCTTCGCGCGAGCTCTGGGCCGACTGCCTCTGGGCACCCTTCACGACGACCGACGGAACCTCGACCAGGTCGCCGGTCTTGAGCGCGTAGCGCGCGATCCACACGCACTTGCGGTTGACCCAGACGCTGCGCCCGTCTATCGCCGCCTTCGCCGCGCGGCGGGAAAGCGCGAACTTGAGGACGAGAAAATCCTGTAGGACCTTTGGGTCCGGCTTGTTTACGGAGAGGGTTACGACACCCGCGGAATGCTGGAAGGGTCGGCGCATAGCGTCAGACCTTCGTGACGCTTCCGACGACGCCGTGGCACTTGTTGCCGAGCATGTTGGGCGCAAGGACGACCTCGACCTCCTCCTGGTCTTCTTCTCCCTCCGCCACGATGCCGGTCACCGTCGTCTCGCCTGCGAGCGCCTTCTTGAAGTTCTCGGGGAGAGGATCGTCGGCCATGAGCTCCGCGAACGTGCGCGTGCGGGCATCGTCCTCCCCCTCAAGGTCGAACATCTCGCAGAACGCGGTGTTGCACTCGCGGATGTTGCCATCTGCGTCGCACGCGAAAAGCGCGCACTGCGCGACCTGGAAGGCGTTGGCCTTGGCGCGGAGCATGTTGTTTATGCGGCGGCGGCGCTCTGTGTTGCGGACGGTGAAGACGAGATCGCCCGGATCCATCAAGTCGATTATCGAAACCGTCACCTCGCAGGAGAACTTCGAGCCGTCCTTGTTTAGCCCGTTCGCGTCGATCATCATGTGGCGGTCGCCTTCGAGCCCGCGGCGTATGCGCTGGACTATCTCAGGCGCGAGACCGGGGATGAAGAAGGAGATCGGACGGTCGATGACTTCGTCCTGGGAATAGCCGAAGTGCTCCTCGGCCCTGGGGTTGATCTCGATGATATGCCCGTTCGGATCGGTTATCACGACGGCGTCGTACATTCCGGCCAGGAACTGGCGGAAAAGCGACTTGCGGTCTTTTGGCACGAATAGCGGCATATTGGGTAGTATTATATCAAATCAGACGATGAGCATGCAATCGCCGTATGAAAAGAACATGTAGTTGTTTCTCACGGCGAGGGCATAGGAACAGAGAACCCGCTCGCGGCCTGCGAGCGCCGAAATCATCATGAGGAGAGTCGACTGAGGGAGGTGGAAGTTCGTCAGCATGCAGTCGCACACGCGGAAGCGGTAGGGAGGGTAGATGAATATGTCGCTCGCGCCAGACCCCGCCTCGACGACGCGGCCGTTCCTGCCGTCTACCGCGGCGGCGACGGTCTCGAGCGTCCTCACCGTCGTCGAGCCGACGCAGAACACCCTTCCGCCGCGATGCTTGCACTCGTTGATCGCCTCGGCCGTCTCGGGCGGGACGGTGAACGCCTCGAAGTCCATGTGGTGGTCTTCGATGTTCTCGGCCTTGACGGGGCGGAAGGTCCCAGGGCCCACATGGAGCGTGACCGCGACGCGCTTCACGCCCTTCGCGTCGAGCGCAGCGAAGATCTCCGGAGTGAAGTGGAGCCCCGCCGTCGGCGCGGCGACCGAACCGACCTCGCGCGCGTATATCGTCTGGTACCGCTCGCGGTCCTCCCTCTCCTCCTCGGCGGTCCCCTCGCGCTTCACATAGGGCGGAACGGGCGTGCGGCCGAATTCGTCGAGAAGGTCCATAAGCGGCCGGCCGCACGAGAACTCGACCTGCCACATGCCGATGCCGGAAAGCGGCTTCACGAGCGTCGCCTTGAGCTCGCCCTTTGGCCCGAACGAGGCGACCTGCCCCTCGCGGCACTTCCGCCCCGAGCCGATTATGCAGTTCCAGCGCAGCGAATCGGTTCCCGCCGTCATGCTCGGCCGCTCGTCGTCGGCGTCCATGGGCGCTGCGTTTACCATAAGGAGCTCGATTGCGCCGTGCGTGTCGGGCCACTCGCCGATGAGCCGCGCGGGGAACACCTTCGTGTCGTTCACGACGAGAAGGTCGTTCGCCGTGATGTACTCGACGATGTCGGCGATGTGGCGGTGCTCGACGACGCCCGTCGCGCGGTGCAGCACCATCATCTTCTCGGTGCCGCGCTTCTCGGCGGGGTGCTGCGCGATCAGCCGCTCGGGCAGCGGATACCAGAACTGTCTTGTCTTCATTGTCCCTTTCTCCAGCGATGCGTCGACGAGCCCTTTGCCATGACTGGATCGATCTCGCCGACCATGCCTATCTCGCGGACGCCGGGCGTGTCGATCACCATCGCGCCCGACGGCAGCATGACGAGCTCGCGGCTCGTCGTCGTGTGGCGGCCTTTCCCCGACCACTCCTGTATCTCCTGCGTCGCAGCCCATTCCTCCCCGGCAAGCGCGTTGAGAAGCGTGGACTTCCCTACCCCAGACGAGCCAATGAAGGCGAGCGTCGCGCCCGGCTTCGCGTATTCCCTGACGGCGTCCATCCCCTCGCCCGTCAGCGCCGATATCATGAGAAGCGGCGCACGGCCCGCGATCGTCTCGACGAGTTCGTCTATGAACTTCTCGTCGCCGTCCTCGCGGAGATCCATCTTCGTGAG
This sequence comes from uncultured Lentisphaerota bacterium, assembly GCA_900321255.1. Classification (GTDB taxonomy): domain Bacteria; phylum Verrucomicrobiota; class Kiritimatiellia; order RFP12; family UBA1067; genus UBA1067. The sequence continues at coordinate 20,950 of ONVK01000017.1, read as the reverse complement.
CGCCACGACCGCCTCGCCGCCGCCGATGTCCTCGGCGAGCGCGAGATACCGGTCGATCCTCGCCGTCGAGAAGTTCTCGTTCAGCGACATCATTATGAAGAGCGTGTCGAAGTTGACGGCGAGCGTCTGCGAGGTGCGGCGCGCGGCGGGGTCGCGCCGCTCGAAGTGCGAGAAGCGCGGCAGCACCTCGAGTATCATCGAGTCGCCCTGCGCGTTGTGGCGGAACCTCACGAAGTCGCCCGTGATCGGCTTGAGCGGCTCGGACGCCTGCAGCTCCGACTTCTTCGCGCCCTTCATGTCGTCAGGCGCGGCCGTCTTCATGCGGCCGAAGGCCGATTTCTTCTTGCGCGCGAGTATCTCGCCCTCCGCCTCGTTGCAGACGAGGTGGTAGTAGTCGCCGTGCGCGCTCACGACGCGCCCGATCCCGGGCTCGACCGCTCCCCTCCAGCCGAATCTCTCTATGCGGGTCACGTGGCGGACGCGCCTTCGCCGCACTGGGCCGACTGCCCCTCGACGATGGCGACCTTTTCCATGAAAATGCGCCTCAGGACCGGCATACGCCTCTCCTGACGCTCGAGCGTCCACATTACGAACGCCCACTTCCTGTCGAAATCGTATACCGGCGGCAGCGACGGCCGGAACCCCTCGAACTCCTCGCGCATCACCGAAAGCTGCCACGCGAGGGCGTGCGTCCTGTACTCGAAACCGTCCATGAACCTCTCGGCGACCTCGGCCATCGTCACGGCGTGGCGCTTCTGGTAGATCTTCAGCGCGTGCGCGAAGTTGCCGAGGTAGAAGTTCGCGAGCGCGAGCAGGTTCTCGTCGGAAAACGAGAGGTTTGGCCAGCCGAAGCTGCCGCGCACAGAGCATATCGCGACCTTCTTCGGGACGACGCGCTGGCGTATGATGTCGTACTCGAACTCGTAGATCTCCTTGCCGACGCCGTAGAGCGGGGACTCGGTCTTCGGGTCGTACTTCTTCATCGCCATGTTCTGCGCGGCCGCGTCGCCCATAAGGGTCGCGAGTCCGAGGACGACGTCCTTCTCCTCCACCGACGCGTCGTCGGCGTTGCAGAAGTAGTTGGCGGGGATCGAATCCATCGGCTCGCCCTCGCAGCGCTCGCGGATGTAGAAGTCGAGCGGACGGCGGCCCTTGTGCGGCCTGCGCCTCAAAAGCATGTAGTTCGCGCTAAGACTCAGCCCGAGAGCCCTCAGGGCGCCGATGCGGGCGAGCATGTAGCTGCCGTAGCCGCGGCGCGCGCTCGAGAGGCGCTTCTCGATCAGGCTTCTCTCAAGCGGGTTGCGGTTCGTCTTGTAGACGATTTCGCGCGTCTTGCCCTTCCCGATCGGGACGTCCTCGCCCTGGCGTATCTCGTACACGTTCGCGTACTCGACGATCTCGTCCTTGGACATGAGCCCCCTGAGGTTGGAGAGGAGAACCTCGCTACGGCTGTCGGCACCGGGATGCATGACGGCCCGTCCGCCGATGTACGTCGCGCCGGGAAGCGCCGTGCGGCGGTCGTCGAACGCAGGGGTCGAGCCCTCGCCGGCGACGGCGTAGATCTCGCCCGTGATGTACATGTACATCGTCTCGACGAACGCGCCGGACGTCTCGTCGGCGAACTCGGGGCGCGTCAGCAGCGACTCGTAGAGCGAAAGGACCTCCTGCGTTTTCTGTATGACGCCGAGCTGCCCGAGCCTGCCGAGCGCGACCGACTCCATGAGGCGTTCGAGCTCGGGTATCAGCTTCTCGAGGGCGACGCCGCGCCTCAGCCCGAAAAGCTCGATCTCGTGGTGGCCACGGTACTTGGGCATGCGGCAGAAGGAGCAGGGCTGCCCCTCGTACACCGACACGAGCTCCTTTATGCCGCGCACGAATTCGGCCGGGTCGCTCTGCGCAAGCGACGCGAAGCGGCGCAGTTCGGAGAACGAGAGGAAGTGGACGCCCCGCGCGGAATGGTAGTAGTTGAGCTTCGTCGCGATGCGCTTCCTCGCCCCGGCGAGCGCGACCTTCATCTCGGCCGCGGTCCAGGCGAGCGGCTTCACGCGCCACTCCTGCCCGAGCTCGCGGTAGTGCGCGAGCGTCGTCTCGTTCCTGTCTCCCATCACGATGTCGTTCATCGCAAAGCCGACGGAGCCCATAAGCCACCCGTCCGCCGCGTACAGCTTCGGCGACGGAACGTCGCGCTGCGATATCTCTATCGTGCCGTTCACGACGTTGGCGCAGAGGATGGAATGCATGAGCACATCGCCGCGCCGCGCGGACGGGAGCCGAGATATCTTCCAGAAGCGACCGTCAAGGAGCGGGAACGCCGCGACGGAGTGGTTGCCCGTCGTCATCGTGAACACTCGGCCCGCCTTGCCGTGCCTTAGGTCGCGCTTCTCCGCGACAAGGACGCTCGGCCTCTCGCCGAGATGGGTGGATATGCCCTTCTCGAAGATGAACGTGTCGTCGCCGATGTCCCACGCCTGAAACGCGCGCTCGCGCCCCATGGCCACGGTTCTCACGCAGCCGGGTCGGCGCACGCCCGTCTGGCAGACGCGGCGCAGGAACTGGCGGATCGCGTTCATCCTTCTTCGTGCCCGTGTCCGCACGAGCAGCCCTTGTGCGCATGGCTTCGCCGCGTCTCCTCGGCGATAAGGTCCTCGGCGAGAGCGCCGACGGCGTCAAGCCCCGCCTCGTCGGCGGCGGCGAGAAGATTCTGGAGCGCGGGAAGCACCCACTTCCCGAACTGCGGCTGGCCGACGGACGCAAGCCGCCCGTACGCGCCGAGGCACTGGACGAGCCGCTCGACGGCGGCGAGACGGACGACCGCAGCGAGACCCGTGCGCCCCGAACGGTTCTCGTACGCCTTGACGAGCGCAAGACGCTCGCGCTCGGTGAGGGGCTTCACGTAGGGATCGTAGATGTACGACGCAAGGTCGTAGACGGCGGGCCCGAACCGCATGCCCTGGAAATCTATGAACCTGGGCTTCCCGTTCTTCCACAGGATGTTCGTAGACTGGAAATCGCGGTGCACGAGCGCCTTTGGCTCCTTCTCAAGGGCCTCGGCCACCCTCTCCAGCTCGCGCTCCACGTCTTTGGCCATCTCGCGCCGGAAGCGCGAGCCGAGGCAGTGCTTCGCGAAGAGGTCGCGTTCCCACTTCCACGTCGCCGCGTCGAACGGCGCCGTCAGCTCGAGACCGGACGCGTCCACGGCGTTGAAGTCGGCAAGCGCCTCCACGACCCTGACGGCGTCGGCAAGCGCCACCTTTCGCTCGACGCCGGCGTTCTCCATGACAAGCGTCTTGATCTCGGGAAGATCCGCGAGCACCCCCGGAACGGGAATGCCCTTCTCCCCGAGGAACCGCGCGTGCGCCGCGTAAAGCCCGTTCTCGACGCGCGTGGCGTCGTCGTACAGGACGATCACCGAGTCGCCGCCCCTGAAGAACACGCGCTCGCTGCCCCTCGCGCCGATAAACTCGACGGGCCCGCCGATCTTCGCCGCCTCAAGCGCGGCCTTGACCTGCGGAATGTCGGCGAAGGCGTTCTCCTCGCCGTCCCTGTTCAGGTCAATGTAGCTCGCGATCGTGCCGGCGTCGGTCCAGAGAAGGCCCTTCGGCGCAACGGCGCGGACGAACCTCCCGTCCATCATCGCCTTCTCGTAGGCCGACACGATGGAAGAGAACCCGCCGGGCTCGACGTACTTCAGTATGTCGGGCGAAAGAAGCGCAAACCCGCAGTAGGTGAACGTCCCGGGGAAACCCGCGTCGTCGCTCTTCCAGTTCGTGACGAAACCGCTCTCGGGCTCGACCTCGATCGTGCGGGGGCCTGACTCCGCCGCAAGGCAGAGGCCAATCATACCCGGGGAAAGCGACTCGCGGAAGCCATCGAAGCCCTCTACCACGATATCGCCGTTCACGAGATAGAACGGTTCGCCGGCGATCCACTCGCGCAGGGGGTTCAGGACCCCGCCCGTCCCGAGTATCTCCGGCTCGTACGCCGCGCGGCAGCCGTTCGAGGCGCACCACGCCTCGACCTGCTCGTGGAGATGGTGGCAGTTGACGACGATGTCGTCCACGCCGAGGGCGCGCAGCCGCGACACCATCCGCGCGAGCATCGGCTCGCCCCATACGGGGAGAAGCGGCTTCGGTGTCGCGCAGGTGAAGGGCCTGAGCCGCGTCCCGAAACCTGCCGCAAGAACAATCGCCTTCTTCACCATTTTCAGCGGTAGACGGAGCGCGGACGCTGCGCCTTGATCTTTGGTTCTTCGAGAAAGAGGGAGTACCACTGGTCTCCGATTCCGGAGTTGCTGAAGTGGGCGACCTTGTTGTTCATGAGGCACTCGTGGTTGCGCTTCAATGTCGCGTCGTCGGAGCTCTTCAGCGCCTCGGTGAGCGCCTTGAACGCCTCGTCCACCTTGCCGCGGCTGACGAGAATCCAGCTCCACGTCGCGGCGAGGAGGACGTTCTGGTTGTACCTGAGCCGCCTCACGCCCTTGCGGTAGACCTTCTCCATCTCCGCGATGTCCGCGCCGAGCATCTGCTGGCGCGCGAGCTTCATCGCGACAGTAGTCGGGTCAAGGAACATCGCCTTCGGCATCAGCTCGTCGACGCGCTTGAAGTCCTTTATCATCCAGTTGAGCTGGAGCTGCGCGGTCGCCATCTGGCGCTCGATCATCGGCACCCATAGGCGGTACCTGCGGAGGTTCTCGGTCTCGGCGAGCGCCTCCTTGACGAAAACGCGCGTGTCGTCGGCGATCTCCTTCTGGGCGGCCTGTATTGAGCCCGGCGGGCGCATCTGCCAGCGCTGCATCTTCTGCTGGAGCCGCTTCTGCCCCGCCTCGAGGATGCCCTGCACCTTCGCCATGTCGCCCTTCACCCTCCTCTGGAGGAAAAAGCCGAAGACGCCCTGGAACACGCCGAACGAAACGAGGCCGAGGAAGACGCTCCACCCGATGCCGAGATCCGCGGCCCAGTACGCCGCGGAGAAGCCGCCGAACGCGACGGCGATTGCGATAGCCAACGTAATCATGACTGTATTATAGCATAAATATTCAATGTTCGCTTCTGTCAAGTTCGCCTCTGTGCGAACGGCGATAGATTGCGCGGGACTGCCGGATGATCTCGTTCAGGAACGCGACGTCCTCCTTGCTTCTCGCGACGACACGGCCGATGTGCGCCCAGTATACGGCGGAGTACAGGGGATCGGCGACATCCGTCATGCCGTACGCCTTCGACACCTCGTCCATCACCCTCCTGTCCATCCTCAGCTCATCCCATGCGCCGCGCCGCGCGGCGTCTTCGACGGTCTCGCGCCACTTCGCGCGGTAGACCGGGGACGCCGCGTCGAGATTCGTGCCGAGCTTCAGTTCGAAGAGCCACGCAAGCTCGCGGTAGAGCTCGCTCTCCGTCGGGTTTATCGCGAGCCCCTTGTCGCGCAAGAGCGCTATCGCGGCATTGACCCAGCGCCAGCGGTCCTCGTACGTCGGCATCATTATGGAGATGTTGTAGGCGAGGTTCCACGCCGCGTAGCTCCACACCTCGGGAGTGTGCGGCTCGAGGTACGATAGCGTCGAGGCGAGCTGCGCGAGCTCGACGTACCGGCCTTCGTCCTGCAGCCGGTCGGCGCGGAACCACACGACTTCGGCGACGATGGAGCGAAGCCCGCCGAACGCGGCGAGCGCGCCTTCGGTCATCGCCGGCGCAGACGCGGGACGCGCGCCGCGGAGCGCGACCTGCGCGACGACCGCGAGCAGCGCGCACACGGCGGCGGAGACGAGAAGCAGTATCCTTTTCACGACGTCACCCCCAGAAGGTCCTTCAGCGCGGCGATCTGCGCGTGGTTGCCGAGCGCGACGATGGTGTCGCCGCCGCGGAACTCCCACTCGGGGCCCACGTTTCGGGCGACAACGCCCCCTCGCACGACGGAGACCACCGACGCGCCGGTCTTCGCGCGGATGTTGAGAGTCACCACGGTTCCGCCGATCGCCGGCGAAGTCGCGGGAAGCGGTATCTCCACGCCCTCGGGCGCCGCAAGCGCCATCGTCCGCGCAAGGCTCTCGCGCCGCTCATCGGCGGTAAGCGCGTCGTGGAAGCGCTTCGTCGCGCGGGAGCCCGCCTTGACGAATCGGCGCCAGCCGATGATTCCGACGAGGACAATGACCCCTATGCCGACCCAGAGCGTCGGGCCCCTCGGCGCGATGGAGACGGACACCATCGCCCATTCGACGAACAGGAAGGCGAGCACCGCGAAGGAGACCACGGCGCGGACCACCTGCTGTACGGAGACCTGCCAACGCGACGTTCCCTCGCCGCAGAGCATCACGCCGACGGCGTCGGCGAGGCCGCGCGAAGCGGAGACGCCGAGCGGCAGGATCGGCAGGCAGAGAAGGTGCGCGAGCACGAAGAAGAAAACCTTGGCGTGCGACGCGAAAAACGGCGAGACCCCGCTGTAGTTGACGTGCGTCAGCAGAGTACACATCGTCGCGACGGCAATCATCAGGACAGCATACACGTCAATGCGGAACACCTCCGACTTGAACCTGCGGAACGCAGGCGACCCTTCGGCCGCGCCGATCTTGGCGAGCCACGCGCGATAGGCCTCGAGGACGGATCTGACTCGCCCAGGCAGGGCACGCTCCGCGAAGTCGCCGACGCGGTCTGACGCGCGGATCATCAGCGGATTCAGGAGAGTAGTCAAGAGCGACGCGCCGACCGCTATCGAGAACATCGGGTTCGACGGGTCGCCGACGAGCTGCGCGTAGAGGATCGCCACCATGAACGCGAACTCGCCGATCTGCGCGAGCGAGAACCCGTTCTGGACGGCGGTCTTGACGTCGACGCCCGAGAGGAGCGAGCCGAACGTGTTGTTGAAGAGCTTGCCCGCGACGACGACGAGGGAGACGACGAGTATCGCGCCGCCGTGCGCCCAGAGCGCGGCGGGATCGACAAGAAGGCCGATTGACACGAAGAACATGGCGGAGAACATCGACTTGAGCGGATCGACGAGCTCCGCCAGCCGCTCGCGCACGTCGCTGGACGCGCCGATGACGCCGACGAGAAACGCGCCGAGAGCAAGCGAGAAGTTGAATCGGTAGGCGAGGAACGAGACGAAGAAGCAGACGCCGAGGATCGTCAGGGCAAGCGCCTCGTTGTCCTTCCGCGAGGATACCGACACGAGGAGCCGCGGCACATGGACGAGCCCTATCACGACCACCGCGAGGAAAAAGACGGCGAGCCAGCCAAGCGACGCGGCGAACGCGCCGGCCGACATCCCCCCGCCGTTCGCGAGCCCCGTCGCCACGGCAATCGCGCCTACGCAGACTATGTCCTCGCATAGCGACGTGCCGAGGACGTATTTCGCAAACGGACGCGAACCCCAGCCCGCCTCGTCGATGACCTTGGCGAGAAGCGTCGTCGCGGAATCGCACATCGCGACGCCGAGGAACACGGACTGGACGAGCGACCAGCCGAAGACGCGCGTACCGACCGTGTACCCGAGCCAGATCATCACGATGGTGTCGATCAGCGCCGAGGGAACGGCGACGCCGCGCAGCCGTTTCATATCCTTCGCGGAGAACGAAAGCCCCATCGAGAACATAAGGAACACGACACCGAGCTGCGCAATCGTGTTGATCGACTGCGAGTCGGCAAGCAGGCTCCCGCCCCACGTGTATTTGTTGAGCAAGACTCCTGCGCCGATGTAGCCGATGACCTTCGGCCACCTCATGCGCGAGAACAGCGCCGCCACGAGGCCGGCCACGGCCATGACGAGCGCGATGTCCTGGAAGAACGCCCCTTCCGTCATTTTGCTGCGGGAGCGGCCGGAAGCCGCCCGTTATCGAGCAGGTCGCGGACAACGGCCTTCACTTCGGTGTCGAAGTCGCCCTTCAGGATCCACCTGAGGAAGTTCTGCTCGCGGAAGAGGAGTTCGCGCAGCTTCTCGCCCTTCTTCTTGCCGAAGTTGACGTAGAGCTCGCCGTCGCGCCAGAGAAGCTCGCGGTTGCGGCCGATCACGTTCGGGTCGCGCGGCGAGAGGAGCTCGGCCATTTCCCCCGAGGTCTGCGGGAGACCGGGGTACTTCGCCATCTGCGCCTTGAAGACCTCGAGCGTCGCGCGTGTGTCCGCCTCCGCGCCGTGGGCGCCAGTGTGGTCGCGGCCGAGGTAGAACCTGACGGCGGCCGTAAGGTCGCGCGGTTCCATTTTGTGGTAGATGCGCTGGACGTCGATGCAGCGGCGCGACGAGACGCCGAAGTTTTTGCCGACGCGGGCGAACTCCTCCTCGAGGCACGGGATGTCGTAGCGGTCGGAGTTGAAGCCGGAGAGGTCGCACCCCTCGAAGAACGCGTATATCTCGTCGGCGCTGTCGGCGAACGTCGGGCAGTCCTTCACGTCCTCGTCGGCTATGCCGTGGACTGCCGTCGACTCGGGCGGAATGGGGATGCCGGGATTGAGCAGCCAGCAGCGCTCCTCCTCGGTGCCGTCGGGCATCACCTTTATCGCGCCGAGCTCGATTATGCGGTCGCGCTTCGGGAAGAGCCCCGTCGTCTCGAGGTCGAACACGACGAGCGGTCTGTCAAGATTGATGAACATAGTGGCCGCATTATACCAAAAATCCGCCTCCGCGCACAGGCGGTTGCAGCGCGAGGCACACCAATGGGAAGACGCTTCGGATCGCGGAAATTTGGTATACTATGCGGAAACCAAAGCGAAGGGAATCATCAATGAAATTCAGTCAGGCGATCATCTGGACGGTTGCGCTCGTCGTCGGCGCGGCACTTGGGGCTCTCGGCATCGCGCCGCTCAACGACTTCATGGACTTCGTCGCGTCCGCCTACACGCGGGCGTTCCAGTTCGTGGCCGTTCCGACGGTGGCGCTCGCGATCCTCACCGCGATGGCGTCACTCGGCGAAGGCAACGCCATGGGCAAGGTCTTCGCGAAGACGTTCGCCTGCACCGTCTTCACCTCGTTCGTCGCCGCACTTGTCGGCCTCGGCCTCTTCATCGTCATCGATCCAGGCGCGATCGACCAGGGGGTTGTCAAGGCGGTCGCGGACAATGCAGACGCGATGGCGCAGATCTCCCGCGCGCCCGAGACGGTGTACGGGCATATCCTCAACGCGATTCCGAACAACCTCGTCAACCCCTTCCTCAGCGGGAACGTCCTCGCGATCGTGCTCATCTCCGCGGGAATCGGCGTCGCCATCGCCATACTCGGGAAGAAGAGCGAGAACGTCAAGACGCTGCACAGGGCGCTGTCGGGTCTGCAGGAGGTCTTCTTCGGGCTCATCAAGGGCCTCATCTGGGCGCTCCCGGCAGGCATCGTCGCGTTCGCCGCGCAGCTCGCCGCGCAGATGTCCGCCGGCGTCGTCGTCGGCTCGATCGGCAAGTACGTTCTCGTCGTCATCGGAGGGAACTTCATCCAGTTCTTCGTCGTCCTCCCGCTCTTCTGCTACCTCCGCGGCGTCAACGGATACAAGGTGATGCGCCAGATGACGCCTGCGCTCCTGATGGCGCTCTTCACGAAATCGTCCGCCGCAACCCTCCCGGTCACCGTCGCGACAGCGGAAAAAAACATGAAGGCGAAGCCGTGGATCGCGCGCTTCATCCTTCCGCTCTGCTGCACGATCAACATGAACGGATGCGCGGCGTTCATCCTCGTCACCTCGCTCTTCGTCATCCGCAACTCGCCGGAGTGCGGCATCGTCCTCACACTCCCCGTGATGCTCACGTGGTGCGTCATCGCGACGCTCTGCGCCATCGGAAACGCCGGCGTTCCGATGGGGTGCTACTTCCTCACGCTCTCGCTCATGGCGGGCGTCGGCGGGAACCTCATGATCCTCGGCGTCATTCTCCCGATCTACACGATCATCGACATGATCGAGACGGCCGAGAACGTCTGGAGCGACTGCTGCATCTGCGCCGTGGTGGACAAGTCCACGCCCAGCCTGCCGTCAAGCGCGCCATGCGGTTCGTAAAGCACACCTTCCTCTAAGGCACGAAGGCAAAATGAGGTAGGCGGCCGAGAGGCGCGTCGACAGTGATGCGCGCCGGGCCGATGTACGTCTTGCCGTCGTCCGCAAGCCATTTCCCGGGAGGCAGGACGACCTTGCGCGACGTCGCGCCCTTCTCCATCACCGGCGCGACGAGAAGGTCGTCTCCCATCATGAACTCGTCGAGGACTTCAGCATAGCCCCTGCCCGGGAAGCTGTACTCGAGATTGCGCATCATCGGCTCGCCGGTCCTTGCCGACTCCTTCGCGAGCTCGACGAAACGCGGCGCGAAGCGCTGCCGCAGTTCGACGGTCTTCTTGAAGATCGCCTGATGCTCAGGTGAGAGCACTCGCCACGGCGAGGCGGATATCTGCATCATCGGGCATAGCGCATGAACCTGCGCCGAGCGGATAAAGAGCTCCGGATCGAACGGAGCCCCCGGGAGAAACGCCGTCCATTCGCCTCCGCCGATCATGTCCGGGCAGATGAACGAGCATCCAACCATGCCCGCCGCCAGCATGTCCGGCACAAGGCGCCGCAGGGCGTCCCACTTATGCTGCTTGTCGTGAAGCCGCATGATCACCGGCTTCCCGGCGTAGCCGAAGGCGTTGCGGTACTCGCTTCCCCTGTACTTCAGCGCAAACGTCCCGTAGAGCGCGCTCTGCGCCGCAGGCGACGCGGAAGGATCGTGCGCGAACGTCTTGGGCGACGAACCTTCGAGCCCGACGCAGCCGGCGTAGAAATGCACGCCCCCTCCGTCAAACTTGAATCCGTCCGCGCCGTAGTCCCTGACAAGGCGCTCAAGCTGCTCGTCGAACCAGGCGACGGCGTTCGGATGAGTGAAGTCGAGAAGCGCGCTTGTGCCGTTCCACCAGTTTACCGGCGCGGCCGGGGGAACTCCGCCGTACCCCTTCTTTGCGGACGAACAGAGGAAACCGCCTCTGGCCGGATACCCCTTTACGTCGTCGGGGTTCCTTCCCCATGCAATCCGGCGGTAGGCAGGCGTATCCATCGAAACGAACGGACACATCCACAGCAGGACCTTGAAGCCCATCGCATGCAGCTTGTCCATCATCCCCTTCGGGTCGCTGAACCGCCGCATGTCGAAGTACCACTCGCCGTAGGCGTGCTGCCACGTGTCGTCGATCATGAATATCCCGGGCGAAAGCCCGTGGTCAACCATCGACTTCGCGTACGCAAGGATGTCCTTCTCGTTCTGGTGGTATGTGAGCTCTATCCACGTGTTGTACTGCGGCGCGGAGAAGTACAGCAGCTCCGGCTCCTCGCCCGTCGGCGGAAACCACGTCTTCGATGCGTAGCGGTACGCCTCGGCGAGGTTGCGCCCAGCGTCCTCTTTGAGCGTTATCTCGCCCTTGTCCGAGACGAGCGAGATTTCGCCGCTCGCGATCTTCACGCCGACCGGCTCCTGGCACCAGATGGCGCGGCCTTTGTCGGAGCACAGGAACGAAAGCGACTGGTGCCCGTAGTTCTCGATGCGCAGATCGCATTTGAAGTCGCTCTTCTCGGCGAAAGGCATCTCGCGCCCGAAGCTGTTGCACAGCCCCCACCACTTTTCCCCCGGCAGCATCTTCACGGAAAGCGAATCCGCCCTGCAGGCGACTGCGCACGCACAGGCGGCGAGAATGACCACGACAATTTTCTTCATTGCACCTCCTTGACGGTATTTTACCACAATCACGGTTCATTCGGCGAGGGCGAACGAACGCACGACGGCTTTTATCTTCGCGAGGATCAATCGCCCTGCGAAATCTCAAACACGGCGGAATCGTAGGGGCCGTGCAAGGCCAGGCCGAGGCGACGTCCGGCAAGCTTGGCGTCATGCGGAACCGTGCAGTTGATCTCGGCGATGTCGTACTTCGCGCCCTTGGCGAGCCCCGTCAGGTCCAGCGACACCGGCTTCTCGCCGTTCTCCTTGAGACCCAGGACGAACACGATTGCGTGCGACCTGTCGCCGTTCGTGTACATCAGCGCGGAATACGGGTTCTCGTAGGGCGAGGCGAGACGGTAGAGATCGCCCTGCTGAACGACGGGGCGGATGCGCTTGTAGTCTGCGACCGCCTTCTTCGCGAACGCCACCTCCTCGGGCGTAAGATCCTTTGGATGCAGCTCGAAGCCCAGTCTTCCGCACATCGCGACGTCAAAGCGGTACTTGAGAGGCGTCTCGCGCTTGGTCTGGTGGTTGGGAGACGCCGTGACGTGGCAGGCCATCGCGCAGGCCGGATAGAACTGCGATGCTCCCCACTGGATGAACACGCGCATGAAGGGATCCGTGTCGTCGCTCGCCCAGAACTCGTCTGCGTAGCGGAGGAAACCGAAGTCCATGTGACCTCCGCCCGAGGCGCAGGCCTGCACCATGATGTGCGGACGCTTCGCCTGGAATTTGGCGAGGAGGTCATAGAGCCCGATCGTGTAGTCGTACCAGAGGTTCGGCTGGCGGTCAGAAGGGAGAAACGTCGAGCCGGGGTTCACGATGTTCTGGTTTGAGTCCCACTTGATGTACGCGAGAGAGGGAACGGACGCATACACCTTGTCGAGGTCGGAGAATATCCTCTCGCGCACGGCGGGATTCGCGTAGTCAAGCACGACCTGCGTGCCGCCGCGTCCGAGCGCGAGCGGGCGCCCCTTCTCCTGGAGCAGCCAGTCCGGATGCTCCTCGGCAAGCCAGCTCCGCGTGTTGACCATCTCCGGCTCAACCCATAGACCGAATTTGAGCCCGCGTTTCGCGGCCTCGTCCGCGAGGTAGCCGAGCCCGCGCGGAAGCTTCTCCTCGTTGACGTACCAGTCGCCCAATCCCACCTTGTCCTTGTTCTTGTCGTCGCGCGCGTACTTTCCGCGCCCGAACCATCCGTCGTCCAGGACGAACATCTCGCCGCCCATCTCCTTCACGCCGTCCATCATGTCCGTGAGCGTCTTCTCCGTAAAGCTGAAGTACGAGCCCTCCCAGCTGTTGAGGAGGACGGGGTGCAGATCACGTCCGTGCGGCATGAGGTGGTTGCGCGCCCAGCGGTGGAACTGCCGCGAGACCTCGCCGCGCCCCCTCTCGGACCACACCAGCACGGCCTTCGGCGTCCTGAACACCTTGCCGGGGTCGAGCGTGTAGGGTCCGCTCGTCATGTCGACGCCGGCGAAGACCTCCGTCGTCTTCCCGTCCCAGCCGCGGCGGATGCGCCGCGACGTGGTGCCTGTCCACTCGAGCGCTACGCCAAGCACGTTGCCCGACTCCTCGTCCGACTGACCGAACGACACCATCATCCCCGCGTTCGACTCCCATGCGTCGCGAGTGCCCGCCTTCGACGCAAGCTCGACGATCTGTCCGTTCGCGACCTTCGACTCGCTGACGTTCGCCTCCTGAGCCCATTTGCCCGTCAGACCCAGGACCCCGACTTCCTTCGCGGAAACGCCGATCGCCGAGGCAAAGCTGTCCGCCCTAATGAGCCTCACGGGTCCGCCTTCGGAATGACGAATCTCCACCCACGTCTCAACAGCGTCGCAGTCGTCCCAACTCTTGACATAGCGCGTCACCTCAAAGGGATAGAGCTCGTCCACAAGACGGATCGTCGTGACTTCCGCGCCGCCCTCTGCCCTTTTCTCACGGCCCGCCTCCTTCAGCCGCAGCGTCACCGCGCCGTCTGCGTGCAGCACCTGAAGCCCGGCGTGCTTTACGATCTCCTGCTGTCCCTGCGGGATAAGCTGTCCAAACGCGAGATACCCCGCAAGTGCAATTTCAACTCCGTTCATCCATCTCCTCCTCTTTTCGTATTCTTGCGCAAATCTACATGACGGTGCCGCATCACGGATTCCTGAGAACGAGAAGGACCCGCTCCTGCGGAGGAAGTTCTATTTCCACGCCATCCTCAAGATCGGCGTCCGTCCATACCTTCCTGCCGTCCCTTTGATACACCCTCTTGGATACAGGATCCTCCAAAATGAACCCCTGGATGCCGGGCAATAGGCCGTAAAGCCCAAGTCGCGCCCGCCGCGCGGACGTCTCCCCCATGGCCGCGCAGCAGACGAGCTTGAAGTCACCCCTGTCGATGATCTGCACGTCGGCGGCTAAAATCGGGCCGCGGCCATCAACTGGGGTCAGCACGCAATAGCGCGTGACGTTCGCCGCAACAAGACGCTCGACGGCAGCAGCCGCATTGTTCACGCGGACAAAGCCGGGATCTTCCGGCAGCGGCTTCATGTATTCGTCGAATCGGAATGCCTCTTCATCTGCGAGCACAAGCCCGCCGCGCTCCTGGAACTTCCGGGCTGCGTCAATCACGTTCGTCGCGCAGCATGCCGCAACCGGGAACACAAGCGCCTGCACTTCCGGACCGAGGTTCGGCACATCCTCGTCGAACACCACGCGGCACGGAAAGTTCGCGTGAAGAAGCGCTGCGTACCAATCCGAGACGCCGGGCCTTCCCTTCAGGGACGGAAGCGAATCGCGCTGTATGCTTGTCGCCTTCGAGTAGAAGACTGCGACGGTCGCGGGCTTGGTCCGCGGGAAAGGGAGAACCTTGTCCTTGAAAGGCGCGAGCTCGTCCATGAACATCCTGAACGCGCAAAGGTCCTCCGGCCTCACGTTGCAGGGGTTAAGAAGCGACGACGACTTGTAGGAGGGATTGACGACGTTGGCGTATGCCTTCTCGGGGGTGTTCGCCTCCCAGTAGCGCTTGTCCCACACGTAAAAGAAACTTCCGGAGACGCCGTGCATGACTTCGAGCCAGAGCGAGGTTATGTAATCGGTCCGTCGCGATGGAACGCGCTTGCCGTTCTCGAAGCGCGTGCAGTAGTGTTCGTTGTTCACGACCGGCTTGCGCCCTTTCGCGAGCGCCTGATAGAAGTCGCAGTTGAAGAAATGCCGCGAGCCCTTCGTCGCAACTACCGCCTCCATCTCGCTCTTCGCCCTGTAGTCTGTGCCGAAACCGTAGCGCCACCCGCCCTCGATGGCCAGCGCGTCAAGCGTGCCCGCAACGTCACGGTAGTCTATGCCGCGGTGCTCGGACGGAGTGCCGGACTCCTGTTCCGTGAAATAGACGTTCCCGCGCCTGTCAACCGATCTAATCGTCTCAATGCCGCGCTGCAGCAGTCCGCAATAGGACTTTGACGAAAACCTGCACCAGTCGTACCAAACGCCCGGAAACTGCTTCAAGTCAACCTGGCATGCCACGTCATCAAAAGCATCGAAGCATGTTCCCCACTTTTCGTTCGCCGCCGCAATTGAGCCGTAGCGCGCTTTCATCGCACGCGCAAACTCCTGCACGTTCGAACGACACATGTCGTTCCACGACGATTCGTTGAAAAGCTCGTAGAGGAACACGTTGCATCCGTGCCTCATTGCCGCGCATGCACCTCCGAGGAAATAGTCGCGGTAGTACCGCCACCCCTCGGGGACATGCGGGCAGAACGGAATGAACGCATGCCACGCGCTGCCAGACTTGCGCTGGTCCAGAAGCGCCTGCGCCTCTTTCGGGTATCTTTTGTCGTACCCGAACGCGAAGTCGAGGACCATCGGCATGTCGCCGAACCGCTTGAAGAACCGCGCAATGTCCGCATCGTCGCTCTTCCAGTCCTTGCGCGAAGGCTTGCTCTCCCGGGGCAGGGGGAAACCCCTCACGACGGCGCCGATCTGAGAATGGGCCGCCGATATCTGCGACGAATTAAAACCCATCTCCCGGAACAGCTCCGCGCCGGGCGGAGTCGTGTACGCCGGATGGTCGATTCCGAGCGGATTTGCATTCGGCCCCCATTGCCTGTCCGAGTTGTAGAGCCATACGCCCATGTAGAACTCGGGATGGTCGCCGATATACCACGTCCCGTTCTCGATCTTCGGGCGCGCCCTTCCGTCCTCATCCGCCGGAGGCTGCTCGCGCCATCCACGCCTGTAGGCGGACTCCTCTGGCGTGTCTTCCGGCTCCGGCAATGAAAAGCTCCATCCCGCACTGGCGGATGGCGGAAGCAGCGTGGGCTTTGGATGGTCCGCCAGGTCGGTGGAAACAACAACATCATCGACATATATTTCACCGGTGTTTCCATAGCCGTTCGCGCAGTTGAATACAAGCCGCGCGGACTTCGTCTCGTCCGGCATTTTCACCGCCGCATGCACGCAAACCCAATCGGATGCAGCTCTCGTTCCGACTCCGTTGCGGACATAGACCGGTTTGCCGTCGGAACCATTGGCGTAAAGTGCAATGCCGACCGACCGGGGGTCTGACGCGGACACCTGCTTGATCCAGGCCGAGGCGCGCACGACCTTCCCTTCCATCGACTTCGCCTCGTCCCGGGTGAACTGATACCACATCGTATGGTTGAGGTTGCCCTTGTTTGCATCCTTTAGGTGGAGGCTCGCGCGTCCGTCATGGAACTCGGCCTGAGAAAGTTCGCAGGCCGTGAAGCCGTTCGTCCCTTGCTGCGAAAAGCCCCATCGCCAGTCTTCGCCGGCAGGGCTGTCTCTCGAATCGTTCCACTTTTCGAAATCGAAAACTGCAACGGGCCGCCCGACTGCAGCGCCAAAGGCCAAGCCCGCCGCAAGTGCGCAAATGAGAATCTTTGTCGTACTACAGCAAATCATATCAGCGGAGAGAAATCACCAAACCCGACTTCTTCACAATCATCCACAAACCGGCATCCGTCTTGTCAAGCTCCACGACATACCCGCCCCACCTGCCGGCCCGCTCGACAGTCCAATCAGCAAATGCATCCGCTCCAGTCACGTCGGCGGAGTTGACCACGGAAACACCGGTAATCACAGGATAGCGTCCGGGAATCGGGCGTACGCCTGCCGCCGTCGTCGCATTGGAGACGACGACCGTGCCGGACGCCGGAACATTCAGCGTTCCGTCCGTCTCGCACCGCGCAACGTCGATTTCGTCCGCAGTCGCGCCGAAGTCCATCGGCATAAGCCAACGCGTATCCGTAACGGTGATGAACATCCGGTCACCTTTCAGTATTTCGTGGGACGTTATCGTACGCGGCAGGTTCCAGGGACTGAACCCGGTGACGTGGATCGTTTGATGCGCCCACGCATAAACCGTCGCCTCCGTCGTGTCCAGCGACGCGCGGTTCACGACATTTGACTCGGCGGTGTAGAAGAACGAAGGCGCCGTGCCTTCGTAATTTCCGGTAAAGCGCCCTGTGAACTTCAGGTTCGCGTTCGGGGAGGGATAGAAGACAGAGGCGCGGTTAGCGTGTCCAAGCTCATTCTTCCCCAAATGGACAATCTCGAAATTTCCGAAGCCCTCGTCGAAAGACGGTTCATTGCCAAACGTATACGCCTCTTTAGAACATGCCAGCAGGTGTATTGCGCCTTTTGATATGATATTCTCGACACGTATCGTGTTGTTGGAGCAAGTAGAAAGAAGTACACCCCAGCGTCTGTATCTGAAATGCCCGCCTGCATCGGGTTCAAGCAGTCCGCCATATTCGTTTTGGTTCAAGTTGCTGATGACCAGCGTGGACGGTTCAGAGGACGCTGGCGTGTAGATCAGTTGCTGAGGGGCACCGTGCGTCGCGTCTGTGCGATCGTTTCCCCAATCGTTTCCCTCAAGAGTGCCGATCCTTGCTTCCGCAACGGGAGAATTGACGAAGACGCGCTGGTTGCGCTGCGAATTCCGCAGTCGAATCGCGCCATCGTAGTTTAGAGCCCCGTTGAACGTGACGGTACGGCTGAATCCCGACAGCTGCATGTACCCGGTGGCGGCACCCGTCAGGGCATTGTTGAAGACGACGTTCCCCTTTGCGGCGCCAACATTGTTCGTTCCGTTGAGCTCAATCGGCGCGTCAATAACGCCACTGTTTGCCAGGCTTCCGAACGACGCGACCGATCCGTCCACGGTCACCATGCAGGGACCAAAGAGATAGGTCATGCCGGCAGGAACCGCGAACCCAGAACCAAACGCGGCGGCGTCCGTGACGAGAAGGTGGGTGCAGCTTGAAAAGTCCACGGTGCATCCTTCGGGTAGGGAGGATAGCGCGACGCCTCCGACGAATTTCACCACGGAGCCGGACGGGACTTTGATTTCGTCCCACACTGGGAAGGCAATCTCCGCCGCGATGTCGTTGTCCCAGAAGTTCTGCGATGCATAATCCGCGTTGCCGAACACATACGCTCCGTCCCCGTCCGTCGCCGGGAGAGCTGTCACGGCGACGCCGTTGCCGATGGCCGCAAGGGCGCTTGCCGCATGCGCCATGCATAATGCTATTATTTTTGATCTCACCTTGCCCCCATCTCAAGATTGATTCCTGTGCCTGGCCACATTTTAGCAAAAGCAAACGACGAATTGTCGAAATGACATGTCAACTTTAATCTCCGCCGATGTCCACAAACCATTTCCCTGGAAGCAGAACGATCTTGCGCGACATCGCGCCATGCGCCATTTTCACGGCGATGCGATCACAAAGTCGCGCCCTTCGTATTCCGGCGGGACATACCCGTGCTGCGAACCCTGCACCCACTTGATGGACTTGTTGCCGCCTGGGATGTTGTTCCACAGCTTCGCGAGGCCCATTGGCGGGCACGTATAGTCGCCGAGACCGGCGCGGGGTATGTTCGTAAAGCAGCTCTCCGGTATGCGCTTCGCCCACACCGCCGCGTCGTAGTACGCAACGCCCGGGACCCACCTGATGTACCAGCCGCAGCTTGACGCCTGCTTGTCCAGGCGGGCGTTGTTCATGACCATGTCGCAGCACCACGTTATGCTCGACTCCGCGCGGGTGACGCCTTCGCCGCATGCCGCAGCCCAGATCGTCTGGAGTCCGCCCTGGCTGCCGCCGGACGCAATGAGATCCTTCCCGTTCCACCCCTTTATCGTCTTCAGGTACTGCAATGCGCGTTTCACGCGGAGCACCATGCCGTTGAAGTAGGCGACTTCCGGATCCTTGTTCTGCTCGGGGTCGAACGCATACGTCTTGCCGTTTGAGCGCGTCTCCCACCGGAGCGCCTTCGTGTCCGCCTCGGTCGCGCCGAACTCGACGAGCTTTAGTCCGTGCGCGTTGATGTTGAGGACGATCTCGTTGTCGCGCGCCCATTTGGGCGCGTCGTGTCTGCATGAGTCGCCGCTGTAGCCGTGGGTCTCGAGCCGGCACGGGAACGTCGCCCCCTCGTCGACGGCCTTCGGAACCGACAGATAGCCCGTGACCGGCCTCAGCCCCGCGCAGTCGATCCGAACGGCGAAAAGCCGCGCCTTGGGATTGGCGCACGCGATCTCGATGCGCTCGTCGCGGATCGGAACCTTGTCGAGCCGCGCAAACTGGCGCGCCCAGAATTCATCGAAGTCCTTGGGCTCGGATTCCTCCGACAACGCGAGAGAATCGACGTCTACTCCCGCGCCGCCGTCGAAGAAGATGCTCTTCGGCGACTTCTCGAATTTGTTCATGGCCTTCTTCCCCTCCGGGGTTGACGCGTCGCCAGTGAACTTCTTCGCCACGCGCTTGCGGTCTTTGTCCACTACATACGCCTCGAGACGCACAAAACCCGGCTTGTCCAGTTTTGTCCTGTACACGAAGGGACGCGCGGAAAAAGGAACCTCGCCGCTTTCAGATCCGCCAAAGTCGTCAGAGCGCTTCCACGCAAGGAAATACTCCCCGTCGGGAATCTCCCCTTCGACGCCCATCGGCTCGAGCGTGAACGCGATCTCCTCCCCGGCCTTGTAGGAAAGCGGACACTTGTCCGTCGTTCCCTTGATCCACGCGCCGTCCAGAAGGCCCGCCGCAAGCTGCAACGAGAACAACGCGACGAGGCAGGCTACCTGCACACGAACTTCAAGCAAATGCTTCATGACAATCTCCTTTCATTAACGACAACATTATATCATAATCTGAGTTGCGCACGCCATAAGCCGCAGGCACATAGTCAGTGCAAGTTATGTAGAGCAAAGTAATTGACGCGTGATTGCCGACGGAAAGCCGATATGATACAATCTCCGGCAATTCGAAAAGGAGCGCACCGATGGCAAAGTCTCGTCTTGATCAAATAATCGACCTTGTCCGCGAATGCGGCCAGCTCGTCAAGGACGCCGACCGGCATAACCTGCATGTCGACGCGAAAGCCGGGCACGCCAACTTCGTCACGGACTACGACAAGAAGGTGCAGGACCGGCTGAAGAGCGGGCTTCTGAAGATAATGCCCGACGCACATTTCATGGGCGAGGAAGGCACCACGCAGGAGTTCTCGCCGAAGGGGAAGTTCTTCATCGTCGACCCAATCGACGGCACCACGAACTTCATAAAGGATTTCCGCGCAAGCAGCATCTCGGTCGCGCTCGTAGTCGACGGCGCGGCGGAACTTGGCGCAATATACAACCCCTACCTCGACGAGATGTTCACGGCGATGCGCGGACAAGGCGCCTTCTGCAACAGAAAACGGATACATGTCTCGTCGGAGCCGCTTGAAAACGGAATTGTAATCTTCGGAACCTCCCCCTACAACGAAGAACTGAGCGAACGCTCCTTCAAGCTCGCCTACTCGTATTTCAGGAAATCGATCGACGTCCGGCGAACGGGATCCGCTGCGCTCGACATGTGCTCAATTGCGGCCGGGCGTGCAGAGCTGTTCTTCGAACTGTCGCTTTCCCCCTGGGACTATGCGGCAGGGGCGCTTATCGTCGAAGAGGCCGGCGGAATCGTCACCGACATCGACGGAAACGCGCTCGTCTACGACCGCAAGAGCTCAATCCTCGCCCGAAACAAGGTGGCGCGGCCAATCGCGTAAGAAATCGCTAAAAGTCAAGGCGCAGGTCTACGGCACAGGAGCGCGGAGCCGAAAGCTCAACGGCCACG
The DNA here is from genome assembly GCA_900321255.1 of uncultured Lentisphaerota bacterium. GTDB lineage: Bacteria > Verrucomicrobiota > Kiritimatiellia > RFP12 > UBA1067 > UBA1067. Next base: position 192 of record ONVK01000017.1, on the reverse strand, counting down.
ACCCTTCCGTCGCACGCCTCTTTCGTCTTCACGTCCACGCCATCCGCCGTTGCACTTTTGATCTTCCACTCCTTCGGCACAGCAAACCGCACAACCTGCGGGAATCCACCCACGGCGGCAATCTTTGCAACGAGGCGCGAACCATCCCACTTCTGGCCGAGCAGCTCCACCGCGCCCTGCGTCAGATGCCGG
>ONVK01000054.1 GCA_900321255.1 uncultured Lentisphaerota bacterium | reverse complement strand
CTGCTCGGGCTTGAGCGATAGGAGATGGCGGCGGAAGGCGTTGTCGTTGATGCCGCGAAGGGAAATCGCGTAGTCGGCGAGAAGCGAGCCGTCCTTGCCGAGACGCCCGCTGCCTGCGACGGTGACGGCGTTTTTCGAAGGTGGCACGACCGGGGCGGTGCGAAGCGACTCGCCCTCGGGATGCGCCACGAGATACGAGCAGTCGCCCAGGTACGCAGGGCAGAGATCGCGGCTCGACTCGTCGGTCGGGTCCATGAGGACGTAGTCGCCGTCCAGCTTCACGGCGACGACCGCGTGGTTGAAGAACGGCGTCGGCACCTCGTCGTCCATCTTCGCGGCGCTGACGCTGATGAGGACGGGATACGACTCGAAGCCCGCGATCCTGAGCATGGCGACGAGAAGCGCCGCCTTGTCGCGGCACACGCCGTAGCGGTTGTCGAAGGTGAGGTCCACGTCGTGGGGCGCGTAGCCGGGAGACGTGTCCTCCATCGTGAGTCCCATGTAGCGTATTTCCTGCGAGACGAACTTGTACATCGCGCGCACCTTGTCGATGGGCGCGGCATCTGCGCCGACGCTCCCCATGATCTCCTCGACCTTGTTCGTCATCGCGGCGTTGGTCTTCTCGAGATGGGGAACCGAGACATCCCAATACCACTTCGAAAGCTCCTGCCAGTTGGCCGCCGTGGAAACGCGCAGGTTCTGCCCCTGCGTCCAGTAGGGAGGCATCGACGGCTCGGGGAACATCTGCGGCGAATTCTCGACAATCCAGCTGTAGACGACGCGCTCGCCGTTCGTGACGACGGACGAGACAACGTTGCCGAGCGGATTGCGAACGGCGATGTTCCTGAGCGGGCGCGAGAGAGGGCCGTCGATCCTGACGGACGAGCGAACTATCGGCATCGTCGACTCGAAGATCTCCATGTCGGCCCACTGGTCCTTGACGCGGCTTTTGGTCACCGTGCGGCGCGTCTTCACGTGGAGCGTCTCGCCGACCTTGATCCCGGGGATGGAGCACGAGAGGACTTTGTCGAGGGGGTCGTAGATGTTCTCGGAGGTCGACGAGTTGTCGGTCGCCTCCTTCAGCGTTTCGGCGAAGTCGACGGCACGGACCTTCCCGTCGGCGCCGATGATCTCGACGAGGAGTATCTCGCCCTTCCCGTAGCGGAGCGAGTATCCGATCGAGAGCGACGAGAGCGAGCGCCGTCCGCGCTCGGTAAGCGCCTTCTTCCAGTCCTCCTCCGTCGAGACGTACGTTCCGTCGGCCTGGTATGTGGTTTCGACGCGTTCGTCGACAAGCACAACGTCGGCGTCGGGATACTTCTCCGCCGTAATGTCGTCCGCAAGCGCCGAAAGCGAGCACAGCGCAAAAACGATTCCTGCAATCTTGATTCCCCTCATTCTTCCCTCCTGAAATGACATAGAAGTGGATAATATACCAAATCTTCGGCTTCCGCGCCATTCGACGTTGCGTAAAACGATGTGTGGGGTATGCGCTAACGCGCGACCACGAAACCGGCATAGCGATGAGTCGCCCGATGGCGACTGGGCGCTGCCGTGGCCGCGCCGCGCCTCGGCTTCGCCGGGCGTCGCGTCCGCGACACCGCCAACCCTGCGGGTTTCATCGCTCCGCCGGTCACGAATGCGGCCTTCGCCGCACACGAATTTTCACGAATGGAATCACAAAGCCCATTGCTCTACAGTTGCCTTGGGATATGATGCAAAGTTTACGAGAAGACCCATCTTGCACTTTGTCAACCTTAAGTAGTTCAATAACTGGGCGCGATGTTCCTCGGTCAGCTGAGATACCGCCTTGATTTCTACGATGATCTTACCATAGCAGAAAAAGTCTGGTATATATGTTTTCTCGATGGGAACGCCTTTATAGCATATTTGCAGCTCCTTTTTGGCGTCGAATGGTATGCCGCGATGATCGAATTCGCGTTCGAGACATTGCTGATAGACCTCTTCCTTGAATCCGCTGCCCATCTCGTTGTGGACTTCATAGATTGCTCCGCGAATTGCGTAGCATTCATCTGGGTATATCAATCCTTTGTTCATAAGGCAACAATTATAGCAAATAGTTGTCCAAAATTCGTGTAGCCCCGAAGGGGCGTATTCGTGTACCGCGAAGGCGGCATTCGTGTCTTGGCGGGCGGCGAAAGCCCGCAGGGCTAGCTACGGCGCATCACATCCCGCGAAGGACGCTTAGATGAATGGGTGAGTTATGAGTTGGTGATTGAAGGAGTTGGCAAGCGGCCTTCACGCGGGGACGTGACGCGCCGTAGACAATCGCGCGCTGCGCGATTCGCCGCTCGGCCAAGATTCGTGGTCGCGCGTAGCGCCTCTTTCAGCAAGTCGTCGTGCGTTACCGCCACCTACGCCAGCAGCAATTTTCCAAAATGCACGGCAATGGAGGCGAGGGCGCAGAGGAAGACGATCTTCACGACGCCAATGCGACGCGAGAGTGTGCCTGCGCAGGCGGCGACGACGAGAACCGCGGCAAGCGGGCTGAAGGCGACGCCGTCATCCCCGACCGTCACCACGCACATCTTCGCAAACGCCCACAGCGCGACTGCCATAAGCGCGACGGACGCGGGGCGCACTCCCGCAAGAAGGCCCTTCACGACCCTGCTTGCGCTGAAGCGCTCGAGCGAGCGAAACGCGGCGAAGGCGAGGAGCGAGCCGGGGAGGAGAAGAAACGCGGACGCCGCGACCGCGCCGAGGACGCCCGCGAGCCGGTAGCCGAAAAACGTCGCTCCGTTGACGCCGATGGGACCAGGCGTCATCTGTTACCTGCAAATACGGCGCCGCCTCGCCGACGAAGTCCTCCATGTACATCGGCACAAGCACGAAGCCGCCGCCGAAGCACAGTGCGCCGTACTTGAGAAAGAGGAGAAGCCCGAGCCATGCGGGCGACTGAAACTTCTTCCCGCGCGGCGGAACGAACTCCGAGGAAATCCCGACGAGCATCGCGCAAAGAAGAACCGCCCAGACCGGTACCGCCCACAGGGCTATCGCGCACAGCGAAAGCGCGAACACGACAACCGCAAACGCGCTCGCGAGCTTTTTCGCGCTTCGCACAATCGTCGCGGCGATTATGCCCGTGAGCGCGGCGCGAAGCCCGACAAACGCGGCAACGAGCCATTCGTTGTCGAGGGGAAGCGAGTCATACCCCATCGAGACGAAGGTGAAGATGACGACGGACGGAAGCGCCACCGCTACTACGCCGATTGCCGCGCCAAGCGCACCCGCGATCTTGTTCCCGACATAGACGGCCGTATGCGTCGCGATTAGCCCAGGGACCATCTGGAACACGGGAAGCCGGTCAACGAGCTCGCCCTCCTCGGTCCAGCCCTTCTTCGCGAAAACCTCGTCGGCTACGGCGATGATCGCATACCCGCCGCCAATGACGAATAGCGAAATCTTGAAAAGCTCCCAGAAGAGCGCAGCGATCTTCTTCGCCATCGTTCAGTATTCGAGCTGGCTGCCGCCGATCGTCTCACGGAGAATCGAATCCCCGGGAACGGCGTTCGGGTGCGCCGGGTGTATGACCTCGAAAAGCTCCGAGAAGATATACGCCTTCTTCTCGTCCGGCTTGCGGCGGCGCACGATCTCGACGAGACCTCCGGCGTAGGGCTTGAGGACGGCAAGCTCGTATTCGAGTCCCGAGTCGAACTCGGCGTCCGCAAACTGTCTATACGGGTTTATCCACTTCTCCTCGCCGTCGAGGACCTGCGGCCACAAGTTGAAGGTATCGAGCGGGCTCAGCTTGCGGAACTGGTTGTCGCGCACGAGTCGCCTCAAAAGCCGCCCGTCCTGCGGCGGCAGCTTGGTCAGCGCGAAAATCGTAAGCTGCGTCTTTGGCTCGATGAAAATGCGGAACTTGGCCGATTCGGGAATGGCATCCGTCAATATCGGGTTGAGCGCATGTATGCCCTCGAGGACGATGTAGCCGTTCTCGGGCATTTTCGTCGTGCCTTCCGAATCGAAGCCCTCGTGGTTGATGAAGTCAAAGCGCCTGAGGTGAACTTCCTCGCCCGCGAGCAGCGCGTTGACGTCCTTGGCGAGCCGCGCCGAGTCGACCGCCTCTATCGTCTCGTAGTCGAAAGTGCCGTCGGGGTGGCGGGGGTTTCTCGCGTCGCCAACGAAGTAGTCGTCGGTCGAGAGGTGCAGGGCATCCGCGCCGTTGACCCTGAGCTGCGTGCAGAGCCGCTTCGCCGTCGTTGTCTTGCCGGCCGAAGAGCCGCCGCAAAGGAGAATGATCCGGACGTCCTTCTTCGCGCAGATCGTGTCGGCAAGCGCGGAAAGCGCTTTTACCTGTCTTGCCTCGCAGACGCGGATAAGCTCGTCTATCTCGCCCGTCTCAACGGCCTCGTTCAGTTCTTCAATCGTCATCTCGACCACCCAAGTTTTCTATTTAGGACGACGTATGGATCAAAGCCGGGAAGCTCGACAAGCTTCGCGGAACGCGAGGACTTCGCGATCTCGACCGATTCGCCCGCCTTCAGCATCGCAACGTTCTCGCCGTCGGCGTAGACGCCGAGCCGCTCGTCTGCGTCAACGACGCTGCGCCGCGAAGTGACGGTAAGCTTCACCGCATCGCTCACGACCATCGGCCTCACGCCGAGCGCATGCGGGTTCATAGGCGTGACGACGAGGCATTTCGTGTCAGGCATGAGGACCGGCCCGCCCGCGGCGAGCGAATAGGCGGTGGAGCCGGTGGGCGTCGCGATCACCACGCCGTCGGCCATGTAGCGCGTCGCGGAGTTGCCGTCGGCAGAGACGTCCAAGACGGCGGCGTGGCCAGTCATTTCGCGCATGACCACGACGTCGTTCAGCGCAGTCATGCCGCCAACGTCGAGCATCGTCCTCTCGGAAACGGAGAAGTCGCCAGCAGCAAGCATCGAAATCGCCCTCTCGAAATCGCTTTCGCCGACGCTTGCGAGATAGCCGAGCGAGCCGAGGTTGAAGCCGAGGACAGGGATGTCGGAAAACCTGCGGACGGCCCTGAGTATCGTGCCGTCGCCGCCAAGCGCGACTATCGCGTCACATGTGCCGCGCGACGCAAGCGCAAGGCCTGCGCGCCGCGCAACGGCCTCAAGCCGCTTCGCCGCCGCCTTCGCCGCGGGCTTTCCCGCGTTCGCGTAGAACCGCACCTTCATCTTTCCGTTCCTTTCAGCAAGAGCCGGACGGACCATCCACCCCCGGGCAATCAGCCGCCATTCGACCTGAGCGCCTTCGGGCCCGGGAGCTTCAGGGATAGTCCGCCGGCAAAGTCAGAATCTCGCACCCGTCGTCGGTGATCGCCACCGTGTGCTCGAAGTGCGCCGAGAGGGAGCCGTCGTGCGTCACGACCGTCCAGCCGTTGCCTAAGACGTCCGTCTTCTCGCCGGCCTTCGTCATCGTTATCATCGGCTCGATGGCGATCGTCATGCCGGGCCTGAGGACGAGCTTGGTGCCGGGCTTGCCGTAGTTCGGCACCTCGGGGTCCTCGTGAACCGTGCGCCCGACGCCATGGCCTATCCAGTCTCGGACCACGCCGAAGCCGGCATCCTCGGCGACTTTCTGAATCGCGTACCCGACGTCGCCGAGGTGAACGCCCGGGCCGCACGCCGCGATGCCCGCCTTGAGGCACGCCTTCGTCACGTCGACGAGCCGCAGCACCTCGGGGCCTGTGACGCCGAGCGCGACGGTGCGGGAAGTGTCGCCGTTGAAGCCGTTCTTGAAGATGCCGACGTCCGTCTTTACGAGATCGCCAGGCATGATGACGCGGTTGCGGTCGGGGATGCCGTGGATAACTTCGTCGTTGAGCGAGACGCAGAGATGGCCTGGAAAGTCGGGCGCATAACGCCCGCCGGGATACTCGAAGAAGCTCGCGCCGACATTGTACTTCTTGCAGTATTCGACGACGAGATCGTCGATCTCGCCCGTCGTGACGCCGGGCGCGACGGCCGCGGCGCAGATGTCGCGTATCTCCGCGCTCATCCGGCACGCTTCGCGCATCTGCGCGAGCTCGGCCTTCGTCTTGATGTCGACTTTCACTGCGTTACATCGCCGCGAGGAACGCAGCCGCGTTCTTCTCGGGGCCCTGGTCGCCGTCGATGCGCCTGAGGAGACCCTTCTCCTCGTAGTACTTGATAAGCGGCTCGGTTTCGCGGTGGTAGACGACGAGGCGGTCCTTCACCGTCTCTGGGTTGTCGTCCTTGCGGATGACGAGCTCCGCGCCGCACTTGTCGCAGATTCCCTCGACCTTGGGGGGAAGCGCCTTGACATGGTATCCCGCCTTGCACTTCGGGCACGTGCGGCGCCCGGCGATGCGGTCGTGGATCACTTCGTCGGGAACGTCGACGAGAACGACGCTCTTGATCGGCGCGCCCATCTCCTCGAGGATCTTCGCCTGCGCGAGATTGCGCGGGAAGCCGTCTAAGAGCATCGTTATGTCGCCCGTCGTCTCGGCCACGACGTCCTTTATCATCTGCGCGATAAGCGCGTCGGGGACAAGGTTGCCCTTCTCCATGTAGCCCTTCGCCTCCACTCCCGCAGGAGTGCCCTTGGCGACTGCGCCGCGAAGCAGGTCTCCGGACGAGACGTGCTTCAAGTTGTCATGCTCGGCCGCGAGTTTCCCCGCGATCGTTCCCTTCCCCGAACCCGGGGCCCCCAGCAGAATCACAATGTTCATGCGGGAAATTATACCATAATTCTCAGTAGCCGAGGTCTTCGTCTACGAGAATTACCTTTGCGGAAATGCCGGTGGGCTTGCGGTCAAAAACTGCCGTCACCTTGCACATCCTGTCGGGCGAGTCGCACCCCTCGCCGCCGACGCACGCGCCCGCAAGCCCGCAGGGAGTGCGCTTGCCGAGCCGCTTCGCGTTCGGCGGGCAGGCGCAGCACCTGATACGCGCAATTGCCTCGTCAAGACCTCCGTCAACAATCTTGTTGCGTCCAATGACATAGACGACGCGCTTCGGGCCGCAGATCGACGCCGCGACGCGGTTGCCGGTACCGTCGATGTTTACGATCCGTCCGTCGGCCGTGAGCGCATTCGCGGAAAGAAGGAATAGGTCGCACTCGAGCTGGTGGTCGCGTATCTCCTTGCCGCTCTCGACGAGCCGCGCGCGCGCGCCGATCTCCTTGACCGACTCGCTGCCGCCCCAGCCGACGCTTTGCGCCGACTCTGCCTCCTTCATGACGAGCGCAAGCGCCTCTTGCCTAGTCGCCGCCGTCTCAACCTCGAACCCGCGCTTTTTTAGCGCCTCGACTGTCTGCTCAAACATTTTTCCTCTCCTTGCCTTGCCGCATTATATCATTTTCCCCGCAGGCTTGGGGCAAAGCATCAGCGGCTGGAATTTAGTATAATATCCGACATGGCGTTGCCGAGCGATCCAACGAGGCGCGCGTTTATGCGCGCACTCGCCGCCGGCGGCGACCGTGCTCGCGCTGCGTGCGCTGCTGCACCCCGCCCCGGCATGGACGCCCGCCGTGCTCGCCATGATTCCGCTCGCCTCGCTCGCGGGTGCGCTTCTCGCCCTGCGCCGCATGCCATCCCGCGGCGCATGTGCCGCGCTTACCGAGGACGCAACCCATGCCGGCGGGCTGCTGCTCGTAGGCGAACTTCCCGGAGCCGATGCATGGCAGCGCCCAATCCCAGTCGCCGCCGATGTCCCGGCCGGAATGCGCCGCCACCTTCTCAAATCAGTCCTCGCCGTTGTCGCGCTCTTCGCCGCCTTCACCGTGCCGGCAAGCTGGTTCGCGTCGGCGGCTCCGTCCGCGCCGCGCGCCTTCCCCGACATCACGGCCGACATCAGAAACGAAATCGAGGACATCCGCGAAGAGGAGTCGCTTGAACCCGAGACAATCGAGGAACTCGCCGAGGAGCTTAGGCGCATAGAGGCCGCCGCAGACCCTTCCGACCCGGGCACCGCCATCGATGCCGCCGAACGCCTGCGCGAGAGGGTCGCCGCGCTGCTTGAGCTGAACAGCGAGACGCTGAAGCGAATCGTGCAGGACTCCGACGCGCTCGGGAATTCCAGAAGATGCTGGAGGAATCGTGCGCCGGCTCCTGCCCGAACGGAGAGGAGCGCCCCGGATGTGAAGGTGAAGGGGAAGGGGAAGGTGAAGGCGAAGGGGAAGGCACGGGATCTCCCGAGCGCGGACGCGGAGACGCGGAAATGTCGTGGACCAACCCCGCTGAACTCGGCGAATCAAAGTACGACGACAGCGCAAAAGAGCTGAAGCCGAGCAACAACGCCGAGGAGGGAAAGCTCGGCGAGTCTATTTCGCAGGAGGACCCGACTGCAAAGGGCGAGGCCTCCAGGCGCGGCGCGGCGGCAATCGGAGGCCGCTCCGCAGGAACCTCGATCAAGCGAACGGTCGCCCCGCGCCATCGCGGAACGGTGAAAAGATTTTTCGAGACAGAAAGGAAAAACCAATGACGCTCCTATCCCCAGATGAAATAGCGCCTGTAAAGCAGGACCTCGATCGCACGCTCGCCGCGCTCGACTCGATGCTGCTCGGCCGCCCCGCGCTGCACCGGCTCGTGATCGCCGGGATCCTCGCGCGCGGGCACATTCTCCTTGAGGGACTTCCCGGGCTCGGCAAGACCGCGCTTGTCACCGCGCTCGCCAAGATACTCGAGCTCGACGCAAAGCGCATACAGTTCACGCCAGACCTGATGCCATCCGACATCGTCGGCTCGCACATCCTCGAGACGCGGCCCGACGGCTCGCGCGAAATGGCGTTCAAGCCGGGGCCTGTGTTCTGCAACCTGCTCCTTGCGGACGAAATCAACCGCGCCTCGCCCAAGACGCAGTCCGCGCTCCTCGAGACGATGCAGGAGCGCTCCGTCACGCTTATGGGCGTGACGCGCCAGCTGCCGAACCCGTTCTTCGTCCTCGCAAGCCAGAACCCGATCGAACTCGAGGGAACGTATCCGCTCCCCGAGGCACAGACCGACCGCTTCCTCTTCCGCCTCCGCGTCGGCTCTCCCGACGCCGCGACGCTGACGGCGATCATTTCGTCGCGGTCGCAGGGCAAAATGCCCGACCCCAACTTCTCGCTCTCGAAGGACGCGCTTACGCGCGCATTCGACACTGCCTCGCGCGTCGTGCTGCCCGACGCCGTCGCCTCGTGGATCGGACGACTCGCGCCTTTGCGCTCCTTGACGGACGGCCCTCCGTTGGCTTCGACGACGTGCGAGCAGTCGCGATCCCCGTCCTGAACCACCGTCTCGTTCTCGACTACCGCGCCTCCTTAGACGGCGTCACGTCCGATAATGTCGCCCAACGCATCCTCGATTCAGTTCCTGTGGCGGAGTAATCTTGCAACACAGAGACACTGGTCATATAAATCACACAGAGGCACAGAGACACAGAGAGAAGTTTTAGGGATTAAAGATATGACAACATACAGAAAATCAGTTCTCCTTTTCGCCGCTGCGCTCGCCGCGTTCCCGCTGACCTTTCACGCAAAAGCACTTTCCATAGTGCCGGATCCGAAAACGGAAAAGAAGGAGATCGGCGGCTCCACCGCAGTCCTCAGCCCGGCTTCATGGAAAAGCTGCTCGATGATAGACGCGCTCGAATACCGCGACGAGACTGTCGTCGGCTCGGATATAACTCACGACACGCAGCTCAGTCGCATTGCGCTGCGAAACACCCTCCCCTTCCCGCGCACTATACAAGTCAGCGTCCAAGCCCCGCGCTCCGCGCTGTCCACAAGAACCGTCGCCCTCGGCCCGGGAGCTTCCGCCACCATTACGCTGCCGGGCGTGTTCACAGTTGAAGACGGCTACGGCTACAGCGAGAGCTCCATCACCTTGTTTGAGGCGAAGCCCCCAAACAGCAACGGACCAAAAAGCGAGCCACTCCAGCTGTCAAGCAGAGTCTCGGATTTTCACCATGCCTCATACGGACACACTGTCGAGAACGAAGTGAACCTCCTGCTCTCAGCAGGAATAGTCCGCGACGCCGTACTGCCCGCGTTCAAACACGACTTCAACTCCGTCGAGCTGCGCCGAGACGCGGCGGACTGGCCGCGCGACTTCCGCGCATACCTGCCCTTCGACGCCGTGTGCATGACGAAGGAAGTCGCGGACGCTCTCCCCGAGGAGTCACGCGCGGCGCTTCGGGCGTTCGACATTCTCGGCGGCGCGGTGATCACATTCGCAGACGGCAAGTCTGTTCCGTCCAACATTCAGTCAACGGCGGATGCCGCGCAGAAGCGGCGCATCGGCGACCTAAACGTGCAAAAATACTACTACAGCGGCACGCCTGATTCCCATTTTACAGAGAACCACGCATGTGTTCCGATAAACGTCGGCAAGTCGCTGCCAGTCGGTCTCCTCGTCTTCCTGCTTCTTCTCGTCGCGTTCATCGCGATGCCGGGAATCGTCTTCGTTTGCGCAAAACGCAACAGGCGTCTTCTTATCCTCGCGGCGCTTCCGGGAACTGCCTTCGCCCTGACGCTCGTCGTGGCGGCCATAGCGCTCATCGCATACGGCACGACGCCGACAGTGCGGATTCAGTCCGTCACGGTTCTTGACCCTGAAAGCCGCCTTGCCGTGACGCGCGGGCAGTTCGCCGTGTTCGCGCCGGGGAACGTGACCGAGGAGATGTCGATTCCTTCCGACGTCTCCTTCCGCCTGCGCGGACGCGGAAACGAAAGGTTCACCGCGTCCTTCGGCGAGAGCTGCCGCCTCTCCGGCGACTGGGTAAAGCCGCTTACCGCGACCTTCTTCGACTTCGAGCGCGCCGAGCGCCGGTCGGAAAGGCTCGACGTCAGGCCGGCGCAGGACGGCGATCTCGTCTTCGCCAACCTCCTCGGCGTACCGGTCACGGGAGGAACCGCCAGGTTCGGCAACAGCCGCTACAAAGTGCCGGCTCTCGCTCCGGGCGAGCAGGCGACGGCCAAGGGCGAGCCGCTTCCGGACAAGGCCGCGGCAAATGCGCCGCTTCCGCACGAGACGCTTTTCGAAAAGGGAACGTCGTACGGACGCAACTGGAAGGACATCACAGAGCTTATCGAGAAGGACAAGCTGCTTCTGCCCGACAGGACATACGTCGTCCGTCTCGCGGGCTCGCCGTTCTTCCCCTCCCCACTCGCCTCGCGCAAGACATACGAGACTGCGGAGGCGGTCGTCGCGGGACGCATTGCCGACGACGGCGGAAAGGAGGAGAAATGAAAGTAGAGCTACTTCACCTCACGCGCGTCTTCCAGCGCGGATTCAAGGCGGTGGACGACCTCTCGTTCTCGTTCACGTCGGGCGAAGTCGTCGGCTTCGTGGGACCCAACGGCGCCGGAAAGACGACTACGATGCGCATGCTCGCGACGCTGGACGTTCCCGATTCGGGCGACATCCTGATCGACGGGAAATCCATCCTCGACGACCCGTCGCTTGCGCACCGCGCGGTTGGCTTCATGCCCGACGACCTCCCGAACCGCTCGGACACCACGGTAGACGAATACCTCGACTTCTTCGGACGCGCCTACGGCCTCCGCGGCAAGGAGCTCGCGGACGCGATCAACGGAGTGGAGGACTTCACCGGGCTCGTCTCGTTCCGCGACAAGACGCTGCGCGAGCTCTCGAAGGGAATGAAGCAGCGCGTCTCGCTCGCTCGCGCGCTCGTCCACGATCCCCAGGTTATCGTCATGGACGAACCCGCCAACGGGCTTGACCCGCGCGCCCGCATCGAGCTGAGGGAGCTTGTCCGCGCCCTCGCCGAGCAGGGCAAGGCAATACTCATCTCGTCGCACATCCTGAGCGAGCTCGAGGAGATGTGCACCACTTCCGTCATAATCGAGCGCGGCAGAAGGCTTTCCACCGACTTCAAGGACGAGACCGCGTGGATTCGCCTAAAGTTCAACTCGGAAGGCGGCGAGGCAATCCTCGCGAAGCTCCTCGAAATGCCGTCGGTCAAGGAGGCGGAGCTCTCCGGCGCGGGTTTCCGCGTGCGCATAGACGCAGGCGACGACGCGGCGGAGAGTCTCGCGAAGGAGCTTTTCGCGAAAGGCCTTGTCCCGATCCACTTTACATCCGAGGCGGGCCGCCTCGAAGACGTGTTCATGCACGTGACGAAAGGAGCACTCGCATGAAAAACCCATTCTCGCTGAACCCCGTCGCGCTCCGCGAACTTCGCCAGCTCGTCCGCTCGCGCGTAATCACCTGGAGCTTCGCACTCTATCCCGCCATACTCTTCGGCTTCACCATGCTCGCGGTCGCAACGGCCATGGGCAAGCGCTCCGCCGAGGACATCGCGTTCGGGAGCGGAATCGGCGAGGGGCCGTTCACGATGGTCGCCGTGATCACGGGAATCGTCGCATGCCTCGGCATACCGTTCTACGCGGCGATGAAGGCGATCCTCGACACGAACAGGAACGGGCCCGGACTCGAGTTCACCACGGCGCTAACGCCCGCGAACATAGTAGGCGGACGGCTCGTCTCGACCGCCATACTGATAGCGTCCGCCGTCGCCACGGCAATGCCGTTCTTCATCTTCGCCTACCTCCTGCGCGGCATCACGCTCGAGCAGGTGTTCCTCACGCCGCTCGCCCTGTTCGGCTACGCCATCGCGATGTTCTCGCTTTCGCTCGTCATCGCGTGCAGGCCGGTCGCCGTTCCGCTGCGCGTCATAATGACGGTCGGGCTCTTCTTCGCAATGACCTTCGTCGTGCCGGGCATTGTAACCGCGGTGTCTGTCTCCCACAGGCATTTCGGAGGCGCCGCACCCGTCGAGGAGCCGTCGTACATCGCATCCATCCTGGGCTATGCCGCCATTCTCGCCGCGCTGGTCCTTTTCGTGCGCGCGTTCTGCGCCTCCCAGCTCGCGCCGAGGTACGTTGACGCGGACCGTCCGTTCAGACGCGTGGTATTCGCGCTGTTCGTCGTCTCCGCGCCGGCCGCCATCTGGAGCTATAGGGCGTGGTGCATAGCATGGGTCGTGATCGGCGGCATACTGATGCTCACCTCGTCGCTTACCTCCCGCGAAATCCCGAGAGCCGCGAAGTCGAATGTCCCGCGCAACTTATTCGGCCGCCTCTTCTCGTTCCCGTTCGCGACAGGCGCCGTGCCTGGGATGCTCTTCGCCGCGATCATAATCGCCGTCGCAGGCGGAACGTACTCCGCGCTCGAGACGGGGAACGACCACTCCCTGATTCTCTGGGCCGACCTCGCCGAGCTGACATGCGTCCCGGTGATCGCGGGCGCGATACTGCGCAGCAGGAAATGCGACGACAGGCGCTTCCGACTCGTCACCGCCCTCTTCATCGCCTACATCATCGCCGTCTCCATCCTCTCGTTCATGGCGGAAATCGACGCAATCGAGGAAGACCTCGTGGCGATGCTTCCGTGCAACTTCGCAGGCGTAGCGGAAAAGCCGGCGGCGCACCTCACGAGCTACGGACTGCTGCTCCTGTTCTCCCTCTGCGTGATCGTCATTTCGTCCGTAAGGGCATTCAGAACATACCGCAGGCCGAAATGACGGAAGCCGAACAGAATGGGCGCGAAGACGGGCGGGGACTCAGGTTCCTCCTGCCGCGCCTCGCGCTGAGGGGCGGCGTCGGCTCGCGCCTCGGTTCCCGCGCCGGCGAGTCGCTCGAATTCCAGGACTACCGCGACTACACGCCTGGCGACGATCTCCGCAACCTCGACTGGAACATCCTCGCGCGGACGGAACGCGAAGTGGTGAAAGTGCGCAGGGAGGAAGTCGCTCCCGTCATCGAGGTGTTCCGCGACCGCTCTGCGTCAATGGAGACGCCGAGCGCCAAGTCTGCGTGCGCAGACTGGCTCTTCGGGCTCCTCTCCACAGCGGCCGACGGCTGCCGCGTCGTCTACAGGGAACATCCGAAAACCCCGCGGGCGGTACGCGTCTACATAACGGACACGCTTTTCGACGAAGATCCGGACTCCATCCTCGTCCGCCTTTCGCACAACTCGGCGGCGCTCGCCATCGTGCGCGTCCTTTCGCGCGAAGAGGCCGATCCCCCCGCATCCGGCGCGTTCGAGCTCGTCGATTCCGAGACTGGCGAGCGGCGCGAGATGACGATGGACTCTGACGCCCTATCGAAGTACCATGCCGCGCTCGAGGCGCACACCGCCCGCTGGACAGCCGCCGCCAAACGGCTCGGCGCGGCGTTCGTAGACCTCGCGGCGGAAGCGCCGCGCCCCGAGCGCATCTCGTCCCTCGCGGCGGAATCTCTCGTGGAGGGCCGTGGATGATCTTCGCGACTCCACTTGCCGCAGCGGGGTTCGCAACGGCCGCAGGCCTTGCGGCGGTCTACTGCTTCCGCAGGAAGAGCCCGGAGAAGGCCGTAGGCTCGCTCCTGCTCTGGCCGCGGCCGAAAACAGTGTCTACGCAGTCGAGGCGGCGCGACCGGCTCGTCCTCCCCCCGATCTTCTGGCTTGAGCTCTTCGCCCTTCTCGCGCTCGTCTTCGCGGCGCTCACGCCGCTCGCATGGCGGCGAAGCACTGGCACGCTCCACGTCGTGCTCGACGAATCGCCGTCGATGTCGGCGAACGGCGGAGACCCGGCGCGGCTCGCAGGCGCCGCGCTCGCAGGCGAGCGGAAGCGCGGCACGAAGGACAAGGTGTGCGTCCGCACTGCGTCCGACTCCCGCGCCCTCGCGCGCGAGATCGACGCGGCGAAGGCGGTGGCAATCCCTGGCGACGAGATTCTCGTCCTCACCGACACGCCCCCCGAAGACGGCGTCGCGCGCGCCGGCTTGCGCTGGTCGTCTTTCGGGAAGCCCCTCGCAAACTTCGCGATCACCGCGACAAGGCGCCTGAGGACGACGCCAGAGACAGACTCCGTCTTCATCGAAGTGCGCCGCTTCGGGCCAGGTGAAAACGAAATCAAGCTCGCCCTTTCGGGACACGGCGCGGCGGAGCTCCTGCTCGACGGCGAGGGACGGGCGCGCTTTTCGACGACAGTCGCCGCGTCGGAAGGGCCGATCGTCGCCACCCTTCCTGACGACGCGCTCCCGGCGGACAACTCGGCGACCCTCCTCCCGCCGGAGGTTCCTTCCGTCTCCGCCGCAGTCCGCTTCCGCAACAAGCCGCGCGCCGACATCATTCGCCGCGCACTCGACGCAACTGGGTTCGTGACCAACTATGTCTCCGCCGGCGAAGCTGACGTCGTCTTCACCGACTCCGACTTCACGCCGTCGCCACGCCAGTATCTCGTCCGCTTCCACGAGTCTTCCGCGGCGCGGACAAGCGGCCCCGTATGGACCGACCCGGCGGAGCCCCTCCTCGACGGCGTTGATCTCGACGGCGATCCGTATGCACTCTCATCCGACCCGCTGCCGGGGGTGCCGGTCGCGTTTCTCGGCACCTCGCCGCTTTTTTCGGCCACGTCGAACGAATGCCACGTCGGCTTCTCCAATCCAACGCTGCCGTTCTTCCGCTCGCCCAGCTTCCCCGCCTTCGTCCAGAACGCGCTCACGGCGGCGGACAGGCGGATCCGCGAGATTGAGCCCAGGGCGAAGGAGAAGCCCGCAGGACTTCTCGATGCGGACGAAAGCGACCTCACGAAATGCGCGTCCGTCAATCTCGGCTCGCGCGCAAGCGCGCCGGAGGATGCGCGGCGAAACAAGTCCGTCGCCTGGATGCCGGCGCTTCTCGCAATACTCGCGCTCCTGCTGCACTTCCGCTTCGCCCGCTCCAGGGCGGCAGTCGCTGTCGCGGCGCTCGCGGCCATCGCGCTCCTAAGGCCGGTCTTCCCGAGGGCAGAGCACGCCGGACGGCTCGTCGTCGTCGCAGACCGCTCGCGGTCAATGACGGACGGCGCCCTCGCGGAGCAGGAGCGGATCATACGCGGCATTTCCGCCGCGCGCCCCGCGAGAGCAGAGCTCGCCGTCGTCGCGTTCGGCAGGAACGCCGTCGTCGAGACGCAGCCGGGAGGCGACGGGTTTTCAGAGTTCATCCAGGACATCGACCGCGACGGCTCGAACGTGCGCGAGGCGATCGAAAAGTCCGCGGCGTTCGTCGAGGAAGGCGTCCCCGCGAAGATGCTCGTAATGTCAGACGGCCTTTTCACCGCGCCGCCGGATATCTCTTCGACGGCAGTGGACACCTTCCTCCAGTCGAGGCCCTTCGCGCACGACCTCTTCGTCGCAGGCGTCGACGCGCCTGCGTCCGTCGCGCCCAACGCCCCCGTGCCGATAACAGCGTGGGCGAGCTCGGCCGAGACGACGACAAACTCGTATGCGCTTCTCCGCGGAACGAATGTAGTGGCGCGCGGCACGAAGGTCTTCAGGCCGGGCCTCACCCCGCTCGTATTCCGCGACTTCGCCGGACGTGCAGGCATCAGGAGATACACCATCGAAATCGCGCCGGCGAAGGACGATCCGTGCCACGGCAACAACAGCGCCTCGATGCTCGTCAAGGTCGAGGGAAGGCGTCCGCTCCTATATCTCACCGACGAGCCGGAGGCCGCTGCCGCCGAGACGATCAGGCGCGGCGGCGTTCCGGTGGAGGCGAGGGAGGCGAAGTCGTTCCGCGGCGGACTTGCCGCGCTCGAGGACTACGGCGGCGTTCTGCTCGACAACGTGCCGGCGAAGGACTTCCAGCCGCACTTCCTGCGCGAGCTCGCCTCGTATGCGACAGATCTCGGGCGCGGAGTCGCGCTTGCCGGAGGAGAGAGGTCGTTCGGGCCGGGCGGGTGGTACAAGACGGCAGTCGAAGACATACTGCCAGTCTCGCTCGAACTGAGGCAGGAGCACCGCAAGTTCTCGATCGCGCTTGCCATCGTGATGGACAGGTCCGGGTCTATGATGGCCTCCGCGGGAGGCGGACGCACGAAGATGGACATGGCGAACCTCGGTGCCGCAGGCGCCCTTGACATGCTGACCTCGCTCGACGAAATCGCCGTGATAGCCGTCGACTCGCAGCCGCACATAATTCTCGCGATGCAGTATGCCGACCAGGCGCAGTCGCGCAGAAACGAGATACTCGGCATCCGCTCGATGGGCGGAGGCATCTTCGTAGAGGAGGGAATCACCGCGGGGCTGCGGGAGCTCGCGCGCGCCTCGGCCGAGACGAAGCACCTGATCCTCTTCGCCGACGCAGCCGACTCCGAGGAGCCGGGGAACTTCCGCTCCTATCTCTCCAAGGCGACGGCGGCTGGAATCACGGTGAGCGTAATAGGGCTTGGAACGGAATCGGACTGCGACGCGAAGCTCCTAAAGGAAATCGCGGAGGCCGGCAACGGGACATGCCAGTTCGAGTCGGACGCGAAGGAGATTCCACGGCTCTTCATGCAGGACACCTACCTTGTCGCGAAGACCGCGATGTGCACGAACCTGACGCCGGTGAAGACCACATCTTCGCTGCGGCAGCTCTCCGATGTCCTTCCCGCCGAAATCGCGCCCGTCGGAGGATACAACCTAACGTACATACGCGAAGATGCAGAGACAGCGATCTTCACCGAGGACGACGAGCACGCGCCTGTCCTCGCGTTCCGCCGCGCCGGCGCGGGGCGGACTCTCGCGTTCACCGGCGAGATGGCGGGAAAGCACGCGGCGCCGCTCATGACCTCGAAGGACGGCGCGGAGATCGCGACTGCCATCGCGAGGTGGACGCTCGGAGACGGCGAGACGGAGCAGTCTGGCTTCCATTTCGAGCGGCGCGTCGAAGCGGGGGGGATACGCATCACGGCCGTCGCGGACGAGGCAAATCCGCTGACCGCAGTGCCGAACTCCGGGCTTAGGCTCGTCACCCTTCTCGACCGAGGAGGCGACGGGGTCACTCGCGTCGAGGACGCGCTCAGGTGGGAATCGTCCGACACGCTCTCGGCGTTTGTTCCGCTCTACGGAAACGAAACTGCGTTCCCCATCGTGACGCTTCCGGACGGAAAGACGGTCGCGCTCGCGCCGGCGTGCCTTCCCCATCCGGCCGAGTTCCACCGGCATCACGACCCTGCGGCGGGCGAGCGCGCGATGAGGCGGCTTTCGGAACGCACGAAGGGGCGGGTGCGCACGTCATTCGACGACATCTGGGACGATCTCCCCGCGGTCCGCACGACCGTCCCCCTCGCGCCGTGGATATACACCTTCGCCGCCTTTGCGTTCCTCGCGTCCGTGTTCGTCCGCCGGCTCGGGCTGTCCGGCACATGGCACTTCCGGCTTCCGCGGCGTGCGCCCAAGGCGCCGCAAAAGAGCCGCACCACAGCACCTGCCGCGGCGCGCCCATCGAGTGCAAGGCCCGCAGATGCGCCGCCCGTCAACACGACGGCCGCGGCCCTCGCCCGCGTAAAGCGCGGCCGCAGGTAGACTTGCCGCCGGCTCGCCTAAAGCACTTCCATCGCAAGCGCTATCACCGGCGGCATCGTGAAGATGCTGAGGAGCGTAGTGCCGCTGACAAGCCCCACGGAAAGGTCGACGTCGCGGCTGAACTTCGACGCAAACATCGAGACCATCGCGGCGACAGGAGCAGATGCCGCCGTAACGAGCGCAAGCATCATCTCTCGCGGGAAGTGCGTGCGCAACGGGAAGAGCAGCGCAACCATCGCAAAAGGGTAAACGAGAAGCCTGACGGCCGCAGCGAGATAGGCGCTCGGCATGCGTACGACGCGGCGGAAGTCCGCGCCTGCGAGATAGAAGCCGATCACAAGCATCGCAAGCGGCGTGTTTAGCCCGGCGAGAAGGCCTATCGGCGTCTTGAGGATTGCGGGAAGCGAGAGGGACGCGAAGAAGAGCGGCAGCCCTATCGCAATGCCGACGGTGCCGGGGTTTACGAGCATCGGCCGCAGCGAGCGCCACCTCTCCTTAAGTTCGAGTTTCGAGTTGGAGTTGGAGAGTGGAACTTTACCCCTCATTTCGTAAAGTCCCCAGCTCCACATGAAGAAGTTGAAGACGACGACGTAGACGATTCCGTAGAAGACTCCCTCCGACCCGAGAATCGCCTGCTCGAGCGGGATGCCCATGAAGCCGGCGTTCGAAAACACCATCGCAAGGCGCAGAACCGGACGCGACCTGTCGCCGCCGCGCGAGAAGAGGCGGGCGAACAGGATAACCGCGACGTGCGCGAAAGCGGCGATTGCGAACGCCCAGAAAAAGCCGTGCACCATCGCCGGGTCGAAAGGCCGCTGAAAGGAGTCGATGATGAGAGATGGCGTGACGACGAGAAGAAGGACGTTCACCATCCCCTTCACGGACGCCTCGTCAACAAGGCGAACGCGGCGGCAGACCGCCCCAACCGCCATAAGGGCGAAGAGCACGCCGACCTGCGCCGCGACTGTAGCCAAATTCTGCATTCCGTGTATTATACCATTTTGATATAATACCGCGCGATGACCAGACAAAGCAAAATCACATTGACTCTCGGCGCGGCGGTAGTCGTGCTGCTCGCCGTCCTTGCCTCATGCGTAAAATACTGACAAGATTCACGATCGTGCCGATCACGCTGCTTGCTGTCGCCGCCCTCGCGGCCGGCGGGCTCCTCGCCTTTCTTGCGTGGCGCGACCGCGAGGCGGTCTCGTTCGCCTCTTCAGTCGTGAGCGAAAACTCCCCCATTGCGGAACTCGCGACGCGCAAGATCGTCTGGAAGGTCGTGCACATCGGCTCGACCGTCTCGACCGACACGGTACGCGAGACGGTCTACACCATCAAGGCGGGCTATGACCTCTCGCAGGCCGAGACGCCCGTCGTCGACAAGGAGGCGAAGACCGTGACGCTGACGCTCCCGCCGCCGAAGATCATCTCCATAGACCACTTCCTCCAGCGCGAGGCCTTCGAAAGAAAGACGCTCGTCGAGCGCGTCTTCGGAGAGAACCGCGACGACGGGAAGGCCGACCGCGAGGACATCGTGCAGCTCGCCTCGGACTGCGACAAGTTCGCGCTCCTCTCGGCGGCGAACTTGCGCGAGTCCGTAGTCGCTCTGATTGCGAACCGGCTCCGCGACGCCTGCGGCTACGAACTCGTCGTCCAGGCCGGTCTCGACATCCCCGCGAAGGTCATGTTCAATGCATATTTTGAGGAGAAAGGCGTCGACTTCCGGTTGCAATGAAGATGAAAGTCAGCTCCGTAGCGTTCGCAATGCTGCTTGCCATTTTCGCAACAAGTGCATGTGCAGAAAGACTCCAAATCGACATCGCGGCTCTCGCCGCAAGCACAAATCAGTACACATCTGAAAACAAGGTCGCTACGACAAACGGCTGGACGCTTTTCGCCATAGACTCATACGCAGGCAAGCCGAACATACGCCTCTCGGAAAAAGGCGACTATCTGTTTTCCCCCACTTTCAGCCAACGGGTGCTAAGCATTGAACTAAAGGTTAAGTCGTCTTCTCTGTCGGGGCGGCGTCTTGCGTTTATTCCCATTTACGATGGCGTCCCCTCGGAAGATGCAACGCTCTGGTCGCTATGCAACTACTCGCCGAATAAAGACACGTATGTAGCGCAGACAAACTTCTTCCCACGAGCCGCAGATGTCCGTTCATTCAAAATGACCTTTGACAGTGGCGGTGGTTCAACGGGATGGGGAGTTTCGGAAATGACGATCGTCACTGACGACACCCCTGTCCTAACGCCACCGACCAATCTGTCTGCAAGCTACATCAAGGGAACACGATTCCGCCTTTCGTGGGCGAATCCTGAAAATGCCGTCTCGAACAAGATTGAGGTGTCAGAGATCGTTGAGACCGAAACCAGCGGCGGAAGTATTCTCGAATATGACTTTAACGATTTCACGAACAACAGCGGCAGCGCAACAGACATAACAGATGATTTTACGAATGCGATTCCTGCATTCGCAGGCTCGTCTTTGATACGCCTACCTGCGAACACAAACGGAATCATTCAAATTTCAAAGGACACCGCAAAGGGATATCTTGTTCATTCGGGATTCGCCGACTACTCGAGTATGTCGCTCGCCATGTCCATTAGGCGACCGACTTCAGACCACGGCAAGACTTTCGGAATTGGCTACTTGTCGGCAAAAGGCACGACTAACGAGTTTGCCACATTTTCACTGGAAGTTGAATTTCGTACCAACACAGTGTCGCTTGCAAGTGTTCCTGCAAACGCAAGCATCATTCTAAATACGCAAGGCGCTAACTCCAAACGTGTTGTTTACATTGATTACATGGCATTCATAGGCGATAGCCTGTCAACAGACCTCTCGACCAATCTCGTCAAGACCGCGTTTGTGACTAATTCCACGATGTATTGCGCCCGAGACCTAAGCCCTCGGACGCAATACATCGCGAGAATCACCGCGTTCGACGCCTATGGGAACGAATCCAAGTTATCCGAGCCGCTTGCAGTCACGACGAACGACGAAGCAATCCCCTTCTCTATCCGCATCCAATGACCCCCCCCCCCCCGAAGGCGAGGACAGCGGCGCGGCGGCACCTCACTTCGCCGTCCGGCCGATCCCAAGGCCGTTGAAATTCGTGTGCCGCCCCGCATCCGATACGCAGGCGGTCGAGACTTCGCCGAGAAGCTCCTTGCCGGCGTATGCGCCGACGGAAAGTCCGTCGCGAGAGACAAGCCGCAGCGTAACGTGTTCGCCGACGTGTGGTGCAAAGCCGCGTTCGTGCAGCCCATCCGCGTCGCTGACGACAAGATGGACGCCGTCTGCGCGGCGCTCAACAAGAATGTACGCGTGCGCGCTGCGCCAGAGGACAAGCCCATCGCCCTCCTTCGCGTCCGCAAGCGTCTCGTCGAACGCAAAACCCCTCAGCCGCCTGACGCGAAACGCGCGCCCCTTCGCCTTGACGATGCACTCCTCCTCGGGCGTGACGACGCGCCCCTCGATCAGATGCGCGTCGTCGTACACGAGCTCTCCGTCCTTCCACTCCGCGCGGCACGCAAACGTCTCGCGTCCAAGCGTGACGCGCCGGTCGTCCCCTATCGGGCGCTTCCCGAGGAAGACGGCATAGAGGCCTCCTTCGCGCGCCTCGACAATGTCGGAGTGTCCCGTCGCCTGAAGCGGGCTCGCATTCCCGCGGTCGCGGCGCGTGACGAGTGGGTTTGTCTTCTGCGGCAGATACGGGCCCCACACGCTCTTCGACTTGAGCGCCGTCACCGCGTGGTTGAAGCCCGTGCCTCCCTCCGCGATCACGAGACGGTACACTCCGTCCTTCTTGTAGATATGCGGCCCCTCCGCCCACTGCGCCCCGGGGAAGACGCCGTCGGTGATGTATTCGCGCCGTCCGACGAGCTGACCGGAGGCAAGGTCGATCTCCTGCACGTATATCTCGATGTGCCCCTCCCGATTCGGCTTGCGCGCAGGCATGGTCGCCGTCCAGTATACCTTGCCGTCGTCATCGAAGAAGAGGCTCGGGTCGATTCCTCCGTCCGCCGCCTTGACATGGACTGGCTTCGTCCACGGTCCCGCCGGATCCTTTGCCGTGGTCAGGTAGTTGCGAAACTCCCTGCCGTGGAATGTGAAGGTCATGTAATACGTTCCGTCGCGGAATCGGATCGTCGGCGCCCAGACCCCGTCGTCGTCCGTGAACTCGTCGCCGGACTCGATGACAACCGCGATATCCGGCAGCGCGTGTCCCACACGCGACCAGGTGCGGAAGTCGTCGCTGCGGTAGACAGGCAACCCCGGACTCCACATGAATGTGCTCGTCACGAGATAATACGCGCCGTCTGCGCCCCTCGTAACGCTCGGGTCGGGATGAAAGCCGCTCAAAAGCGGCGAGACCTCCCCGGCAAACGCAGTCAGCACCGCAAAGGCCGCAAGGGCCGCACTCGACTTCTTCATATGCACCACCTCCTGTATGGCATCTGAATTATACCATTTTCTCCATTCGCCTCACAGGGGACATTTGGTATACTATCACCCATGGACGGCAAGAACCAGCGCCAGTCGGCTCAACCTGCTAAGCTCGCCATCGTCGGCGGAGGCGCAGCGGGAATGTTCGCCGCGCTGCAACTTCGCGAAGGACATCTCGCCCGAGCAGTTCCTGAATGACATTTCGCGCGGCGGAATCGCCGCGCGGTGCGCCGAGTTCGTCGCGGAGGCGGTTCGCGAATGTCCTCCGCGGCAGATCTGCCGCGGGTTCCAGTCGCTCGACGTGAGGACGAAGCGAATGACCGACGGGCGCATCTTCCCGGCGGACGAAAAGGCGGCGACGATAGTCCACGCATTCGGCGACCTTCTGCGCGACGAAGAAGTGCCGATCATCACGAACTGCCCGGTGAAGGAGATAGCCGCAGTCAAGGACGGGGCTGCGCGCTTCGCCGTAGTCGCGAACAGCTTCTCGATCTTCGCGGAGAACGTGCTTCTCGCGACGGGCGGCGCAAGCTACCCGAAGACCGGCTCGGTCGGCGACGGACAGCGTTTCGCGCAGGCGCTCGGGCACAAGCTTGTTCCGTACCGCCCGGGGCTTATCGGGCTCGAGACGCGAGACGAGAAGGTGACGCGGCTCGCCGGGCGCCGCTTCGAGGACGGCGCGGCAAAGGTGTTCGACGCATCCGGCAAGGCGGTCTTCGAGTATCGCGGCGAA
>ONVK01000052.1 GCA_900321255.1 uncultured Lentisphaerota bacterium | reverse complement strand
GCGAAACGGCTTCGCGCGCGTCAGGATCGACGGCACTACATACCCGATTGACGAACTTCCCGAACTTGACAAGAAGAAGGCCCACAACATCGACGTCGTGGTCGATCGTCTCGTCATTCCCCCAGAGCCCGACGCCGCGTTTCGCACACGCATTACGGATTCCGTCGAGCTCGCCCTCAAGACGGGGAAGGGGATAATGATGGTGGAGTGGCTCGATTCTGCAGAGCCGAAGGCGAGAGGCGGGGAGCGCGAATCAGAAATCTTGTCTGGCGCGGAGCGGAAAGAGCCGAAGGCGAGAGACGTGCCCCGACTGCGGCATCTCCTTCGACGAGCTCAAGGCGCGTTCCTTTTCGTTCAACTCTCCCTTCGGCGCCTGCCCTACCTGCGCTGGCCTCGGGCAGCTCTACTACTTTGACGAAGACCTCGTCGTGCCCGACAAGTCGCTTCCGCTCGAAGAGGCGATCCACCCATGGCGTCGGATGGGCCAGATGAACATCCTCTACCACAAAGAGCTCCTCGCCCACATCGCGAAGCAGTACAAGGTGAAGCTCTCGACGCCCTACGAGAAGCTGCCGGCGAAGTTCCGCAACGGTCTCATGCACGGCTTCAAGGACGATCTCGTCCTCCCGTGGCGGCGCGTCGACCGTCCGTTCGAGGGCGTTCTCGCGTCTCTCCAGCGACGCTTAGACGAGGCGGAGGACGACGAGATGCGCGCGAAGTTCGAGGCGTACCAGAGCTTCCGCACCTGCCCCGACTGCCATGGCTCGCGCCTCAGGCCTGAGTCGCGCGCGGCGACGGTCATGGGCAAGTCCATTGTAGAGGTGATGGCGATGCCCGTCACCGAGGCGCTGGAGTTTTTCAAGAAGTTTGCGGCAGGGGCGTCTCCCACCCCTCTAGCGACCGCTGACGCGGCTCGCTTCGCTCGGGGGATACGAGACGCCCGCGGACGCGTCGGAGACGCGTCCCTACCATCCGCAAAGCTCGCCGGCCTCAAGGACATCATCGCCGAGATCGTGCGGCGGCTTCAGTTCCTTCTCGACGTCGGCCTCGACTACCTGACCCTCGACCGCGCGGCGTCCACTCTTTCCGGCGGCGAAATGCAGCGCATCCGTCTCGCGACGCAGATCGGCTCTGGGCTCACAGGAGTCCTCTATGTTCTCGACGAGCCGACGATCGGCCTCCACCCGCGCGACAACGAGCGGCTTATCTCGACATTGAAGGGGCTTCGCGACCGCGGCAACACCGTCGTCGTCGTGGAGCACGACGAGGAGATGATGCGCGCCGCCGACTACATCGTCGACCTTGGGCCCGGCGCAGGACGCGAAGGCGGCAAGGTAATGTACCAGGGCGACTTCAAGGGACTCCTCAAGGCGAAGTCGCTGACGGCCGACTACCTGACGGGTCGCAAGTCGGTAACAGGTAGCGGGGAATCTGAAACGGTGGTAGGGGCGCGTCTCCGACGCGACCGCGGACGGCTCGGAGAGCCGTCCCTACCAGCGAGTAAAGCGAGTGCCGCGTCCCTACCACACTGCCTCACCATCTCCGGCTGCACCGAGCACAACCTCAAGAACATCACAGCCCACTTCCCCGTCGGCGCGTTCACGGTCGTGACCGGAGTCTCCGGCTCCGGCAAGTCGACGCTCGTAGATGAAACTCTGAAGCGCGTGCTTCTCCAGAAGTTCTACCATGCGAAGGCCACCCCGGGAAAGTACAAGAAGATCACTGGCTTCGAGAACTTCGACAAGGTCGTCGAGATCGACCAGTCGCCCATCGGCCGCACTCCGCGTTCGAACCCGGCGACGTACGTCGGCTTCTTCTCCGAGATACGCGAGCTTTTCGCGAAGACCGAGTCTGCGCGCGCGCGCGGCTACACGGCTGGGCGATTCTCCTTCAACGTGAAGGGCGGGAGGTGCGAGACTTGCGGCGGCGACGGGCTCCAGAAGCTCGAGATGAGCTTCCTTCCCGATGTCTACGTCACGTGCGACCAGTGCGGCGGCAAGCGCTTCAACTCCGAGACGCTCGAAGTGACCTACGGCGGCAAGAACATCGCGGATGTCCTCGAGATGACTGTTGCGGAAGGGTGCGAGTTCTTTGCGAAGGTGCCGTCGCTCGCGCGCAAGCTCCAGACGCTCGCGGACGTGGGACTCGGCTATGTCGCGCTTGGACAGTCCGCGACGACGCTCTCCGGCGGAGAGGCCCAGCGCATCAAGCTTGCGACGGAGCTTTCCCGCCGCTCGACCGGGCGGACGCTCTACCTTCTCGACGAACCGACGACAGGGCTCCACTTTGACGACGTGGCGAAGCTGATGAAGCTGCTTCTCCGTCTGCGCGACCAGGGGAACACCATCATCGTCATCGAGCACAACATCGACGTCATCCGCTGCGCCGACTGGATCGTCGACTTGGGCCCTGGCGGCGGAGATGCCGGCGGCGAACTCGTCTGCGAAGGGCCGATTGAAGCTGTTAAGGCATGCAAATCTTCCGTCACAGGGCGCTTTTTGTAACCCGCCCTTTTTGATATAATATCGGCAATGACTTTCAACCGAAACCAATCATGAGAAAATCTGCATGCCAGACCGAAGCGTCCACGCTCCGCGTCTCTGCGCCTCTGCGTTAAAACATTTCAAAAGTATGGCAACGAAAGAAACGGCGAAGAAATCCGGGAATACCGCGCTTGACGCGGTGATGAGCCAGATCCGCAAGGAATTCGGCGAGATGGCGATCATGCGTCTCGGCGACCAGGAGGTGCAGGAGGTCCCCGTGATCTCCACCGGGGCGCTTTCCCTCGACATGGCGCTCGGCGTCGGCGGGCTCCCGCGCGGGCGCATCGTCGAATGCTACGGACAGGAGTCGTCTGGCAAGACGACGCTCGCCCTCCATGTCGTCGCGAACGCGCAGAAGGCGGGCGGAGTCGCGGCGTTCATCGACGCGGAGCACGCTCTCGACCCTGGGTACGCCAAGAAGATCGGCGTCGACCTTGACAACCTGATCGTCTCCCAGCCGAACAGCGGCGAAGAGGCGCTTACGATCTGCGAGCAGCTGGCGAAGTCCGGTGCGCTCGACGTGATCGTGGTCGACTCCGTCGCGGCGCTTGTGCCGCAGGCCGAGATCGACGGCAACATGGGCGACAGCCACATGGGGCTCCAGGCGCGTCTCATGTCGCAGGCGATGCGCAAGCTCACCGCGGTCGTCGCGCAGACGAAGACGCTCATCATCTTCACCAACCAGGTGCGCGAGAAGATCGGCGTGATGTTCGGGAATCCCGAGACGACGCCCGGCGGCAAGGCGCTCAAGTTCTACGCGAGCTGCCGCCTCCAGGTGCAGAGGATCGGGGCGATCAAGAATCCGACGGGCCAGGTCATCGGTAACAGGACGCGCGTCAAGGTCGTGAAGAACAAAGTGGCGCCGCCTTTCACGGAGGCCGAGTTCGACATTCTCTATACTTGCGGAATATCGTGGGAGGGCTCGATTCTCGACGCGGCGCTTGCGCGCGGCGTGGTGGAGAAGCGCGGCAGCTGGCTCAGCTTCGGCGATTCGCAGCTCGCGCAGGGCTCGCTCGCGACGATAGAGTATCTTAAGGCCAATCCCGACGTTGCCGCGAAGATCGTCGAGCTCGTGAAGACGACGCCGGTCAACCCCGCGCTGGCCAAGAAGAAATAAATTTTGCGAGACCCGGAGCGGCAGGAGCCGAAGGCGACGGACGCGAAGGGACGAGCCTCAACTAAAGGAGAGTTGGCGGAGTGGTTGAACGCGGCGGTCTTGAAAACCGTTGAGGATGCAAGTCCTCCGGGGGTTCGAATCCCTCACTCTCCGCCATTCGTCGTCCACTGACTGGCGTAGCACTGGTTTGCCGCCGCCGAATTTCCAGTTGGGTCCAATAGTTGGTAGTCTTCATTAACATTTCTTTGCGAAGCGCGGGCGGCGGGCTATTTATGGTATACTATACGTTGTGAAGAGAGATGACATCATAGAACGGCCGATGTTTCCCGCGCCCGGGAAGACGCCGAAGGAAGACACCGCGGCGGTGATGAAGTTCTACAAGCTGCCGAAGGCGTTTCCCCCTGCGGTGCTCGCCGAGGCCAGGCACATTTCGACGCGGCCGCTTTCGGACGGGGAGATAAAGCGCTCCGGGCGACTCGACCTGAGGCGCAAGTTCATATTCACGTGCGACCCCGAGTCGGCGCGCGACTACGACGACGCGCTCTCGCTCGAGACAGACCGCAGGGGCAACCGCGTTCTCGGCGTACACATCGCCGACGTTTCGCACTACGTCAAGCCCGGGAGCGCGCTTGACCGCGAGGCGTACCGCCGCTCGACGAGCGTATATCTCTGCGACAGGGTCGTGCCGATGCTTCCCGAGGAGCTCTCTAACGGCGTCTGCTCGCTCGTGCCGGACGAGGACCGTCTTGCGTTCTCGGTTTTCCTCACGTTCGACAGGAACGGCGAGGTCGTCAAGCGCGCCTTCTCGAAGTCTGTAATCCGCTCGAAGGCGCGGTTCACCTACGAACAGGTGATGGCCGTCATCCGCGGCGCATCTGCCGCGGGGATCGGCCGCCGCGAGGCGAAGACGATACGCGAGATATCCGCGCTCGCGCAGCAGATGCGCGCAAAGCGCTTCGCCGCGGGTGCGCTTGACATCGAAATTCCCGAGGCCGAGGTGCTGCTCGACTCGAACGGGGAGATGACGGGCCTTGTCACTCGCCCGTACGACGAATCGCACCAGATGATAGAGGAGTGCATGGTCGCCGCGAACGAGGCAGTCGCGAAGGAACTCTGGACCAAGGGGATCAGAATCCTCGCGCGCCTCCACGAGCCGCCGGACGACGAGAAGCTCGACATGCTCCGTGCAGAGCTGAAGGGACTCGGGGTAAAGGCCGGGAACATATCGAACCCGCACGTCTTCGCGCAGCTTCTCAAGACGATCAGGCGAAACCCGCTCTATCCGACGCTCGCGACGATGGTCCTGAGGTCGATGAAGCGCGCCGTCTACGACGCGTCGGCGATTGGCCACTTCGGGCTCGCGAAGCGCTACTACGCCCATTTCACGTCGCCAATCCGCCGCTATCCGGACCTCACGCTCCACCGCCAGCTCGCGGACTACCTCGAAGGGCGTTCCGCGAAGCGTCCGCCGAAGCTCCTCGCGACATGGGCGAAGCATACGTCCGAGCGCGAGGAGATTGCGGCCGAGGCCGAACGCGGGCTTCTCGAGATAAAGAAGTACCGCCTTCTGGAAGACCAGCTCAAGACGCGCCAGATCGTCGACTACGACGCAGTCGTCTCGAAGTGCACGCCGTTCGGCTGCTTTGTGGAGATTCCCGAGCTCGCCGTGTCTGGCCTCGTCCACGTGAGCCTGCTTTCGCGCAGATTTGTAAGGTACAACGAACACGACCAGTCGCTGTCCGCGCCGGGGGGCGGCAGCTGGAGGGCCGGCGCGCGCCTGAGGGTGCATGTCGCAAAGGTGGATTTCCGGCAGAGGAGGATCGACTTCACGCCATGCTCGCGCTGATGCTTCCGCTGATGCTTTCCGCGTGCGACCTCGGGACGCACTTCGCAAAGCCGGACGCCTGGACGGAGTCAGCCGTTGACTTCGCCGTGGACCACCAGAGGGACGGCTTCGGCTTCGCGAGCCAGAAGCGCGACATCGTCAACTGCATGAAGCGCGGCGCCTGCACGTGGCACGGGCTCGAGGTGTGGGAGGCGAGGATATACTACGGCCCGGACGGCGCGACGCGCGTCGAGATGTCGCTCTACAACAGGGGCGACGACAGGAGTTCCGCCGGCCTCGACTCGGAATCGCTCAGGAAGCTTCTCGACGACATCGCCGCGAAGGCGCAGCCGGGCGGGAAGATCGGCTCGAACCCGGAGAAGAAGAAGCTCAAGACCGGCGGCTACCAGTTCTCGAAGAAGTGGAACAAGGGAGACTGCGACATCGACCTCGTCTGGGGCGTGGACGGCGTGAAGGCGAAGGACCTGACCGCAGACTATGTCCGCGTTACGATGCACCCGAAGGGCGGCGCGAAGGAGAAGGCATCCGCGAAGTCGGGCGGAATCGTCTCCAAGACGAAGGCGAAGTCGCACGTCAAGAAAAACGCAGACGGAGATGTCTGGATCGACGGCGTGCCGATGGTGGACCAGGGGCAGAAGGGCTACTGCGCGGCGGCGACGAGCGAGCGCGTTCTCAGGTACTACGGCTTCACCATCGACGAGCACGAGATCGCGCAGGCGGCCGGCACGACGGCGCGCGGCGGAACTTCCATAGACGAAATGAAGGAGGCCGTCAAGGCGGTTGGCTCGAAATGCAGGCTCGGCTATCAGGACATCGTCACGATGACGGGCTCCTTCCAGGACGTCGAGAAGGACATCGAGCAGTACAACAAGGCGGCGAAGACCGAGGGCGAGGGCGAGTTGTCGCTCAAGAGCTTCATGCGTGGCAACTCCGTCAACGTCGGCGAGATATACGCCGCCATGAAGCCGAAGGTCGTGAAGAAGATGCGCATGAAGGATTTTCGCCTCAAGAAGTTTATGACTGGCGTCAAGGCGCAGGTCGACCAGGGGATACCCGTCTTCTGGGGCGTCACGCTCGGCATGTTCCCCGAGCCGGGCCTCCCGCAGGCCGCCGGCGGGCATATACGCCTCATAATCGGTTATGTCGAGCGCAAGGATCCGAAGACGAAGAAGACCGAGATCAAGGAAATACTCTACACCGACTCCTGGGGAGCCGGACATGAACTCAAGCGGATGCCCGCCGACTGGGCGTTCGCGATAACCCACGACGCATTCTTCCTGAAGCCCCTCTGATGAAATATACTGCAACCCTCATTCTCGCGGCCACCGTCGCATGCGCGGCTCTCGCGCAGGGACAGAACCCGCCTGGCCGCGACTGGTCTGAAATCTACCTCGCCGAGTCGCCGTCGGTCTCGCCCGACGGGACGTTTCTCGTGTTCTCGTGGTGCGGGCGCATTTGG
Source organism: uncultured Lentisphaerota bacterium (assembly GCA_900321255.1). GTDB lineage: Bacteria > Verrucomicrobiota > Kiritimatiellia > RFP12 > UBA1067 > UBA1067. Next base: position 15,063 of record ONVK01000052.1, on the reverse strand, counting down.
CGTGCGCCGACCGTGGGAGGCGTCGCGGTTACGCTCGGCGACGGAGCGGGTTCCGACAGGCTGCCGGTAATCTCCCCGGACGGGCGGAAGGTTGCGTTCGTCTCGAACAGGGCCGGTGCCGACATGCCGTTCGAGCTCGAGCTTGGCAGAGATGGGCTTTCGGCAGGCGGCCTCAGGCAGATTTCCTTCCATACGCAGGGCTGCGCACCGCGTGCCTACACGCCAGACGGCTCGAGCCTCCTCGCCACCGCGTTCCGCGACCATTCCTCCGAAAGCATCACAAGCCAGCGCGACTCCATGCGCGCGATTCTCATTCCCTGTAAGGGCCGCGGCGCGGAGACGACTCTTTTCGACGCGCCGGCGTACGCGCCTGCGCTCTCCCCCGACGGCCGCAGAGTGCTCTTTGTGGCGAAATGGGAAGGCGGACGCCGCGGCTTCCGCAAGCGCCGCCCAGGGTCGACCTCCGCGTTCGCGGGCGAAATATGGCTCTACGACACCGAAAGCGGCGCGTTCTCGCCGGTTGTGACGGGGCGTGACGGAGCGTACGACCCTATGTGGGCGCCGGACGGCAAGTCGTTCTACTACACCTCGGACGCAGGCGGAATCCGCAATGTCCGGCGCCGCGACCTTGAATCCGGCAAGGACATCGCGGTCACCGCGTTCTCCGACGACCACGTCCTCATGCCGACGCTTTCGCGAGACGGGCGCACGATGGTCTTCAGCAGGGGGTTCGACCTGTGGCGCATGGACCCGACGGCGGAGAAGCCGGTCGCGACGCGCATCCCCCTCCGCCCAGCAGGGTTCGACCCCTCCGTTCCGAGGACGGTCAGGCACATGTACTCGAAGGCCGACAACAACTACGGGCCGGGCAATTTCTCGTTCCTCCCGGGCGGAACCGGCGTCGCATTCACGGCCGGCGGAGATGTGTGGACGATGGAGCTTTCGGACGACGAGAAGAAGCGCCGCCCCGTGCTGATCCACGGCTCGTCGCGCACGCACGAGCGCGACTGCGCGTTTTCGCCCGACGGCGAGACGCTCTACTACCTGTCCGACCACGGCGAGGGCGCGGACGTGTGGCGTGCCCGCAGGGCGGACGCCGCCCTCGCGTGGTGGAAGAACGTGTCGTTCGCGCGCGAGCGCCTGACCGATGACGACGTGTGCCGCCGCAGTCTGACGGTTTCGCCGGACGGCGGCTCTCTCGCGTGGGCCGACCTTCACGGGCGCCTTTCGTTCGCGGACACGAACGGCGTCGTGCGCCATGTCGCGCCGCTGCAGTCCGCCGACTGCCACAGCTACGTCTGGTCGCCAGACGGTCGGTACGTCGCCGCGACGCTGCGCGACGGATACGGCAACTGCGACGTGTGGATCATTCCGACATGGGCGAAGGGGCCTGACGGTTCACCGTCTCCCGCTCCCTGCAACGTCTCGCGCAGCTACGACTGGGACGGAGACCCGGCCTGGTCGTCCGACGGCCGCGTTCTCGCGTTCTCCGGCAAGCGCAACGCAAGCGGCGCCGAGCCGCGCATCTTCTACGTCTACCTCGATCCCGAGGACGAGGCGCACGAGAAGGCGGAGCTAGGCGTCCGCGAAGGGGCTTTCAGGGTTGTCTTCGACGGTCTTCCCGAGCGGGTGCGGAACCTCGGCATGAGAGGCGAGGACCCGTTCTTCGCGCCCGATGGACGCACCCTCGGGTGGAACTGGGGCGGCAAGACGTGGAAGGCACGAATCACCGACGAGAAGGACAAGGAGATGTTCGGCAAGGTCGTTCTCGTAAAGTCCTGGACCGCGCCTGGCGGCGACGGGAAGGGCGAGGAGCTGGTGCTCGGAGTTGCCGACTCCCTGCCGGCGAAGGGCGACAAGACTTTCGGCTTCACTGTGTTCAAGACGATCGATGTCGCGGACTGGCAGGAGCTGTCGTTCCTGATGGCCTGGGCCGATGTGAGGGACGGGTTCTGCGACCCTGCGTTCCACGGCACGGACTGGCCGGCGGTCAGGGAGAAATACCGCCTGGCCGCGCGCAACGCGCCTGCGTGGAGCGTGTTCGCCCGCATGATGGAGATGGTATACGGCGAGATCGACGGCTCCCACTTCGGGTTCTGGGCGAGCGACACGACGCGGGCGCGCTGGTTCCCCAGAACGGGCGTCGACAGCTGGAAGCCGATCACCGCGCACCTCGGGGCGCGCTTCGATCCCGACTGGAAGGGCGAGGGGTGGCGCGTCAGGGACGTGGTGCCCGATTCGCCCGCCGACCGCGGCAGCGAGGGCCTCCTGGCCGGAGACGTCGTCCTGTCGATAGACGGGAAGGCCGTCGCCCCGGGAATGGACTACGCGGAGGCGATGAACACGCCGCTTCCGCACAGGTTCGCGCTCTTGGTCCAGCGCGCGGGCGAGACGAACGCCATCGTGCGCGAGGTCGAGGCCGTCGACTTCCAGAAGATCCGCCGGCTCCTCCGCGCCGCGGAGGTCAAGGAGGCGCGCCGGCGGGTCCGCGAGAAGGGCAACTTCGGGTATCTCGCGATAGACGCCATGCGCAGCGATACCGCGGATGCGTTCACCGACGCCGTTTTCGCCGAGTGCTTCGGGAAGGACGGCGTGGTGATAGACGTGCGCTACAACACCGGCGGATACACGGCCGACAGGCTCATCGACATCCTCTGCGGCAGCCGCCACGTCCGCACCCTCTACCGCGGCGTCGACGAGGAGGGATACATCATCTCCCGCTTCGGACGCCCCGTCATAACGTCGCTCCCCGTAGTGGTGCTCGCGAACGAGCGCAGCCAGTCGAACGCCGAGGAGTTCACGCACGCGATGAAGTCGCTCGGCCGCGCGAAGGTCGTCGGCACAGAGACGGCGGGCGACGTCATAGGCACGTTCGACCTGAATCTTCTCGACTACGGGGTGATGCGCCGTCCGCGCATCGGCTTCTTCCTCCCCGACGGAACCGACCTCGAATGCCACGGCGCAAAGCCGGACATCGAAGTCGAAAGGACTCCGGCCGACATCGCCGCGGGGCGCGACCCGCAGCTCGAGGCGGCGGTTGGAGCGCTCGCCGAGGAAGTCTCCGCGCGCGGGAAACCTCCGCCGCCAAGGTTTAATTTGCTATAATGTGCCGTGAACGGAAAGGACGATTCGATGACGATTGGCTGCTATGACGTTGTCCGCCTTCTCGGGAAAGGCGGCATGAGCGAGGTCTACGAGGCGGAGAACCCGCATCTCGGTACCCGTCACGCCGTCAAGCTCTTCACCTACGAGAAGGACGACCAGGAGGTGAAGCGGCGCTTCGAGACGGAGGGCCGGCTTCTTGCGAAGCTTAGTCATCCCCGGATCGTCAAGGTCACTGACTTCGGAACGGACGAGGCGACGGGGAAGCCCTATTTTGTGATGGATCTGGTGCTCGACGAGTCGGGCCAGCCGAAGTCTCTTGCCGACGTCGAGCCCGGCTCCGTCGACGAGGAGACGATAGGCCGCTGGTACGACGATCTGCGCGAAGGGCTCGCCTACATCCATTCAAAAGGCGTGGTGCACCGCGACCTGAAGCTCCAGAACGTGCTGATCGGGCCTGACGGCCACGCGGTGCTCACCGACTTCGGCGTCTCAAAGGTGTTCGACTCGTCGGGCGACGGCAATACGATCGTCGACGCCGTCAACACGATAGTCAAGATGCGCGAGGGCCGTTCGCTCGTGATGGGCTCGATAGGCTATATGGCGCCGGAGCTCGAAATGGGCGTCGCGGCGAGCCCCCAGAGCGACTGGTACGCACTTGGAGTCATAGTATACAGGCTTCTGACGGGGCTCTGGTGCGACGCGCGGACGGACATCCTCTCCTCGCTCGAGACCTACGACCCGGTATGGCGGCGCATCGTTCCGAAGCTCCTCCACGCGAACCCCCAGGGGCGCGAGTGCCTTTCCTATGCCGAGGAGAAGCGTGCCGACCGCGAGAAGGCGGAGTTCGAGGCCGAGGAGCGCTGGCTAAAGCAGAAGTCCCGCGGCCATGTCGCGCGGCATGTCGCGCGCTATGTGGGGGCCATCGCGCTTCTGCTTGCGGTCGCGCTCGTCTGGGGCGCGCGCGAGTTCCATGTCCAGCGCGAAGTCTGGCGGCTAAAGCTCCAGAACGCCGGGGCGAGGCCAGACGTCCCCTCTTTCGACGATCTGTTCCGGGTCCCCACGGCGGCAAAGGCGGAGGACGTGACGGACGACGACGGAAATCTGGTGATGCCGTCACGCGGCGCCTTCGAGGCCGCGAAGCTGGACGCCCTCGTCCTGACGCACGAGACCCTCTCTGCGCTCGCATCGGGCAACATCACGTTCGAAAAGGCGATCGCAGACTTCGAGTCGATGCGCGATCGCCTGTCGGACGACTCCGACAGCAGCCCATTCGACGCCCTCAGGTTCGGCGATGCCGACTATATGCAGGCGGGCGACAACGCTCCGCTCCAGATGCTGCTGGACGACGCGATAGAAAAACTCCAGGAAGCCTCCGCGAGATGAGCACGTTCCCCGTCACCTCCGTCACGCTGATCGCGAAGATCAAGAACCTCGCCCCCGGCGAGGATTCGGCGGCGTGGGTGCGCTTCTGGAACTCGTATTCCGCGGCGATCCGCCAGTTCGCCGCGATGAAGGGCGGCGAGGAGAACGCGGACGACATAGTGATGCAGGTCCTCGGCAAGCTCGTCAACGTCCTGCGCGAGGGGAAGTACACGCCCGAGAAGGGGAAGTTCCACTCCTACCTTGCGACGATGATCGTGAACGAGGTCCACATGTCCCACCGCAAGGACATGGCGCGCGCAGGAGACAGGAAGGTGTCGATAGACTCTTCGGCAAAGACGGCCGACGGAGACGACACCGACACCCTCGCGGATACCCTTGCAGCCCCGTCCGAGTCGCCGGAGCAGCTCGACGAGGACTGGCGCCAGGCCGTTCTCAAGTCGGCCGTGGAGCACGTTCTGACGAAGACGGCGCTTTCGGAGCGCGACAGGAACGTCTACCGCGAATACGCCCTCGAAGGCCGCGACATAGGCGAAGTCGCCGAGAAATACAGGATATCGCGCAACTACGTCAGCCAGATAAAGATCCGCATTGACAGGCGCATCGTGGCCGTCGGGCAGGCCCTTGTCGCAGGCGACGGAGAGGCCCCTTGAGCGTGAAATTTGGTATACTATCGGTCATGGACAAGGGAACGAAGAAGAGTTGGTCGATTGCGGCGGGGGCGCTTGCGCTCCTCGCCGCGGCGGCGGCCGTTGCGTTTGCGCTTGTTTTCTGGTTTGTCGAATCGGCAGGCGAGAAGAAGGAGGCGGCCCACCGCGCGGGGTACCCCTATTCCGCGGCGGATGCGCCGCGCACGGAGCTGGGCGAGGCGTCCGTTGGTGACGATGAGCCGGGCGCCGAAGGCGAAGGCGCGCCAGAAGACCCGGCGGGCGAGGTAGGCGTTGACGCCGAAGAGGGGAATACGGAGGAGGAACGCCGGGAAGAGGAGGACGAAAAGAAGGTCGAGGCGTTCGACTCGCTCACCGACAAATGGATGGAGAAGGAGGGCGGCGAGGTCACGATGAAGGACATGGACGCCTTCGTGGCCGCTTTCAAGGCGGTTCCGGATGCACGCAAGGACGAATGCCTCCACCGTGCGCTAAACCTCGTTTCCGACGACAATGTCCTGCTGCTGGCAGGCATTCTCTTCGACAAGTCAATCGACAAGGAGTACCTTGAGCTCGTGTTCAACGACGTCCTCAATCGTGACGAGGAAGTCAAGAAGCTCATCCTGCCGAAGATCTTCAAGGACAAGGACCATCCATGCTGGGCGGACACGGCGTGGATCCTCGACGTCACAGGCGAATTACCACAAAAGGAGGAAAGCGAATGAACAAGCTCATGACACTGACGGCGGCCGCGCTTGCGGCGACCACTGCGGCGGCGGCGGACATCTACGTCTCGCTCGAGACCGGCAAGAACAAGAACGAGGGCACGAAGGAGGCGCCGCTAAAGAACCTCTGGAAGGCGCTCGAAAACGCGAAGGACGGCGACACGATCCACCTCGCCGAGGGAATCTACCCCGGCAAGATGAAGCAGAACTGGTTCCTGATCGACAAGGCGGTCTCGATCATCGGCGGCTATTCCAAGGATTTCGCCGAGCGCAAGCCCCTCGCAACGACAAGAAGGGCACCGGGCTTGGCGTCTTCACGATCGACTTCACCAAGCAGCAAAAGCAGCCTGACGGCGTCGACATGAAGTTCGACGGACTCATTTTCGACGAGGGCTTCGCGAACTCCTACCACGAGACGAAGGGCAAGCCCGAAGGCTTCGACACCGGCATGTGGCTCGAGGGTCCCGCGATGAACAAGACGAGGGACAAGTTTCCGTCCGCGAACCGCTACCTCGTCTATTCCGCGACTGCGAACCGCGCGACGGGCAAGCTCTCGTTCACGAACTGCGCGTTCGTCAACTCGGGCAACATCGCGTTCAACGTCACCTGGTACCAGGGCGATGTCGTCGTCGAGAACTGCGTCTTCTGCAACAACCGCATGATCGGCGCGAACGTCCTCTGCTCGAAGGCGATTCCACAGGACGGCCCCAACAAGCCGAAGGCCGGCTGGAAGCCCGAGGTCAACTGGCTCTTCAAGAACAACACCGTCCTCTTCACCTGGTCTCGGCTCAACGACCTTGCCGACATGGGCTTTGGCGTGCGCAACAACACCGGCGTCAACGCGACGATCGCCGACAACGTGATCGGGCTCAACGTCCTCACCGGCTACGACAACACGAAGGGCGCGGGCGCGATGAAGAAGCAGTCGATCGACGGCAACGTGTTCTTCCTGAACCGCGAGAGCGACATCCAGATGACGGTCTCGCCCTCGATCGCGAAAGTGCGCGTCGACGGCTTCGAAGACCTCGAGGGGACTGACGGCATCGAGTCCATCGAGGACAACGAGGACCTCAAGGACCCGTCCGTCTTCAAGGGCCGCCTCAACGCGCAGTACCTGAACGCGTTCCTCTCGATGAAGTACTCCGAGTCGACGAAGCTCGACGAGGGCAAGTGCAACGGCCTGAGGTCCATGCTCGGGCTTCCGCTCCAGGGCACGATCACGACGCAGTGCGACATGTTCTGCAACCGCTATCCGCTCGAGGACGCGCTCAAGCTCTTCGGCGCTATGGACGGCAAGGGAGCGCAGGCGATCAAGTGAGCGGAGTCGTGAGATCGGACGCGATCGTCGCAGGCGCCGGTTTCTGGGGCTGCACGGTCGCGCGCCGTCTCGCGGAGGCGGGGCGGAAGGTCCTTGTCCTCGAAGCGCGCGGCGCAGTTGGCGGCAACGTCCGCTGCGAGACCGACCCCGCGACGGGCATCGAGGTGCATCTCTACGGCAGCCACATCTTCCACACGCACGACATGGCGGTGTGGAACTTCATCCGCCGCTTCACCGAGTTCAACGGCTACCAGCACAAGGTGCTCGCGAACTATCAGGGCAAGATATACTACCTTCCCCTCGGCCTTGCGCTCATCAACAAGTTCTTCGGCGTGGAGCTGAAGCCGGGGGAGGTCGCGGACTTCATGAAGGACGAGCGCCACTCGGCGGCGATCTTCGACGCGTTCTTCCGCGGCTACACCTCGAAGCAGTGGGGCAAGGCGCCGGAGGAGATAGACCCCTCGATCATCAAGCGCGTGCCGGTGCGCGACAACTACGACGTCAACTACTTCAAGGACTATTTGCAGGGAATTCCAGCCGACGGCTACAACGCGGTCTTCGAGAGGATGCTCGACCATCCGAACATCGAGGTGAAGGTCAATGCGCCTTTCGCCCTCCCTGACATGGCGGATGTGCCCGTCTACTACTCCGGGCCCGTCGATGCGCTTTTCGGCTACAAGTTCGGGCATCTGCCGTGGCGCACGCTCCGCTTCGAGACGGAGACCCTGGACGTAAAGGACTTCCAGGGGACTTCGGTCGTCAACTACACCGAGGCGTCCGTTCCCTACACGCGCATCCACGAGTTCAAGCACTACCATCCCGAGCTCGCAGGCGTCATGTCCGCGCCGAAGACGGTGGTGATGCGCGAGTACTCCGCGCAGTGGAAGCCCGGCGACGAGCCGTACTACCCGGTCGACTGCGAGGAGTCGCGCGCGCTTCTCGCGAAGTACCGCGAAGAGGCGGCGAAGGTCCCAGGTCTCGTCGTCGGCGGACGGCTTGGCGGATACAAGTACTTTGACATGGACCAGTCGATCGCAGCCGCGCTCGCGGTCGAGATATAGTTTTACAACCAAACAGAACAAACAGGAGGAATAGACATGACAGTCAAGGGCTATGCGAGATATCTACTGGTGATGGCGGGGCTTGGCGGCCTCATATACGGCATCGACGTAGGCGTGATCGCCGCGGCGCTTCCGTACATCCGCAACACTTCCGACTACTCGTCCGTGCAGCTCGGCTTCATCGTGGGCGCGGTGCTGTGGGGAAGCGTCATTTCCTCGCTCTTCGCGGGGTCGCTCTCCGAGTGGCTCGGCCGCAAGAAGATCATCATCGCATCTGCGTTCTGCTTCTTCATCTCGATACCGGTGATCTGCGTCTCCGGGCTGTTCGAGGGCGGCAGCTTCATCCTCCTCACGATCGGCCGCACTCTTCAGGGCGCGTCCGCGGGTCTCGTCGGCGTGGTGGTCCCGATGTACCTCGCCGAATGCCTCGACAGCGAGTCGCGCGGCAAGGGCACCGGCATGTTCCAGCTTCTCCTGACGATAGGGCTTGCGTTCGCCGCCGTGATCGGCCTCGTCGTGACGGGCCTTGTCGGCGACTCGGACAAGATCGTCAAGGCCCAGGCGGTGGATCACGGCGTCGTGGTCTTCGAGCAGAAGGTTGACGAGGCCGGCAAGCCCGTGGTTGACGCGGAGAAGAACCCGGTTTACGTCCTCGACGCAGCGGGGGTTCCGGTTCCCAAGCTCGACAAGGACGGCAACAAGATCGCCGACTTGAAGAAGGTCAACTTCGAGATGATCAAGTCCTGGACGACGTCCGAGCAGCGCAAGGGCTGGGCGACCGCCTGGCAGACGATTTTCCTCTGTTCCGCGATTCCTGGCCTCATACTCTTCCTCGGGGCGTTCTGGCTCAAGGAGTCGCCGCGCTGGCTCTACAAGAAGGGCCGCAAGGACGACGCGCTTGCGTCGCTCGCCGCCAACAACGGCGAGGCCAAGGCGAAGGAGATCCTCGACGAGATGGTCGCTGCCGACAAGGCGGCGGAGGACGAGAAGGCCGCAATCGCTAAGGCCGCGCAGGGCGACAGCCTCTTCCAGCGCAAGTACGTCTATCCGTTCCTCCTCGCCGTCACGATCCTCGCCTGCAACCAGACGACCGGCATCAACTCGGTCCTGAACTACACCGTCGACATCTTCAAGGCGACGGGCATGGAGGGCGTGTTCGCGAACTTCTCCGACCTCGCGATCAAGCTCGTCAACGTGTTCATGACGATTGTCGCGTGCGCGATCGTCGACCGCAAGGGCCGCAAGTTCCTCCTGAAGCTCGGCACGTCCGGCATAATCCTCGGGCTCTGCGGCGTCGCGACGACCTTCCTCCTCATCACGAAGGGCGTCGTGGTCGCATCCATGGCGACGGGCGTCGTCGCGACTGTGTTCTTCTTCATGTTCATCGCGTTCTACGCCGTCGGACCCGGCGTATGCGTGTGGCTTGCGCTTTCAGAGCTCATGCCCACCCGCATCCGCGCGACCGGCATGTCAATCGCGATGATCATCAACCAGGGCGTCTCGGCGACTATCGCGACGATCTTCCCGGCGTGGAAGGACGCGTGGGGCTTCCCGGCGGTGTTCTACTGCCTCGCCGGCTTCACCGTCGTCTACTTCATTACGGCGGCGTTCTTCCTCCCCGAGACGAAGGGCCGCACGCTCGAGGAGATCGAGCAGTACTTCAAGTCCGGCAAGATGCCCGAAAAGAAATAAGGAGCTGCAGTCGTTCGCGTCTGGTCGTCTGCGACTTCCAGGCGCTCGCGACTGCAGGAAGGATTTGACGTTCCGCTTTCTAGGCACGGGCACGTCGGTGGGAGTGCCGCAGATCGGCTGCACGTGCCGCGTGTGCACGTCGCGCGATCCGCGCGACCGCCGGCGGCGCTGCGGCGCATACGTAACGGCTTCCGACGGCGCGGCGCTTCTCGTCGACACTCCGCCGGAGCTCCGTCTCGCGTGCATAGAGTGCGGCATATCCAAGGTCGACGCCGTTGCGCTCACCCACGCGCACATGGACCATGTCGCGGCGTTCGACGACATCCGCCGCTTCAACACGATCAACGGAACGAAAGTCCCCTGCGAACCGGGCGACCCGCTCTACCGCGGCCTTCCCTACCGCATCATCGGCAAGCCCATCACGTGCTACGCGATGGGCAAGACGATTGAGCAGATGCACACGATATTCCCCTACATCAGCTCGGCCGGGGGGGAGAACGGGCTCTTTCGCCCGATGGTGGAGTTTTCGGAGGCGGATTCGTTTTCAGTCGGCGGCATGGCGGCTCTGCGGCTAAAAGTCGAGCATGGCTTTCCCTGCTGCGGATACCTTTTCTCCGAGGGTTCGCGCCGCATCGCGTACATCAGCGACTGCCACGAGCTGCCCGACGAGACAATTGAGCGCGCGAAGGGCGTCGACGTCATGGTGCTCAATTGCCTTCGCGAGCGTCCGCATCCGACGCATCTGAGCTTAGAGCGGGCTCTTGGGTACATCGGGCGCATAGCGCCGAAAAAGGCGTATCTCGTCCACATGTGCCACGACCTGACGCATGAGGACTGGCTTGCGCGGCTCGAGGGCACGAACGTCGAGCCTGCGTACGATGGACTGGAGTTGAAAGTGTAGAGCGTAAAGTGGAGGAACCCAAAAAATGAACGCCATCCGCAATTTCTCGTTTTTGATCTTCAATTTTGCATTCTTCTTTGCGTTCGCCGAGACGGTGGAGATCTCGGTTGACCTCAAATTCGACAGCATCGACTATGTGTCGGGCGAGCGCGTCCGCGCGGTCGTCGATGTCGCGAACATGTCGCCCGACACGATCAGTGTCGGATATCCGAGCTCGAAGGACACTCTCTTCGTGGAGGTGTTCAGTTCGGGCAGCATGGAGCAGCTCGAGAAGATCGGGAAGGGCCGCTTCGTTTCGCGCTTCAGCCTGGAGTCGAACGAGGGGCAGAAGCTCGAGACCTACCTCGGAGACCACTATCCCCTGAGGACGATCGGCAAGTATCTCGCGAAGCCGGTGCTCGTGCATGGGGGGATGCGCTACGAGGGGCAGCTCCGCGCGTTCACCGTTGTGCCGGGCATGAAGGTCGGGAGCGCGCTCCAGATGTTCAAGAACGCCGAAGGCTTGCGCCGCGAGTTCACGCTGCTCTCCTGGAGCCGCAGGAACACAGAGCATCTCTTCCTTGCGGCGCAGGACGAGGGTTCCGTGTCCCGCAAGTGGACGACGACGGATCTCGGTCCGTTTATGCGCCTCAGGAAGCCGACCCTCTCCGTGCTCGGCACGGGCGAAGTCATCGTGATCCACAGCTGCGACCGCGACAGGTTCCGCCGCTCGGAGTTCTGGAGCCTTCCCGACGCGCTTGAGCTAAACAAGCACGAGTTCGTGAGGGATCCGGAGACGGCCGGCTCGGAGCGGGTCAAGGAGCTCTACAAGGAGTCGGGCGGAGTCCAGCCCGTCGCCCGCCCGTGGTGGAAGTTTTGGTAGGAGTCAGGGGTCAGTAGTTAGGAGTCAGGAGTCAGGGGTCAGGAGTTAGGGGGCAGGAGTCGGGAGTCAGGAGTTTGTGAGGGAATGAATATCATTGGGATAGAGACAAGCTGCGACGAGACGGCGGCGGCGGTGGTGAAGGACGGACGCGAAGTCCTCTCCAACGTCGTCTACACGCAGATCCCCCTGCACCAGCCCTACGGCGGCGTCGTTCCCGAGATCGCCTCGCGCGCGCACATCGAGAAGATCTCGCAGGTCGTCGGCGACGCGATGAAAGGCCAGTCGGTAGATGCAGTCGCCGTTACATACGGCCCTGGCCTCGCGCCGGCGCTGATCGTCGGGCTCAACGCTGCGAAGGGGCTTGCGAAATCCCTTGGCGTTCCGCTGATCGCCGTCAACCACATCGAGGCGCATCTCCACACACCGTTTATGTTCGACGCGCCCGACGACGCGGCGGCGAAGCTCGCCGATCCGCGCGAAATCGGCCCCATGCTCGGGCTCGCCGTCTCCGGCGGAAACACCGTCTGGATCGACATGCCGGAATACGGCAAGTACGAGGTCATCGGCGAGACGCTCGACGACGCGGCGGGCGAGGCGTTCGACAAGGCGGCAAAGCTGCTTGGCCTCGGCTATCCGGGCGGGCTCAAGATAGACCGCATCTCCGCGGCTTTCCGCGGCCGCTTCCCGGACTGGCCGCTCGTTCCGTTCCCGAAGGGTCGCCCGCGCGACGGCGTGACGGCGCTTGCGGGGCTTCCTGCGGAACTCTGCGTGTCGTTCTCCGGGCTCAAGACCGCGCTTCTTCGGCATGTCCAGCAGAACCCCGGGCTTCTTTCGCAGGACGCGGAGAAGGAGGACTTCGGCGGATATTCCGTTCCGCCGGCCGTCGCGCATGTCGTTGCGTCCTACCAGGAGGCGATCGCCCAGGCAGTCGCGGACCGTACGCGCGCTGCCCTGAAAAGACGCCGCTGCAGTGCATTTGTGCTTGGAGGGGGCGTTTCGCTCAACGAGGTCTGCGCCGCGGCGCATGTGCCGCTTCTCATGGCGAAGCCGAAGTACACGGGCGACAACGGCGCGATGGTCGCGGGCCTCGCGTTCTACCGCCGCAACGTCTCCGGCGCGGCCGCATTCTGCGCCGACGTTTCGCCTTCGCTTCAGATAGGCCTCGACTAACGCGCCTTCCGGCGCTGGCGAGCGCGGGGCCTGCGTGCCAGTCGCGCATCGTCGATTTCCTAATGGCCTGGATAGAGAAAGAGTATGAGAGGGGTCAGGAGTTAGGAGTCAGTACGCAGTAGTTGGAGTTTAGAGTTGGAGTTGGAGAATGGAGGGTAGATTTTTTATAAAGTTTTTAACGCAGAGACGCAGAGGCGCAGAGTACGCAGAGAGGTTTGGGGAAGTTGGAGTTGGAGAGTGGTGGAAAGATGTGGAAAAGTTCATGGCGGCGTCCCTTTAGGGGTTGGAGGTACCGATGAACGACAACACTTTGACGCCCGACCGCTACGCCGGAGACGAGGCGTGGCAGGACTGGTTCGACATCTGCTCGGTGGGCGGATGCCCCGCCGAGCATGCCGCCGCGCTGCGACGCCAAGTTGAGTCCGCGATGTATGCCACCCTCTCAAAGCGCGGCATTTCGCGCGAAGAGGCGGGGGCAGACGACCCAGTCGCCGTTTTCGACGCCTACTTCAAGCTAAAGGGCTCGCGCGACAAAAAGAAGCCGCTCAAGTCCTACTTCGCCTACCGCATCAAGGCCGAGGGGCTGAAACTCTCTAACTTCGTCTGCGGCACTCTCTTCGGCTCAGGCGCAGGACGCGTCCACGACATTGTCCTTGACTGGATTACCTCTATCAAGGGCTGGCGTCCGCGCAAGGTGAAAGGCCCCGACGGCTACCGCCACATCGAATGGGAAAGCGCAGGCCCAGCCGAAATCGCCGCGCTCGAGCCATATTCACAGAAAGACCCCGCCGAGCTCCTCGACCTCGAGCCGATGCGCCGCGATATCGACGCGCTTCTCGAAAGAATCTCCCTCAAGATAAAAGTGGAAAAATCACATGTCGCGGCCCTTTTGTATGCGACGGCCCAGGACATACCGCTGACGGATGCGGCGCTCCTCGAGGGCCTAGGCGTAGGAAAGTCGCGGGCGTACGCGATGAGGGAGAAGACGATGGACGAATTCAGGAAAGAAGCGAGGACGATGGAGGGCGCGGACAGCCCGCTCTTCGGCCGTCTGCTTCTCAAGGCCTGTGAGTCGTCGGCACCAAAATCGCTGCGCGAGCGGACAGGAGGTGCACGATGAACAAGACATTCGAGCAGGAATGGAATCTCTACAAGGCGGGCGGGAAGCGTCCGTCATTCGCGGGCGAAGCGCCGCGCGGCGACGCAGAATTCGATTCGCCGGTCAATGTTGGCGAAATAAGAATCTTCGCGGACATGGCGCGTCCGTTCGTCGCGCTCGTCGCAGAGGATCGCGGGAATGCCGGGTTCTTCATAATCCCAGTCTCGCCGTTCACCGTTCCCGCGTCGTCGCGAGAGGCGCTCGAAGGCGATAGGGTCTACCAGCTCTGGAACGCCTGCACTGCGTCGCGTGGCTTTGTCGAGCGCAGCTGGCTCGTCGATACGATTGATGGCGAAGAGTTGGCGGCATTGGTAGGGACGCCTCGCCGCGACGCCACTACCAGTCTTTCGGCTGACGGAGTCGTCGCTGAATACGAGCGCGAGTTTCTTGTCTCGGGCGGAGATTTCATTCCGCTCGTCAACAAGGAGATTCCTCGCATCGTGCATGTCTCGTGGCGCAGGGTCCTCGGCGTAGCCGCATGCTTTGTCGTTTTGCTCGGACTTGGTATCGTAGTGCTGAATGAGAAGGAAGAAGACAAGTGGATCATATCCGCGCCGTGTCTTGTCCCTGAAAACGTCGCACCGGCGGAAGCCGAAGAGCCTGCCATCGACTTGATGGCCGAAATCGTCGCCACGGAGAAGCTTAGAAGGACCGCGGAGGATGTGCTTGTCGAGACGGCGATGTCGGCGCCGGCGCCTGAAAAGGAGCGGCAGTGTAAGCGCGAAGCGGCCGCCGTTGTGAGCAGCCCCGTGAAGATGAAATCGATGTGTTGTTCGCGTGCAACTGGCTCCATTGGGGCGATGGCGGTCGGTGGGGAAATGGGATACACGAGTAGTGCGATGGAGAGGCGACTTCGCCTCGCGTCGAATACCCCGTGGCATGATCACGCTGGAGGCAAGATGGCCTCAATATCAATAAAAGACCAATTCTTGGAAGTGGAGCGCCAGCCTGCCGGCACAGAGCGCTATGCCGAAATTCAGGAGAACGAATATCGCGATCCCACGAGCGAGCCGCTCTCGACATTCGGACTCGACGTCGACACT
>ONVK01000051.1 GCA_900321255.1 uncultured Lentisphaerota bacterium | reverse complement strand
CGCCAGGGACGAAAAGCGCCTCGCCGATGTGCCCCGCGAGATGGCAGAACGACTTCTTCGCAATCCGCCGCGCCTCCTTCTCGTCGGACGTGATGCCGCACTTCAGGACATTCTCTACGGCAATTCTGCGGCGCTTCGGCATAAACGGCCAGAGACAGGCCGCAAGAGCGGTCCCAACATCGTATGCATGTCTCTGGATGAAGTTCATTCGAAACGGATCGTCGCCGCACGGCCGTGGCCGTCAAGCCCCTCGACGGCGGCGAACGATTCGATCGTCGCCTTCGTCTCGGCAAGATCGCCCTTCGTAAACGCGACGAAACTGTGGCGGCGGCGGAAGTCGTCGGGCGTGAGCCCGTTGAACATGTTCGCGGCGCCGCCCGTTGGAAGCACGTGGCTCGGCCCTGCGACAAAGTCGCCAGCGGACTCAGGCGTCCAAGGGCCTGCAAAGACCGCGCCCGCGCTCCTGACGCCCTTCATCACCTTGGTCGCGTCCTTCGTCATTATCTCGAAGTGCTCGGGCGCAAAGCCGTTCACGACCTCCAGCCCCTCGGCGACGCTCTTCGCGACGACGATGAGGATCCCGTCTCTGTCAATGACGCGCTTGACGAGCGCCTTTCTCGAAAGCGTCTCGGTCTGGCGAAGAACCTCGCCGCGAATCTTTTCCGCGAACTTCTCGGACGTGCAGACGCAAAGCGACTTCTCCCATCCGCTGCCGTGCTCGGCCTGCGAAAGAAGGTCTGCCGCGATCCAGCGGACATCTACGGAACCGTCTGTGAGGACGGCGATTTCGCTCGGGCCAGCGACCTGGTCTATCGCTACATATCCGTACACCTGGCGCTTCGCGGCTGTGACGAAAGCGTTGCCGGGGCCGGCGATCTTCTGCACCTTCCTGCACGTCTTCGTGCCGAACGCCATCATGCCGATGGCCTGTATGCCGCCGACGCGGTAGACCTCCGTCGCGCCCGCGAGCTTGAGCGCGTAAAGAAGCACAGGATTCACTTCTCCCGTCGCGCCCGCAGGAGTGCACGCGACGATTTCCCTGACTCCCGCGGCCTTGGCGAGCGTCACCGTCATCACGGAAGTCGAAGCGAGCGGAGCGGTGCCGCCCGGAATATACACGCCGACGCGGTCCATCGGAGAGTAGAACTCGCCCAAGGAGCCGCCGCGCGAGGACTTCATCGACCAGGGGCTGCGCAATGACGCCTTGGAAAACTTGAGCACGCGGCGGTGCGCGTCCTTCACGGCGCGTACGATCTTCGAGTTGATGCCCTTCTCCGAGACTTTCGAAAGATCGACCTTCAGCGACTTTGCGTTCTTCGCCTTGAAGCCCTCGAACTTCGCGACAAGATCGAGAACAGCAGCGTCGCCGCGCGACTTGATCTCGGCGAGCGCCGCGGCCGCGGCCTTCTCGGCCTCTTCGGGAAACGCAGGGCGCGCGTTGAACTTCGCGATGCGCCTGTCGCCTGTCTTGACGATTCTTATCATTTGCGCCCGTTCATCAGCATGCACTTGACCTTGGCGCTCGCGGCAAGCTCGTCGCCGACATAGCCAGTCACCTCGTAGACGCCAAGCGGAACGCGCTCACGCACGATCTTGACGACGGTGACGAGCTTGTCGCCGGGACGGACAGGCCTCTTGAAACGCGCCTCCTCGATAGCGGCGAAGGCGAAAGCCGCCTGGTTGCCGAGCACTCCGCGCGCGACAACCGAAGCTCCCGCGACCTGGCTCATCGCCTCGACGAGCACAACGCCGGGAACGACGGGATAGTCGGGGAAGTGCCCCTTGAAGAAGTCGTTCTTCTCGGCCGTGAACGTATACTCGCCAATCGCGCCCGTCTCGTCGGCCGAAAGAAGCGTGTCGACGAAAAGGAACGGCGAGCGATGCGGCAGAAGCTCGATGCCGGGGCGGTTGAATTCCTGTTTGAACTTTGGCAACTCCATCTCGAAACCTCAACTTTAAACTTCAAACTTTAAACTTCAAACTTCAAGCTTTCCTAAGCACCAACACTCCGTTGTGTCCGCCGAAGCCGAGGGAGGTGGAGATTGCAACCTCGATATCGCGCTTCACGCCGACGTTCGGCGTGTAGTTGAGGTCAAGAGGCGTCTCGCCCTTAGAGGCATCGACCTCGAGGTCGGGCTTTTCGTAGTTGATCGTCGGGGGGACGAACCCGTCCTTGATCGCAAGCGCGGTGATCGCGGCCTCGATCGCGCCCGTCGCGCCAAGGCAGTGGCCGTGGCAAGGCTTCGTCGACGAGATGTTGATTTTCTTCGCGCCTTCCTCCCCGAAGACGCGCTTGAACGCATTCGTCTCCATCTGGTCGTTGAGATGCGTCGATGTGCCGTGGGCGTTGATGTAGCCGACCTTCGACTTGTCCGTCACGCCGGCGTCCTTCAAAGCGACCTCTATCGCCTTCACGGCGCCGTCGGCGGAAGGATCGGGAGCCGTGATGTGGTAGGCGTCGCACGTGGCGCCATAACCGGCGAGCTCGGCGTAGACCTTCGCGCCGCGCGCCTTTGCGTGCTCCTCGGACTCGAGTATCAGAATCGCCGCGCCTTCGCCCATGACGAAGCCGTCGCGGTCCTGGTTGAACGGACGGCACGCCTTCTCGGGCGTGTCGTTGAAGTGGGTGGAGAGCGCCTTCTCCTTCATGAAGCCGCCGACCGTGAATTCGATGATGACGGCCTCGCTGCCGCCGGCAATGACGACATCGGCGCGGCCCGCGCGGATCAAGTCCATCGCGAAGCCAATCGCGTCGGTAGAAGATGCGCACGCCGTCGTCACGACCTGGCACGGGCCCTTCGCGCCGAGCGCGATGGCGATGTTTCCGGCGCCCTCGTTTGCGATAAGCTCGGGAATCGCAAGCGGCGAAAGACGGTCAGGGCCCTTGTCGAAGAGCGTTTTGAACGACTCGTCGGTAATTTCGAGCCCGCCGATGCCGACGCCGAGAATCGTGCCTACGCGATCCATGTCGGGAAGATTCGCACCCTCTGTTCCCTTGATTCCGAATCCAGCGTCCTGCCACGCCTCCTTGGCAGTCGCGACGGCATACTGAGAGAAGAGCGCCATGTGGCGGGCCTCGCGCTTGTCGAGAAGCCCGCCGCCGATTGCCCACTCGTTGAAGCTCGGCCGCGACCTGGCAGGTGCAGCGGGAGGCGTCGAACTTCGTGATCTTGCCGACGCCGGGCTTCCCGGCCTTTATGCTTTCCCAAGATGCCTCCCTGCCGTTCCCGACAGCGGTCAGCATGCCGATTCCAGTAATCATTACTTTCTTCATGTCGTATCCCCTTTTAAATTTTACAGCTCCGGCCACACGCAGTATGTCCCCGCGAAGGTAAGCCCTGCGCCAAAGCCCACCATCACGATCTTCATGCCGTCCTTGAGCTCGCCGGCGCGTACGGCCTGGTCGAGGGAGATCGGCACGGACGCGGCGGACGTATTCGCCGTCGTCTCGAGGTTAAGCCAGAACTTGTCGAGCGGCAGCTTCATGCGCCTGGCCGTCGCCTCGATGATGCGTCCGTTCGCCTGATGCGCGAAGACGCGGTCGAGGTCCCCAGGAGTCGTGCCAAGCCGCTCGCAGAGATCGCCGACGACCTTCGAGAGCTTGCGGACTGCAAAAGCAAAGACATCGTGGCCCTGAAGCGTAAGCTGCGAAAGCATGGGCTCCGGCTTCATCGGCATGCCCGTCTTCTCGTCGAGCGGCAGCGCGTCGCGCGTGCCGCCCGTGCGCTTGATGAAGTCCTGGCCCTTGCCGTCTGCGCCGAGAATCGTGTGCGCAAGCGTCTTTGTCGACGCGACGCCGGGAGCCTCGTCGTTCCCGAGCACAACCGCTCCCGCGCCATCGCCGAAAAGGATGCAGGACGAGCGGTCAGACCAGTCGAGGATGCGCGTCAGGCACTCCGCGCCGATGACGAGCGCCTTCTTGTCGGGATAGAAGTTCACGAACCCGCGCGCCTGCTCAAGCGCGTAAATGAACCCTGCGCACGCGGCCTGGAGGTCGAACGCACCGGCGTTGACGCAGCCGAGCATGTCCTGCACGATGCAGGCAGTGGACGGGAATGGCGCGTAGTCAGGCGTGGACGTCGCAAGGACGATAAGCCCGATTTCCTCTGGCGCGACGCCGGCCATCTCAAGCGCGGCCTTTGCCGCCTTAGCGGCCATCGTCGAAGTCGTCTCCCCTTCCTCCGCAACGTGCCGTGCGTGGATGCCCGTGTGGGAGTATATCCACTCGTCGCTCGTGTCGAGCGCAGCTGCTATGTCGTCGTTCGTGACGACCTTAGGAGGCAGGTAGCTGCCGGTTCCAAGTATGCGAATGCCCATATCTTCCCCTTATCTGGCGAATAAAGCAATATTATAACAAAAATCCGTGCAGTCCGCTATGGGCTTTACGTGCAGTCGCAACTCACGCATCGAACCCGAGCACATGGCGCATGTTGTATGCGCCAGGACGCTTTCCTGCGGCCCATACGACGGCCTTCAGGGCACCCGCGGCAAATGCTTCGCGGCTCTGCGCGCGGTGCGTGAGCTCAACGCGCTCGACATCGCCCGCGAACATGACCGTGTGATCGCCAACGACCGAACCGCCGCGAAGCGCGTGGATCGCTATCTCGCCGCAAGGCCGCTCCCCGGGTTCGCCGTGACGCCCGTATATCGCCTTCTCGCCAAAATCGACGCCGCGCCCTGCTGCCACCGATTTCGCAAGCATAAGCGCCGTTCCAGACGGCGCGTCCTTCTTGTGGCGGTGGTGCATCTCGGTGACCTCGACGTCGTATTCCGGCCCGAGGACTTCCGCTGCCTTGCGGACGAGCTCAAGGAGCAGGTTGACGCCAAGCGAGTAGTTGCCGCTCTGGACAACCGGGATCCTCTTGGCCGCCGCGTCGACGACCTTCTGTTCGTCGGCGGTGAGACCTGTCGTTCCGATGACGTAGGGAATACCCTCTTCGGCGGCCTTGGAGATCGCCGCCGGAACCGCCGCGTGGAAGGAGAAGTCAACCACTCCCTCGGTGCCTTTCGGCCATTCGCGGTCGTAGCCTTCAGCGACATCGACCTTCGCGACAACCTCGCATCCCGCTCCCTCGGCGAGGGAGCAAAGCATCTTGCCCATGCGTCCCGACGCTCCTATAATCGCAATCTTCATTTACTCAATTCCCCTGTGTTCAAAGTTCTCTGCTTCTCTGCGCCTCTGCGTCTCTGCGTTAAAAACCGCCGTCACTTTGTGAAGTGAACGATGAAACCGCCGCCAGGGGCCATGTGGAACTTCACGACTTCTCCCGCCTTGACAGTCTTCGTTTCGTGGATGTACTTCATCGGGTTCTCGTCAGAATCGCCCGCATCGCGGAATATCTCGGCCTTCCATTCTCCGTCTCCGAGGAAGCCAGTCTTAAGCTCGTAGTCGCGCGCATCCTTGTTGCTGATCGCAGCCGCGTACCACGAGCCGTCCTTTGCCTTCCTTGCGGCCGCCGCGAACGACTCGGGGCAGCCACCAAGTCCGACGGTATCGTCCCAGACGACAGGCGTCTTGGCCATGAACGAGAAGCACTCCATGTTCTTCTCGTACTTCGTCGGCGAGTCGCTGAGCATCTGGAGAGGCGCCTCGTAGAGCGCCATGAGCGCCATCTGGTGGCAGCGCGTGCCGACCGAGCCGGGGTTCGTGCCGTTGCCCCTGTAGTCGCCGATCTTGTAGTTGTCCATCGCGCCTGGCGTGTAGTCCATGGGGCCGGCCGTCATGCGGAGGAAGAAGCAGGCGACGTCGTTGTAGCACATGTCCTTTTCCTTCGCGCCCCACTTCATGCATTCAAG
Source organism: uncultured Lentisphaerota bacterium (assembly GCA_900321255.1). Taxonomy (GTDB): domain Bacteria; phylum Verrucomicrobiota; class Kiritimatiellia; order RFP12; family UBA1067; genus UBA1067. The sequence continues at coordinate 10,279 of ONVK01000051.1, read as the reverse complement.
GCCGTGGATGCCCTCGAAGTTGAGGACGTTCGGGTAGGTGCGCTGGAGGCCGACGGGACGGTACGCGCCATGGTAGTCGACGAGCATCTTGTGCTTTGCGCAAGCCGCCGCGAACTTCTCGAGGAAGCTCGCGATCTCGGCGTCGCCACGGTCCATGAAGTCGACCTTGAAGCCCTTCGCGCCGAGCTTCGAGAAGTGCTCCGCGACCTTCTCCTCCTCGCCGTAGACCTGGGCCCACGCCATCCACAGGATGATGCCGACGCCCTTCTTGTTGGCGTAGTCGATGAGGTAGGGAACGTCGACCTTCGGGCTGTACTCCCAGATGTTGAGCTTGGCGCTCCAGCCCTCGTCGAAGATCACGTATTCGACGCCGGTCTTCGCGGCGAAATCGATGAAGCGCACATACGTCTCGGTCGTGCAGCCCTGGGGATCGCCCTTGTTGTCGAAGGCATTCCACCAATCCCACGCGACCTTGCCGGGCTTCACCCAGGAGAAGTCGGCGCCCTTCGCGGCAGGCGTCGCAAGCGCGTAGAAGATGTCCGCCTCGCAAAGCTTGGAAGGCGAGTCGGCAAGAGCGAAGGCGCGCCAGGGGAACGCGCGCGGCGCATCGGCCTTGGCTATGAAGTCTTCCGTTTCCTTGACCTTCACCCAGCGGCCGCCCTTCTTAAGCCCGGCTTCCTTGCCCCAGCCGCCGACGCGCTCGGTCGTCTTCGGATACTTGGCGAAGAGCGACTTGAGTTTCGTGCCGCCCTCGGTCTGCTCGACGTCGCCGAAGTTCCAGATCGGATAATCGTGGAGACCAGCGTCGACGACCGCGACGGTCTTGCCATTGACTCCGGTGGAGTAGACGAACGGGAGATAGATTGCCTTGCCAGCGTCGGTCTTGAGAGTGGAGGAATCAGCAAATTCAGGAATCGTCTCCTCGCAGCCAAGCGAGCCGCGGCCAGTGCGGTTAAACCAGCAGCGAGCGCCCTTGGGGACGGTCAGATCGGCCTTTTCGCAGTTGACTATGCCGGGCTTCTTCGTCTCGAAGCGGTAGGCGACGCCGTCGTTGCGCGCGGCGAGACGAACGCCCCAGTCGCCGAAGTCGACGAAAGTCTCGCCGGCGGCAAGGCAAACCTTCCCCTTCTTGTACACTGGGAAATCGGCGGAGCCGCCGGACTTCTTCACTGTGACGTCGACGGGCTTCGCACCGCCTTCCTTGACGCACTTGCCGTCCACCTTGAGCCCGATTTCGGTCTTTGCGACGACAACAGCGCCGTCGCGAAGCACCTCGTAGGCGAGAGGGCTGGAATAGAGGCGAATCTCGTTCTTGCCGTCGGGAGAAACGGCCGAGTTCACATCGGGATTGAACGCATGGCTGCACATGCATCCTGCCATTGCCAACGCCGCGACAGAGGCGGCAAAATCAGACGTCTTCATAGATGTTCCTTTCGTGTCGGCTATTATAGCAAAAAACGCCGCGGCCTTGCGCAGAAAATCAGGCCGGCAGGCGCCAGTGCATCATCTGCAGACGAAATGCGGAAGACGTCCGATCGGAGTCGCGACTTCGATCGTTGCGGGGCCGGCAGTCTCGCTTCCGTCGTCAGCGGTCCATGTCCCGACTGGGATGAACACCTTGCGGGATTTGGCGCCCTTGACCGTCTGCGGCGCGACGAGAAGCTTGGACCCGAGCATGAACTGGTCGGTTATCCTCTCCGCGCCGAGCCCCGGGAACTCGTACTCCATCGCCCTGAGCATCGGCTCGCCCGTCCTGGCGCTGGACTTAGCCGTCTCGAGGATGTAGTCGACGTGCTTCATGCGCGTGCGCGCTGCCTCGCGCACGGCATCGAGGTATTCGCCCTCCAGAAGACGCCAGGGCGCGGCGGAGAACTGCATCATCGGCGCGAGCGCGTGCACCTGGGCGCTGCGAACGAAGAGCTCGGGGTCGAACGGCGTCGGCGCGTCGGGCATGAACGCCATCCAGCTGCCGCCGCCGATCATGTCGGGGCAGACGAAGGGATGGCCGAGAAGTCCGCAAGCGATCATGTCGGGCACGAGCTGCTGGACCGCAGGCCAGTCGTGGCCCTTGTCGCACAGGCGCTGCACAAGCGGCTGCCCGCCCATCTTGAAGCACGCGCGGTACTCGTTCAGCGGGAACTCGAGACCGATCTTCGCATAGGCCTCGCAAAGTTCAGATGGCGACGATTTCACGCATGTCACATACGGCTCGATATACTCGTCCATATCTCCCGCGTCCAGCTTGAACCCGTCGACGCCGTAGTCTGACTGGAGACGCTTGAGCTCGCGGGCGAACCACTTCGCGCCGAGCGGATGGGTGAAGTCGACGAAAGCGCTCGCACCGTTCCACCAATGGACTGTCTTCGCGGTTTCGCGCCCGTGTACGTTCCTCTCGCCAGACATGATAAGCCCGCCCTTCTCGCACTTCCGCCCCGCATCGAGCGAGCCGAAGACCATCTCGCGGTAGCCGGGCGAGTCCATGGACACGAAAGGACAGACCCAGAGCATCACCTTGTAGCCGGCGGCATGCAGCTCGTCGCACATCGCCTTCGGATCGGAAAAGCGGCGGCGGTCGAAGTCCCACACGCCGTAGCCGTGCTGCCAGGTGTCGTCGACCATGATGACGCCGCCCGAGGGGAAACCGTTCGCCGCGATTCCCTTCGCGTAGTCGATTATGCCCTGCTGGTTCTGGAAGTAGGTGAGCTCCACCCATGTGTTCCACTGGGGCTTGGCGATCAGCGCGAGGTCCGGAGTCTTCCCGCTCGCGGGGAAGTGACTGCGCGCCGCGGCGAGAAACGCCGAACGCAGGTCGGAACCTTCTTCCGCAAGCTCGATCGGGGCGTCGCCAGTGAAAGTCATCACGCCGTTCGTGAAGACGCAGGCGAACGCCTTTTCGCTCCACACCGAGCGGCCCTTCGTCGACAGCATAAGGGGAGCGGCCTGGTTGCTGTAGTTGTCTTTCCCTATGTCGAAGGAGAAAGACGTGGCGTTGAGCCCGAGCGGCTCCTTCGTGCCGAAAGTCGTAGCCCCTCCCCACCAGCCCTCGCCCGGAAGGACAGCCACTTTAAGCACGTCTGCAGGCGCGGCAAGCGCGGCTGCCGCGGCAGCCGCGGCAATCAGGTTCTTAATGTTCATCTCGTTTGCTCCATTTACCTATCCAGGCGGCTATTGTAGCAGACCAGCCGCCGTCAGGCAATTATACAGGCGTATAAAAATACCGCTACATCATCGGGTCCTGCGCAAACTCGGCCTGCTCGGGCGGCGGTTCCGACGTCTTGTAGTTGTCGGTCCCCGTGCGCTCGATCTCGCGGTCGCCGAAGCGCGTGAACTCGCGGTAGAAGTTCACCTTCACCTCGCCCGTCTCGCCGTTGCGGTTTTTCGCGACGTCGATGATGGCGAGCGTCTCGTCTCCGGCGTCTTTGGAAGACGCTGTGCGCGACGGACGCCTCAGGAGGAACACCACGTCCGCGTCCTGCTCGATCGCACCGGAGTCGCGCAGGTCCGAAAGCTTCGGCTTCTCCTCCTTGTCGCCGCGCTGCTCGTTCGCGCGGGAAAGCTGGGAGAGGACTATCACCGGGATCTTGAGCTCCTTGGCCATCGCCTTTATCTGCTGGGATATCATCGAGACCTCTATCTGGCGGCTTCCCATGCGCGCCGCCTCGCGGCAGGTGCAGAGCTGCAGGTAGTCGATGACGACGAGCTCGATCCCGTGCTGCTTCTTCGCGCGCCTCGCGCGTGCGCGGAGGTCCATGATGTCGAGCGCCGCGGTGTCGTCCACGTATATGGGCGCGGACTTAAGCTCCTCGGTCGCGATGGAGAGGTTGGAGACGAGCATCTGCTTCTCGCTCTTTGCGCAGAGGCCGCGGTTGAGCCGCCACATGTTCACATGGGCGCGGCCCGCTATCATGCGCCGCGTAAGCGCCTCGATTGGCATTTCGAGCGAGAAGATCATCACCGGGTGGCGCTTTCCGCCGTCGGACTTGACGGGGATGTTGTTCATGTCCATGCCGAGCGCGCAGCTTTCGGCGATGTTCATCGCGAGCGACGTCTTGCCGACCGAGGGGCGCGCGGCGATCACGATCATCTCGGAGTTCTTGAGCCCCTGAAGCTTCTCGTCAAGATGGCTGAGGCCGGTCGCGAGGCCGTCGAGCGACCTTCCGTTCGAGTCGAACATCGCGTCGATGTGCCTGTAGCTCGCGTCGATGGCAGACGCCCAGGGCATAGTCGCGTCACCCCTGACGTCGATTTCCAGAAAAGACTTCTCCGCGTCTCCGAGGACTACGCGAGCGTCGGGGTATTCGCCCTCGTCGTAGCATTTCGCTATCGTGGAGGTCGCGCGGTCTATCAGCGTGCGCCTTAGCTGCTTGCCGACGATGATTCCGATATAGTACTCGGCATGGGCGGTCGTAGGCGTCTGGTCGATAAGCGACTGTATGTACGCAGCCCCACCCACGGCCTCAAGCTGGTTCTCGCGCAGAAGCTCGTCTGTGAGGGTCAGCGCGTCGAGCGGCTTGGACGCGCGGGTCATCGCGACCATCTTGCCGTATATGGCCCTGTTGCGCGGATCGAAAAAAGTCTCGGGAACGACGCCCGCCGACTGGCAGACGTCCATAACGCGTTCTTCGCGGCCCGTCGTGTCGAGCAGGATCGAGCCGAGCACGGCCCTTTCCGCCTCGATGTTGTGCGGGGGTGTCTTCATGTCGTTCATGAAGGCAATTATAGCATATGGCCGAACGGCCGAGCCGTTGTCGATGTCGACAGGTATCTAACGGATATCTACAGGTTGCCGACAGGCGGCGGGGAGCCGGCTTTGCCGAGGATTCCCGCGATGGCAGCGGCAGCGGCGCATATATGGCCTGGCGTATGGGCACTCATGATGGCGACGCGAAGCCGCGCCGCACCGTGCGCGACGGTTGGATAGCGTATCGCCGGTATGAGGAACCCGCCCTTTTCAAGTTCCGCGCCCGCCGCAAGCGCCCTTTTCTCGTCGCCTACGACTATGGGCACGATTGCCGTCTCGCCGCGAACGGAGATTCCGTGACGCGCAAGTTCCGAGACAAACAGAGCGACATTCTCCCGCAGCTTTGCCACGCGCTCCGGCTCGGCTTCGAGAATTCCGAGCGCGGCGAGCGCCGCCGCCATCGCCGGCGCTCCAGGCGCAGTCGAGAAGATAAATGGCCGCGAAATGTTTCGCAGATATTCCACGAGAAGCCGCGAGCCGCAGACGAAACCGCCCTCCGACCCAAGCGCCTTCGAGAGAGTCCCCATCAAAATGTCGGGCAGGTCGCAGCCAAAATGCTCGGAAAGGCCGCGGCCCGTACGTCCGACGACGCCAGTCGCATGCGCCTCGTCCACCATGGAAAGCGCATCGTGGCGACGCGTCACCTCCAAAAAGCGCGGCAAGTCGAGAATGTCGCCGTCCATCGAAAACACGCCGTCGGAAACGGCGAGGCGACGGCGATGTTCGCGGCAAGCGCCAAGCTTTCGTTCAAGGTCCTCCATGTCGCCATGGCGATAGACGAGAACATCTGCGCCAGAGAGCCGGCAGCCGTCGATGATTGAGGCGTGGTTCAATTCGTCGGAGAGAACTGCGTCGCCTTTCCCGACAAGCGAAGAGATCGCGCCCACGTTCGCCATATAGCCAGTTCCGTAGAGGAGCGCCGATTCCGAGCCCTTGAACTTGGCAAGCGCGTCTTCAAGCCGCACATGCGCCGGCTGCGTGCCGGTCGTAAGACGCGAACCGCCCGACCCCGCGCCAAACTCGTTCGCGGCGTCCGCAGCCGCCTTGACGACGCGCGGGTCACGCGCGAGGTCGAGATAGTCGTTCGACGCGAAGACGACGAGCTCGCGGCCGCCGACGATTGCCGTAGGCCCCGTCGGGCCTTCAAGCGTGCGGCACTCGCGCCAGAGCCCCGCAGCGCGGCGCGATTCGAGATCGGCCGCAAGCCCCTCGAAGCGGCGCGGCGCATTTGCCGCGGACGAAATCGTCGGAACATCCTCGACGAGCACCGGCGTCTTCTCAAGGAACTCGATCGTCTCCGCGACGCCGTCGCGCGGCCCGCGATACAGGAAGATGCGCCCGCCGTTAGGATCGCCCTTCTCCTTGAGGACCGTGATCCGCCGATAGCCGAGTTCGCGCGTCGCGACATATCCGGTCACGTAGTCGGGATCGTCCGACACGCAGATTTCGGCGACGATGCCGGGCGCGTTCTGGACCTTCGTCGCGAGGACGATCGCCTCGGCGTAGTGGTTCTTTACGCCCGCCGTTCCCCTTGCAATAGACGCGGCGTCGTCCATGTACGTCGCGCGCACGCCGCGCGACTTGTCCGGTTCAAGCCGTTCGAGCGTGTCGGCGTCGAGCAGCATGGCGCCGCGAAGCGAATGGGTCTCGGAAAACCGCGCCATGATTTCGTCGATACGGGAGATTCCGGCTTCTGCCAGAAGCCGCGCCGCGAGCGCCCGCCCTTCGGCGGGCGTCGCGACCACATGCGTCTTCACGGGAAGCGCCTTGAGGCGAAGGATGCCTTCGGGAAGCGCCTCGACCTTGACGTTTATGAAATCAGGCGTACCGCGTTCGTGCGACAATGCACGTTCGACGAGCCGTGACGCAACCTTCGAAACTGACGCCGCGGAGACGATCTTCTCCGCTCCGGAAACGTGATGCCCGCCGCTCGACGCGCGCATCTTTACGGAATACGCCTCACTCATGGAAATCACCGTCCTCCGGCGGCGGGCCGGGCGGCGCGGAAGCAAGGTCGACAAGCGCCCCGACAATGCGATCAACCGTCGCCTCGTCTGCGACGAGCGGCGGAATCGAGTAGATGAAATTCGAGAAAGGCCTCAGCCATACGCCGTGCTCGCGGATGACGCGTGAGATATCGGACTGCGCGGGAAGACGCTCCACTTCGACTACACCCGCCGCGCCGAGAACGCGCACGTCGCGCACGTTTGGCCTTCCGCGCAAAGCCCCGAGTCCTTCGCGGAACTGGCTCTCGATCCGCGTCACATTTGCCGAGTAGTCGCCGTTCGCGAAAAGACCGAGGGACGCGCAGGCAGCGGCACACGCAAGCGGATTGGCCATATAGGTGGGACCATGCATGAACGCCGACGGACGGCCTCCAGAGATCGTGTCCGCGACTTTCCCGCTCGCAAGCGAAGCCGCAAGCGTCATGTGCCCGCCCGTGAGCGCCTTGCCGACGGTCATGATGTCAGGCGTTATGCCGGCACGTGAATGGGCCCAAAGAGGGCCTGTGCGATAGAAGCCCGCGGCGATTTCGTCGAAGATGAGCAGCATCCCGCGCTCGTCGCAGAGGCGACGCATTTCGCGCAAATACTCTGGGTGGTAGAAGTTCATCGCGTTCGCCGCCTGGAAGACCGGCTCGCAGATGACCGCGGCGATTTCGCCGCCGTGTTCGTCGACTACGCGGCGAAGAGACTCCGCGTCAGCGTCATTCCACTCGCCCCATGTCGGGATGGACGGCTTCTCCGCAAAGAAGTGCTTCGTCATTATCCCCTTGAAGAGCGTGTGCATTCCGTCGGGATCGGAGAGCGCCATCGCGAGCGAGGTGTCGCCGTGGTAGCCGCCCTTCAGCGCGAGAAGTCGGTTGCGCTCTGGGTGCCCGAGCGCGTTCTGGTACTGAACGGCCATCTTCGCGGCGACTTCCACGGAGATCGACCCGGAGTCCGCGAAGAACACGCGATCAAGACCATGAGGCGCAATCGCCGCGAGCTTCTCTGCGAGTTCTACGGCCGGGTCGTGGGTAAAGCCGCCGAACATCACGTGGCACATCTTCTCCGACTGACGGCGTATCGCCTCGACTATCGCGGGATGGTTGTGGCCATGCGCGACGCACCACCAGCTCGACACAGCGTCGACGAGCCGCGAACCGTCGACAAGTTCGATCTCCACGCCGGACGCCGCTTTCGCGTGAAAAACCGGCGGCGGATTCTTGAGCGATGCGTAGGGGTGCCAGATCCTCGCGCGGTCATATTCGAGCGGCGTCATCCGAACACCTCCGAAAAGTCGACTTCGGGATAGGGGCCGCCAACATCGAAGCGCGGGATGCGGACGACAACCGGCGGGAAGCCCCAACGCGAGAGATAGCGACGCGTCGTCTCCACCGAGTCGGCGTCGATCTCGGGATCCGCGCCATCGCACCAGTTCCATACAACGCCCGCGACCCTCGTTCCGCGCGCCTTCGCCGCCTCGAGCGAAAGAAGCGTGTGGTTTATGGAGCCAAGCCGTCCGCACGAAACGAGCACGAGCGGCCACCCTTCGCGCGCTGCGAGGTCGACTGAAAGCATGTCTTCCGTCAGCGGCACGTCGAGCCCGCCTGCGGATTCGACGAGAACTATCTCGTGCCGCGCGGCGCATTCCCGGACGGCGCGCGATATCGCCTCGACGTCGACTGTGCGGCCTTCAAGCGCGGCAGCGAGAAGCGGAGACGACGGGAACTTGAATATCTGCGGCGCCGTCAGCCCTTCGTCGTCTTCAGGGAAACGAATGCCGCCGCAGATAGCGCGATGAACATCTATGTCCTCGGAAAAACCGTCGTTGCCCGTCTGGACGAGCTTGACGGTAATGACATCGCGGCCGGCCGAGGCGAGCGAACGCGCCATTAGGCCTGTCGCCATTGTCTTGCCGATTCCGGTGTCGATGCCGGAGACGAAAAAAACCTTGCCGCTCACTGATCGAACCTCAGTCCTCGATAAGCTCGCTAAGGTGCATGCCGTGCGATCCCTTCAAGAGCACAAGGTCGCCGGCCGAGACGTCGACGCGAAACTTCTTCTTGAGCGTCTTCAGCTCCTTGTAGGCAAGGTGGCAAAGACACTGCGACGACATCTCGCCGACGCCGATCACGAGCGGTATCTTCAGAGCCATCGCATGGTCGAAGACTTTTTTGTGGAGCTCGAGCGATTTATCCCCAAGCTCGAACATGTCGCCAAGAACTGCGACGCGCTTGCCGTCGCAGGGAGTCTTCACGAGCGTGTCGAGAGCTGCGATCATCGAATCTGGGTTCGCATTGTAGGAATCGTCGATGAAAGTCACGCCCCACTTCTCGGAAATGCGCCACCGAGCGCCTGGGAGCGAAAAACCGGAGAGCGCTGCCGCGCAACCTTCGCGCGTGGCGCCGAAGCGCTCGGCGAGGGCGAAGGCGAGGCACGCGTTGGAGAGATTGTGGTCGCCAGGAAGGACGCCTTCAAGCGCTTTCGATAGCCATTCCTGGCGGGGATCTGCTTCAATGAACTCGCCGCGGCACATTTCGCGCAGGATGCCGAGGCGCACGTTCTCCTTGGAGACGACGCCGAATTCCTTCGCGCGCTCAAGGACGACGCCTTTCTCGCGCGCAATCCCGTCCTGGTCACCGAAGAACTCGATATGCGCGGTGCCGATGTTTGTGATGAGCGAGCAGTCTGGTTCCGCGATGTCGCAGAGGTGGGCTATCTCGCCGGGGTGGTTCGTGCCCATTTCGAGAACGAGGAAGTCGGCGTCTTTCGGGCAGTTGAGGATGGTGATCGGAAGCCCGATGTGGTTGTTGAAGTTCCCATCGGTCGCGTGGACCTTGCCCACGGTCGAGAGGAACGCCTTGACGAGTTCCTTCGTCGTGGTCTTGCCGGCAGAACCCGTGATGGCGACGACCTTGGCCTTGAGCGAGCGGCGGTACTCCCTCGCCACGCGGTCGAGATCGTCATAGCCGTCGATGATTCCGGCCGCACCCTTCTCAAGCGCCTGCGGAATGTAGTCATGACCATCCGCCTTCTCGCCCTTCAGCGCGACAAAGAGCATCCCCGGCTTCACCTCGCGCGAATCAAACGTCGCCCCGCTGAATATTGTAGCGCTCACCACTCCTCCTGCAAACGGTCTTTCGGCAGACAGATTTTCGGCAGAGGGCTTTTCAGTCGATGCCTTTTCGGCAAATGACACTTTGTTAGGCTCATTCATTATTCCCGCTCTCACATCTCAATGTTTTTACACTCCAACCAAATTATATGAGAGATATTATACCAAATCTCCCCACCCATCGGCCGCCACATCCTAGAATTTGGCACCCCTCAAGGAATTTGGCCACCCCCTCAAGATTTTTCCGCATATAATTCTCATTTTATGGTATAATATCTTCTATCCGCAGGAAAAGCGGCAAAACCCTTCGATATGACCCGCAAGACATACGAGCATTCAGCGTACTGGTACGCCTACCACTACGGCTGGACATACAGCGAGGCAAAGACCTACACAGGGAAATACCTCGACATTCACTCCTACCGCCCTCGCATGAGG
>ONVK01000050.1 GCA_900321255.1 uncultured Lentisphaerota bacterium | reverse complement strand
CGCCAAGCAACATGGTCTTCTTCGTCATATTTTATCCTTTCTTTTTGTAAAAGTTTTTAGCCGTGTAGAACGTGTGGATTGTGCAGAGGTCATCGGCTTGCGAGGGCGAGGCGGACAAGCGTCTCGACGTCCTTGACGGACGGATCGGCGGCTATCACCTTCGTCACCATCTTGTTCGCGGCTTCCTCGCCGAAGCCGAGCGCCGAAAGCGCAAGAATCGCGTCGTGGAGAATCGGCGCCTTCGCATCGGCGTCGCCGCGCCGCGAGTTGGCGGCAAGAGCCGAGATCGCGTTGACCTTGTCCTTCAGCTCGACGCAGATCTTCTCGGCGGTCTTCTTGCCGACGCCCTTTATCGACGAGATGCGCTTGGCGTTTCCAGACGCAATCGCGAGCGAAAGCTCGCCTATCGACGAGCCGGAAAGTATCGCAAGCGCAATCTTGGGCCCGACTCCGCTCACCTGGGTGAGCTTGAGGAACATCTCGCGCTCCTCTTTGGTCGCAAACCCGAAAAGCGCCTCGTCGTCCTCTCTTACGCAGTGCCACGCGAGGAGTTTTGCCTCTCCGCCCTCGCGGGGAAGCCTGTCGAACGAGGACACGGGTATGAGGAGTTCGTACCCGACGCCGCCCGCCTCTATAACGACGCGATCGGGCGCCTTTTCGGAAAGAACACCTCTTATGTACGCAATCATGCGAAGAGCTTCGCGAGCTTCTCGAGCTGCGCGACCTTCTCCTTGTTCTCGGCGAGCTTGCGCCTTGCCTCGGCGACAACCGCCTCCGGCGCGTGCGCGACGAAGTTCTCGTTCGCGAGCTTCGCCTCGGCGGACTTGATGAACCCGCCGATCTTCGCGAGCTCGCCCGCGATGCGCTTCGCCTCGGCCGCCTTGTCAACGAGCCCTTCGAGCGAAAGGTAGACGGTGCCGAACTTCGTGATCTTCGACGGCATCGCGAGATCGCTGCCCGCAGGGACAAACTCGACAGACTCGGCCCTCATCGACTTCTTCAGCGACTCCACCTCGGCGGCAGCGCCAGGAACATCCGTCGCGACCGTCACCTTAACGAACGTCGCCGGCGGAACCTTGTATTCGGCCCTCAGCGCGCGGATCGCGGTGATCGCCTCGCGCTTCGCGTTTACGAAATCGTACGTCGCCTCGTCCACGCCCCAAGCCGACTTCTCGGCGTCGGAGTACCCTTCGGGGAACTTCTGGAGCATGATCGTCTCGTCGTCCTTGAGGAAGCCGAGCTGGTGTGCGACTTCTTCGGTGACGAACGGCATGTACGGATGGAGGAGCCGGAGCGCCTTCCAGAAGACATCGCGGAGTATCGCGACCGACACCGCCTTGTTGGGCGAATCCTTGACGTACTCGACGTAGCCGTCGCAAATCTGGGTCCAGAAGAAGTCGTAGACGGCAAGCGCGCCGTCCTGGATGCGGTAGGACTCGAGAATCTCGTTGACCTTGCGGCAGGCGAGGTCGGCGGCAAACAGTATGTGCCGATCGTCAGACGAAAGGCCCGTCGCCTTGTCAAGCGGCGCAAGCGCGGCGACTCCGCCAAGCGCGGCGATCTGCATTTCAAGAAACTTCGCCGCGTTCCAGATCTTCGTCGTGAAGTTGCGGCCGATCTCGAACTTCTCCTTGCTCACCTTAGAGTCACACTCGAGCGAGGTGATGAGCGCGATCGAGAAGCGAAGCGCGTCGGCGGAATACTGGTCGATCAGCTCGAGCGGATCGAGGGAATTGCCCTTCGACTTCGACATCTTCGAGCCATCCGCCGCACGGACGATGCCGTGAATGACGATGTTCTTGAACGGCGGCTTCTTCATGAAGTGGATGCCCGCCATCATCATCCTGGCAACCCAGAAGAAGATGATGTCCTGCGCCGTCACAAGATCCGTCGTCGGATAGTAGTAGTCGAGGTCCTTCGTCTTCTCGGGCCAGCCGAGAGTCGAGAACGGCCAGAGCCACGAGCTGAACCACGTGTCGAGAACATCCTCGTCCTGCTGGAGATCGGCTGCCGTCACCGACGGGTCGATCGCCTTCGCCTTTTCAAGCGCGAGCTCGGGAGTCTCCGCGACGACGACATTGCCGTCGCCGAAGTAGTAGGCGGGGATCCTGTGCCCCCACCAGAGCTGGCGGGAGATGCACCAGTCCTGGATGTTCTCCATCCAGTTGAAGTAGATCTTCGACCAGCGGTCGGGAACGAACTTTACCTCGCCCGACTTGACCGCGGCAATCGCGGGCTCGGCGAGCGGTTTCATCTTGACGAACCACTGCTTCGAAAGGCGAGACTCCACCGTCTCGTGGCAGCGATAGCAGTGTCCGACCTGGTTGTCGAGATCCTCGATGTGGTCGAGGAAACCACCAGCCTCGAGATCCTCAACGATCGCCTTGCGGCACTCGAAGCGATCCATGCCGCAGTACTTCGCGCCGGCGAGCTCGTTCATGTGGGCGTCGTCGGTCATGATGTTGATCTCTTCAAGACCGTGACGCTTGCCGACGAGGAAGTCGTTGGGGTCGTGCGCCGGCGTGATCTTCACGATGCCCGTACCGAATTCACGGTCGACGTAATCGTCGCTGATGACGGGAATCTCGCGTCCGGTGAGCGGCAAGATAACGGTCTTGCCGACGAGGTGCGCATAGCGGTCGTCCTTCGGGTTCACCGCGACGGCAGTGTCGCCCGGGAGCGTCTCGGGACGCGTCGTCGCGACCATGACGTAGTCCTTGTACGGCTCGCCCTTCACGCCCTTAGCGCTCCCCACGACGGGATAGCGCACGTACCAGAAGTGGCCGTGGTTGGGCTCGTGCTCGACCTCGTCGTTCGCGAGCGCCGTGCCGCACCTCGGGCACCAGTTGACGATGTAGTTTCCCTTGTAGACGAGACCCTCGTTGTAGAGCTGCGTGAACACCTTCGCGACGGCGCGCGAGCAGCCCTCGTCGAACGTGAAGCGCTCCCTAAGCCAGTCGGTCGAGTTGCCGAGCATGCGCTGCTGGTGGACGATCGTGCCGCCGTACTGCCTCTTCCACTCCCACACGCGCTCGAGGAACTTCTCGCGCCCGAGGTCCTGGCGGCGCTTCCCTTCCTTCTTGAGCGCCTTCTCTACGACGTTCTGCGTCGCGATGCCCGCATGGTCGGTGCCGGGGAGCCACAGCGTGTTCCTGCCCTGCATGCGGCGCCACCTGACCAGGATGTCCTGGATCGTCTGGTTGAGCGCATGGCCCATGTGCAGTATGCCCGTCACGTTCGGCGGCGGGATTACGACTGAATACGGTTCGCGCCCGTCGGGCTCCTGGTGAAAATATCCGTTCTTCTCCCAGATCGGGTACCACTTGGCCTCCGCGGCCTTTGAGTCGTAGTTCTTGTCCATCTTGTCTTCTGTTGCCTTTTGAAGTGATATTATACCATATTCGCGCAGTACGCAGACAGTCACTTGAGGCCAAGGATGCGCGACATCGCAGTCGTCACCTTGTGCATGGCATTCTCGAAATCGTCCTTTTTCGCCGGGACGGTCGCGCTTTCCACGACAGTCTCGCCCTGCTTCAGCGAAACCTCGACCTCTTCGCCGGCACGGCGAACCGAAATCGCGAACTCGATCACCTCCTCCGGCGGCTCCTCGGGCGTCTCGTCCGGCTGCGGCTCTTCCGGCGGCGGCTCCTCGGGCTTTTTCTCGTTTTCCGGCTGCGGCTCGTTCATCTCTTCGAGGATTGACTTGGCGATAAGCTCGATCTTGCGCCTGACACTTGGGAAAAGCGCCTTGTGCTGGTCGGCGGCGTTGGCAGGCCGATTGGCATCGCCCGGCCAGAGGGTGTCGAGCCTCGTTGCGTCCCACGCTTCCTCGGTCGCCTGCGTAAGCAGCCCGACGACGGTCTTCAGGTCCGGCGTTCGCGTCCAGAACGAATCCTTGCGCCGCCTCGCCTCGGCGAGGACCTTCGCATGGTTCCCGTCGACTATCGCGTTCTGCGCGGCGATCGCGCTCCTCGCGACGTCAAAAGCGGCGGCGACCGCGGAATCGGCGCGGCGATCGGCCTCCTCCATGAGCGGCTTCCCGCGAGGCGCGTCGGCGAGCGGCTTCAGGGCGGCGAGACCACGCCATTCCCTGACCGACTTCTCGTAGTCGCTTCTCGCCGCAACGTCGTCCGCGACATCCGCGGCGGGGAACCACGTTCCGTCGGCGAGAGAAGGCCATGTCTCCTCCGCCTGCCGCGCCGCCGCGACCGTGCGCGCCTCACGCCACTTCGGGAGGACGTCCTTCTTTACCTTGGCCTCGGCAGCCCTGCGGAGGCGCTCCCCGCCCAGGCGCTCCGCGAGATACGCCCTCAGCTCGTCGCGCTCCGCCTGGGGCGCGTCTTCGCACGTTCCGTCGAGCGCCCGCGCGAGGACACTCGCCGCATACCGTTCGGCAAATATCTTTTCGCTGTCCGCGGCCTTGACATGCCTTTCCGGCGTTTCGGAGATCTCCTTCAGAATCGCGTCCGCCTCGACGTCGATCGCGATTGCGTCCATCTTTTTCTCGAGTCTGTCGAGCGTGCGCCGCTCTACAGCCGGCCCGACGGACTTCCCGAAGGTCCCGGCGAAGACGCCCCACGCCTTCGAGGGGTCAGCCGCCTTCTCGCGCCGCTCCCTCACGTTCTCCTCGAGCCGATCCCTGAGATCGGCTGCGAGCTTCGAGGGCGAAGCAGTGTCGCACCTCGCGCGCATCAGGTACTCGGACTGCCTCTTCTGCTCGCGGCGGGCGTCCTGTATGACTGGCTCGACCATACGCTCGCTGATGAACTGGCGGTTCTCCGAGAAGACGACGGCCTTCTGCTCGCCTACGATGCGCGCAAGCATCTGTTCGCGCAGCTCCCAGTCCTCCTTCGCGTCGAACTCCTCTTCCGTCGGACGCGTCGCGGCTACGATCGTCTTCGCCTGGGACTCCACCGCCGACTTCCGTTCCGCGGCGAATGCGCCGCCGAAACGGCGGTTCACGATCTCCTCGACCTTCGCTGCGTCCATCTCTGCGCCGGACGACGCCGATTCGGCGCGGTTCGACGCGATCCCGAGCCGCTCGTCGATCGCGAGGACCTTCGCGGCGAACTGGGAGCGCACCTCCTCGGCAAAGAGCCCGCGGCACAGCCTCTCGGCCTCTGCAGGCTTCTCGAACTTCGCGGGGTCGGCGAGCATCGCCTTCGCGAGCGAGCCCGGCGCAGGCCCATTCTCGCGCAGCTCAGCCGCTGCGCGCGAGATCGAGATGCCTCGCGCGCCCTCGCGGGCGGTCGCGTCGAACTCGATGTTGCCCGCCGAAAGCGCGGCGGCAAAAAGAACCACGGAAATGTTCACGGCAGCACCTCCGCTCCCGTCGCCTCGGCGACGAATTTCAGGGATTTTGTCTTGAGCGCGTCGGCGAGCGCGCCGGGATCTGCGATGTCGTCGAACGCGGACGGATTCTCGATCCACTGGCGCTGGAGACGCGCCGCAAGAGCGCGCTGTACGCCACGGGCGTCAAGGCGAACCTCCTCGACGGATCGCGCGACTTCGTCGCCGAGCCATATCCTCTCGTCGTCGGTAAGCGCGTCCTCGGCAAGCTTCGCCTCGGCGAGAACGGCAGCCTTCCACGCGGCCGCGAGCGACACCCTGTCGCGGTAGTCGGCGCAGGCCGCGGCTGAACCGGAGGCGAACGCCGCCTTCGCCGCTGGCGCAAGGTCGATCTTCCCGCCCTTCACGTGCTCGTCGGCGTCGAACGAGCGGCGCCCGTCGGTTCCCTGGGTCATCAGCGCGTTGAGGCCGTATCTGACGCGGTGATCCTCGGCGACCTTTTCAAGCGCAAGGACGAGCTTCTGCCTGTTCACCTCGAGTATCTCCTCGGCCCTCTCCTTGCGCGACGTCTCCACGAAGATGAAGTACGCAATCATGAAGACCATCAGCAGGGCGAACACCACCTGCAGAAGAAGCCCCTGCAGGTCGTCGGTCGTCGCCCTGCGGGATGCATCGCCCCCGAGAAGCCTTTTAATCGCGGCGCGGTCGGATTCGGTCATGGCCCGTCATCCCCTCAGCGCTGCGGCTATGCGCGCGAGGCGAGACTCCGTCTCGACGCGCGCCTCGTCCGCGGCCTTCGCGCGGCGCTCGAGCGCGTCTATCTCGCGCTTGAAGAACTCGACGTATTCATTCTGCCGCTTCTCGAACGACTGCTCGTAGTCGGCAAGCCGCTTCTCGAAGTGCGCGGCATATTCGCCGCGCCGCCGCTCGAACGCCTCGGCGTCGGCCGCCGCGCGCTTCGACGCCTCGGCCGCGTATTCGTCGAGCCGCCTGCGGAACTCCGCCTCGAACTCCCTCTGCCGCCTTTCGAACGCGTCGGACGCCGCGCCAAGGCGGACGACAAGCCTGTCCACCGCGGCGGCAAGATCGCCGTCGTCGGTCTCGGCAAGCCCAGTCTCCTCGAGAAGCCGCGTGAAATACGGCCTCACGAGCGGACGGTCGACGAGGAACACCCAGACGACAGCCGTCAGCGTCGAGAACAGCGCCGTATGGAGGCACTGCATGAGGTCCGCCATCGTGACCGAGTCGAGCTTGAAGTAGCCGATTACGATGATGCCCCAGAGAGTGCCGAAGAGGCCGAGCGCTACGTTGAGCTGGTCCGAGCCGCGGAAAAACGGGAAGTCCCCGGCGCGGCAGCGCCTGCCGGCAGCCATCCGCGCGAGCGAAAGAGTCATGCAGAGGAACCCGAGAGCCGGAATGAACGTGGTGACGGCGGAATAGTCCACGACCGTCCAGTCGAGCCACGGGACGAACCCCGGCGCTTTCGCCGCAAAAGCCGAGGAATCTCCGCCGACCGCGAGAAACGACGACCACCAGTTGAATATCGCCGCGACGTTGTTTGCGAACGCGAGCGCGAAGAACGCCGTCGCCGCCGCGCAGAGCGCGAGAAGGACCTTTACCTTTTTCATGTGGAGATTATAGCATTTTAGGCCGTCCGCCTCAATCGCGAACAGCGGGATTGAGGTAGATAGGCAGGGGCTCGGCCACTGGCGCGGACGGGTTCGCCTCGGCAAAAACCCTGAGGCCGTCGGCAGTCGGCTTGACGCCGCCGATGTACCGCTCCCCGAACGCCTCGGAAAGGACGTCTCCTATGCGCACGTCGTCGCTCGTCGCGACCTTCGCCGAAAGAGGCACGCGCGTCTCAAGAAGGTCCCTTTCGACCTGGAACACGGGGCAGACGAGCTTTAGCCCCTCGAAAAGCGCAATCCAGAACTTGCCGCGCCGCGCATCACCTACGACCGCAAGCGGGAAGCCAGTGCCGCCGGCATAGACCTGCGCGGCAACGGCACAGGGAGAGGGAAGCCCCAGCACTTCGCATTTCGACCCGAGCGCGTAGCCCTGCGCAAACGCAAGTGCGGAGCGTATTCCGGCGAAGCTTCCGGGGCCCGTCCCCACGACTATGCGCTCCACGCCGTCAAGGTCGAGACTCTCGGCCCAGTCGCCGTTACGCCCTTCTCCCGTCGACCTTTCTATATACAGAACCTTCATTCGACAGACACTTCCAAAACTTCTCTGCGTACTCTGCGACCCTGCGTCTCTGCGTTAAGAATCTCTGCGTTAAAATTATTCGTTGACGGTAAAATTAACTTCCTGCCCATACGGGAAGTCACTCGGGACGTAGTTGCCGACGCGCGGGCGCACAAGCGAGTTCGACTTGCTGTAGTGGCCGAAGATCCACGGGCAGTCTTCGCGGACAAGCTCCTGGCAGATCGCCCAGTTGCGGTTGCGCTCCTCCCGCGTTGGCGCTGCCATCGCCGCGTCGTAGGCGCGGTCGAACTCGGGATTTATGTAATGGGAATGGTTTGGCCCCGGGCTCACGTTCTTGGAGTAGAAAAGCTGGAGGAAGTTCTCGGCGTCAGGATAGTCGCCGACCCAGCCCATGTTGTAGAGCTGCACGCGGCCCTCGTTGACCGACTTGAGGAACGCATCCCACGTCTGGAACGCAAGCTCGAGCTTGATGCCGATCTTCTCGTAGAACGACGCAAGGAGCTCGCCCATCTCGCGCGTCGAAGTGGACGCCTTGCCGAACGAAAGCGTAAGCGTAAGGCGGCGGCCGGTCTTGGGGTCTATGCCGCCCGGATAGCCCGCCTCATCGACGAGCTTCTTCGCCAGCTCGAGGTTGAACGCATACGGGAACGGCGAGACAAGCTTGCCGTCGACCCCTGGCGGAACGGGGCCGTCCGAAGGCGCGGTGCGCTTCGAGAAGTATTCCTCCCAGCGCGGATAGTCGAACGCAGCGTTCAGCGCCTGGCGAAGCTTCTTGTTCGGCCCGAGCACCGGATCGCGCAGGTTTATGCCGATGTAGAAAGTGTCGAGCGTCGCGATCGAATGGAGCTTCACCCCTTCCGCGACGAGCTGGGGATCGAGGTTCCCGTCCTTGCCCATCACGGCGTCCCAGTTGTCCTTGGAGATTTCGCCGAGGAAGTCGAGCTCGCCCTTGAGGAACATGAGCCACTGCGTCGAAAGGTCGTCGATGACGAGGTAGCGCAAGGTGTCGAACTTGCCCGGCTCGGGGACTTTGCGCGTAAAGACCATCTCGTGGTTCTTGCGCCACCTCGTGAGCTCGAAAGGCCCGGTGCCGGAGCCGTCGGGCCGGCGCACCGCCGCGGGGCTCATCGCCATCAGCCACGGGAAGAAGTGGCAGCGGCTCTTCATGCGGAAAACGACAGTCCTCTCGTCGGTCGCCTCGATGGTGTCGACGCTCTTGAGAAGCCAGCTGTTCGGCGAGACGAGATCGGGGTCGCGCAGACGCTCGACGCTCGCGACGACGTCCTTTGCCGGGCCGTGCAGAGTGCGGAACGTGTAGACGAGCCCGTCTGGGCTGACCTCGGGAAGTTCGCAGTAGCCAGCCGTCAGCTTGTAGGGGCGCGCGAGGTAGTCGACCTTGAGAAGCGGCTCGTAGAGGAGCTGCACGACGCGCGAGTCGTAGACCGACTGCGAGAACGCGGGGTCGAGCGTCGCGACGCGCTCCATCGTGCGCGTGAAAGTCGCCGCGAGGACAAGTGAAGCGAGAATCATGATGCGTGTGCCTCCAGTCGCAGTTCAATTTTTTTCGGGGCCCCGGGAAGTTCCGCGAGACGGCGCCTGATGGTCGGAAGGCGCGGACGCATAAGGAACAGCGTCGGAGCGTTCTTTACGTAAATGAATATCTTGCCGTCCTCGTAGCGGCCGGGGCGGGCGGGCTGGTCGGGGAAGATGCGGCGCCAGTTGTCGACGAGGGAGTCGAAGAACTCGTTCTTCTCGACGATCATGTCGGCGAACGCGGCGCCTACGGCAGAGCCGAAGGTCTTGTGCCTTCCGCGCTTGTCCGGCTCCACCGCCCGTCCGTATAGGTTTCTGTCTTCCACTAACTCCTACCCCCTGACCCCTAACTCCTAACTCCTGACTACTGACCCCTGACTCCTGACCCCTACTTCGCCGCCTTCATCTG
Source organism: uncultured Lentisphaerota bacterium (assembly GCA_900321255.1). Taxonomy (GTDB): domain Bacteria; phylum Verrucomicrobiota; class Kiritimatiellia; order RFP12; family UBA1067; genus UBA1067. The sequence goes on along the minus strand of ONVK01000050.1, from coordinate 3,672 downwards.
CAGCCACGCCTCGACGAACGGCTGGAGATGCCCGTCCATAACTCCGTCGACATCGCTCGTCTCGTACTCGGTGCGGAGATCCTTGACCATCGTGTAGGGGCAGAAGACGTATGAGCGGATCTGCGAGCCCCAGCCGTTCTCGGACTTAGCGCCGTAGAAGCGGTCCATCTCGGCCTTCTTCTGGTCTTCGTAGTACTCGTAGAGCTGGGCCTTGAGCATCGCCATGGCCTTCTCCTTGTTCATGTGCTGCGAGCGCTCCTTCTGGCAGGCGACGACGATGCCCGTCGGAAGGTGCGTCAGGCGCACCGCGGAGTCTGTCTTGTTGACATGCTGCCCGCCGGCGCCGCCGGAGCGGTAGGTGTCGATCCTGAGGTCCTCGTCCTTGATCTCGACCTCGATGTCCTCGTTGATCTCCGCGACCGTCTCCATTGACGCGAACGACGTCTGACGACGCTTGTTCGCGTCGAATGGCGAGATTCTCACGAGGCGGTGGATGCCGCGCTCGGCCTTGAGCATTCCGAAAGCGTACGGACCCTCGACGCGGAAGTAGACGTCCTTGTATCCCGCCTCTTCGCCCGGCTGCACGTCGTATTCCTCGACCTTCCAGCCCTGCGACTCGGCGTAGCGCTGGTACATGCGGTAGAGCATCGCGACCCAGTCGCACGCCTCGGTGCCGCCCTGCCCCGCGTGGAGCTTCACGAACACGTTGCACTGGTCGAACTTGCCGCCGAGAAGCGACTGGAGGCGGAGCTTGCCGAAGTATTCGTCGGCCTTGGCGCATTCCGCGAGAGTGTCCTTCAGCGCGTTCTGCTGGGCGGGACCCTCTTCCATCTCGGCGAGCTCGAGCATTACGCCAGCGTCCTCGACCGTCTTCGTGAGCGAAGTGAACGGCACGACGTAGGCGCGTTCCGCGTTCGTCGCGGCGATTACCTCCTTTGCCTTCACCTGGTTGTTCCAGAAATCACCCGACGCCTGCTGCGCCTCGAGATCGGCGAGCTTCTTGCGCCTGTCGTCGATGTGGATGTAGTCGGCCATTTCGCCGACTTTCTTCTTAAGGTCTTCGATTTTCTGCCGTACTTCCTCTACTTCCAGCAGTTTGATTTTCTCTTCTTCCGCCATGATTGGTAGATTATACCAAAAATCGCCGCGCAATGCCTTGTCAATAGAGCTTTCTGCCGTAGACGAGCAGTTTGTTCAGGTGGTAGACTTCGTCCTTCGCGTCGGGAACGCGCCTGACGCGGACGTAGCGCGCGCGGGGAGCGGAAGACCTGAGGTCTATCCGGTAGGTGTCTCGCACCTGGTCGTCGCGATACACTGTCGTCCACTCCGTGCCGTCCTCGGAGACCTGAAGCTCAAGCGGCGCCTGACGGTGGCGGTTCTGCCATCCCGCCTTGTTCTCGGCAACCACTCCGCACACCGAAACAGGCCCGGGAAGCATCACGACGGCCCAGGGCGATTTCTCCTTCGCCGTATGGAAACCGTTCTCGCCGCACGGCGTCGCGTCTATGCACCGGGCGTAGTTCTTCGGCTTGTCCCATCCGCTCGTCGACGATGTCTTGAGAAGCCCTTCGGCAGAGACAAGCTGCCCGCCGAAGTCTGAGGCCGGATAGGGCTTGCCGCCGCCCTTGTATGGTTCGAGCTTGTCCTGGAGCTGCGCCATCTGGCGGAAGGCCTCGAGATTGTCCGACTTCGACGCGCCGAGCATTAGCGGGTTAAAGTCGAGCGCAGAGCTTGCGCCGTCTTTCGCCTTTTCCGCAACGACCTCGCCAAGCGTCTTGATGTAGACGGCGGAAAGTCCCTTGTCGCCCATCATGACATCGCCGCCCCAGCCAAGCACCTGCGTAAAGTAGTTCTTCGTCCCGTACTGCGCGAGAAGCATCGCCTTCAGGACCGGCACCACAAACTCGACATCGGAGCCAAGTGGCTTCGCCCACTCTGCGAGCATCGCCTTGAAGTCCGCCTCCTCCTGTATCTCCTCGTCGCTCTGCCGAAGCAACGGCGCAAACGCGACAAGCTCGTCGGAAAGCGCCTTTTCCCCCTTCTCCTTCATAACACGCGCGAAGTAGGGAGAAAGGAAATCCCAGACCGGCTGACGGCCCGTCTTCATCCCGCGCGCACAGCCACGCACCCATGTCCGCATCGTGTCAAGCGACGCGCCCGTGCGGCCAACCCAGTCGCCGTACGCCTTCCACGCGCCGTAGTGCGCGGGCCACGAGCGGCATGCCTGCTGGAAGTACGCCTCGACGTCGGACGATTTAAGCCCGCGCTCCTCGGCGACTATCGCAAGCTCAAGGAGCCGGTTTGCGGCATGGCGCCTCTCGCGGTCGCCGCGGAACGTCTTCTCGATGGCGACGGAATACTGCCAGGGATGCTTGTTCCAGAAGCAAAGGTGCATCTGGGAATGGCCCGTGACGCTGTAGTCTACCTCCCACCGTCCGTTGACGAGCCGGCGCGTGTAGGCGCAGTGGGCGGGCTGGCCCGCAGTCGTCGAGGGAAGCCCGTGGGCGTTGGAAACTGCGCTTCCAAACTTCGAGAGTTCACCGCACACGCCGCCAACGATCTGCGAATACTTCCTCTTCGGCCATTCGCCGGCCGTCGCCCACGGCTTGTAGTAGAGAGGCCCCTGGACGGAATCGCCGAAGCAGTTGAAAGTGCGGTACTGTATCATCCAGCACGCACCGCCGTATTCCCTGCTCGGCAGGTTCACGAACTTGTCGAGATGACGCTGCTGCGCGGCCATGTTGTCGGCGCTCGCCGTGCCGTGGCCCTGATGCAGCGCGAAGCGCCAGATCCAGACCGGCTGCGAATAGGCGCTCTTGTGGAGACGCCCCGCCTTCGCAGTCGCGCGATAGGCGTCGAGAACGTCGGCGAGCCACGCCTCGTCCTTGTCGGGATAGTTTAGCGCAAGCGCGGTCATGAAGCGGCGGCCTTCGTTGTTCACGAACGCGCCGTCCGCGAACGGAACCCACTTGCCGTTGTCCTGGAAAATCAGCGACTCGAGCGCGAGCGCAGCCGCCGCGCCATCGCCAGGACCGTCGCCAGCGCGTGCCCAGCCGTCGGAGCTGTTCGCCGGGAACGTGCCGCTCCACGCAAAGTCCTCGAGCCACGTGCGGTCATTCAGGAATGCCTTCAGGAACTGCGCGGAGCCCGGGCGCGCAACAAGATCGTTCCAGCCCTTCTGTCCGATCAGCCGCAGCACGGCGTGGCGTGCGACGGCCAGCTTCTGCTGTTCGTTGAGAACCGCCTTCGGCTTGATGTTGTCGATTGCGTTCTTCGCCCGGTCGAGCGCAAACGCGGGGCTTGCACCGCCCGTTCCCGTAGTTGGCCGCGGCCGAACCGCCGCGCGAGCGAGCCCCTGCGACTCGTATTTCTCGCCGTCCATCATGAGCCGCCCCATCGCGTACTGCCCCCAAAAGGTGGTGCGCCCGAGCTCAAGCGCCGCCTTCAGGGCGGCCTTCCCCTGCGGTTTCAGCGGCTTGTCCGTCCCGTCGGTCGTAGCGGCATACTCCATGATCTTGACAAGCTGGCGCTGGCTTGCATTGAAATGCGACTGCGGAACGCGTTTGATACTGTCGAGGAACGCCGTCGAGCCGTCCTTCTTCTCGTTCGTCACCTTCTCGACCATCGTGACGCCCTTGTAGTCGTCGATCTCGAAGTGCTTTACCCAGCCGA
>ONVK01000117.1 GCA_900321255.1 uncultured Lentisphaerota bacterium | reverse complement strand
CGCCGGCAGATAGCTTTGAAAGATGCTCCCCAGTTCCCTGAACCCCATTCGTTCGTCCGGAACCGCAAGAATGGCCGCACATTCCTCAGGAGTGAAATCGTAATTGGGGTCGCTCAATTTTGTTGGGCGAGGATATGGAATCTGTTTTTGGAGGATTTCCGTCATAGTTATTTACCTCTCAAAGTTCACGCAGAAAGGCGTGCCGAGAAGACAATCGTGCCGACAAGCGCAAATATTGCAAATGTCTCAACCGAGCCGAGCAAGGTCTCTGCCAAGAGAAAGCATCAGCCCAACGACAACGCCAGATACGGCAATCAAAATTGCCCTCAGCAATGCCTGATTCTCGAACACGTTCATTTCAGTTCCTTTCCTTTAGGTTTTGAGATACTCCCATAGATTCCCCATCTCCGGCCTTTGGCCAACTGCCTTCGTTCAGGAGCCATGTGTCGCCTGGTTTGCAACCGTCGTCACATGTCCATGATTTCGGTTCCACGACGACAACGCCATCGCCACGAATCCAAAACCTTGCATTTGCCGATTCGACAACAATCTTAAGAGCGTCGTAAAACGAAATGTCCTCAGCCGTGAGTTCCGGTGCTGGAGGATAAATCTCGTCTGTTTTTGCCGGACGCATGGCAAACAAGATCACTTCGCCAGACCCGTCGTACGGAACAGATGCCGACTGGAAGAAAAGCACCGCATCCATCAAAGTCGCCGGCGGACGAAACGAAACGGACGCGAGACGAATTTCCTTCATCCGCTTGTAGATGTCAATGACTGGGACCAACCCGCCCAAAGGCGACAAATGCGGAGGAACTGACGTAGTGTACCGCTCCTCTACCTTCTTGGCGTCCGACAGACTGCCGATGTCTTTCCATGCTATTGGGCGGTCTCCACGCATTGTCATCCGTTCCGGGAATGGGTGTAGGTCACGCAACGCCTGCTGGACGGCCGAGACAACTCCGTCATTGTATCGTTCGCCGTCTATCGGACACATAGACGGAGTCCCCCAGCTCACGTAGATGAGCGCCGTTCCCCTCCCTATGTTTCGGCTCGCATAATATCCACTGAAGTTGTTCAAGGGAATATGCGTTACCACCTCGACGCCAATCTGAAGATATACCGTCGGTCGGGATTTTTCACCGTCACTATGCCATTGCTGCTCTATGATGCGGACGTCTATTTGAAGGCCCCCGTCGCTTTTCTCAATGGGCTTTTCCTTGCCAAACCTGCCGCATCCTTCAATCGCTTCGCGAACAGCGTCACGGACAGCAAGCTCGTCAACTTCTTTAGATCCGGAAAATCCGTGCTGCCCACATAATTCGATGCGATTAGTGGCGATGTTCTCGAACAAAAGCGAGAAACACTCGCTCCTGATCTCGGGGCATTCCGCGGGCTCTTTTGGATGGACAGGACAATCGTCCGGCACCGTATGCGCACATCCAGCGACAATCGCCACAAGTGCCAAGACTATCATCCTATCAAATGCCGTTCGCATATTCATTTTGACTTCCACTCACCTGCCAATTTACTTTACTTTGCTTCCGTCGAGGTTTACGACATAACTGCGATTGCGGCCATACGACTTCTTGCCGGGCTGCTTTTCGCCGTTGAAATTTCTATCGACGCCAACAGTCCACACAATGCCGCGCCCTACGTCGTATTTCAGCGCCGCGCCGTGGTCGAAAGGATCAGTCGGTACGGACGGCAGAAACTCCGGCACGAGCGCGTCAAGCGACTCCGGGCGCTGCCCCGTCTTGCGCCTGTACAATTCCGCCGCGACAACGACCTTGGCAGCGGACAGGCCGAATTCTCCGCGAGCCACCTTCATGGCAAAGCCATTCCAAACCGGCATTACATTTAACACTATCGCTCGCCCGCCACAATTGGGAGCAAGCCTGCCCAACGGGCTTGACGTGGCCGCATTTATCTCTTTTTCTAAATCCTCCCATGCGCCCGTGTCGTAATCGTGCAAAAGCAACTCCCTGGCTTTTGCGAGAAACCTAGCGTATTGCGCCTTTGTGCGGTAAGGTTGGTATATGTATCGCAGCAAGATTCCGCTCTTTCCGGCACTACAAACCTTAGCTTCAAAGATTCGGAGGGCATCGGTAAACCAATATGCAAATTCGTTGTTGACGGCCTGCCGAATACCCGCGCGTCGCGTCGCTGAATCGCTCGCGGAAAGCATATCTAGCAACCGAAGCAGTTCTTCGTCGGACGCCTTGCCTGATGCGACAACCTGGGCGGCAAGTTTCATAGCCATGCCATGTGCACCATCGGCTACAAGCCAGCAGACAAGCGATTCGGCGTCGGCGTGCATTGTGCGATTCAGCGCAAGGAAATCGCGTACGCCATCAACCGCCGTGCCGATTTCGCCACGCGCAATATTCCGTTCGGCCTTTGCATTGTAAAGTCTTATCATCCTGGCGAAGTCTCCAACAGGGAACAGGCAAAATGCTCCTTCGCGCCGCGCCGTCGGATCGTACCACTTCGTACGAAGTGTCGCGTCATGGAATATGGCAAGCGCATCTGCGTTCTCTGCAACAAGCGCGTCGATTTCGTCGGGCGAGAGTTTATCCCAAGCCAATGGATCAACAGATCGCTTGACGGCATTTGTCGCCGCGACAAACCCGCACCATGCATTGTCTTCATCAGCAGGGATCTCCGAAGTGGTCGTGAACGCCGAAACATCCGGCGGATCGGCGTCTATCGAATTGACCCCTACATATAGGGCTACCGCCCCCACCACCGCCGCTATCGCGGCAAATACGATTTTCTTCTTCACGCTCCCGCTCCTTTCTCAATCCTGTCAATCATGTAAATCCTGTCTAAAGACTCCTCCGCTAAAGCGACTCGACAAACGCAGGGAAGCGCGTCACAAGCTCCGCGCGTTCGCGATGGAAAAGCAGATGCTCCACGTCGCGCCGCTTGAGCTCGAGATTGACAGACTTCGCCTTTGCCGTCAGCGCCGCCTTGAGCGACTTGAGGTCGGAGACTTCAGGATGCACTGCGGACAGAAACGGATAGTCCGGTTCCGTTCGCTGCAGCAGAAAGATCGCATCGTAGAAGTCTCGCCCCTTGCCGCGTGTCAACAGCGCCGACAGCTTCATGGCGCAGAGCGTCGCCTCGTTCGGCACGCACACCGGGAAGAAGAACCCGCAGCGCCGAACGTCAGCGAAGACCCTCTCGTATTCCCTCCCTTGGTCCTGTGCCTCAATTTTCATCATAAATCGCTCTTCCTTGAAAGCGGAAAGACCAAGATCATGCAGCAAGCCCGGAAACATTATGCTCCTCCGCATCGCCGTCAGACGTGAGGACTCCTTCTCTTTCGCAACGACGTTCAGTCCGTTACGCACCAGATAAGCAATGAGCGCGTCGGTAAAACGAATGAAGTCATCAGGGGCAAGTCCCTTGCAGTCGAAATCAAGGTCTTCCGAGAATCTGTCGATATCCTTCGTCAAACGCAGGTTCGTGCCGCCGATGAACGTCAACTTTGCCGCCCACGGGCTCCTGGCAATCCATTCAAGCGCAAGGCACTCGACGTACTCCTTCAGGATATGCTTCGTGAACTGTCCCGCGCGAAGTTCCTCTGGAAAGAATCCCCTTATCGACTCAAGCGAAATCATATCGCATACACCTCCTTGACAAGCTTGATCCTTCGCACAAGCGCCCGTGAACCGAAGCGAGCCACAACGCCGTCAAGCGCGCTGTCGCGCGAAATCTCCTCCAGCACGTCGGCATCAAGGCGCAGCGCCTCAATCTCCTCCGGCGTGTCGTACTGTGAATTGAGATACAGAAAGTCGCAAAGCGCCTTCGTCGGCGTCGCGACATTGACCGGCAGTCCATCGCCCACGTGCTCCACGCCATAGCCGAACATCAGCTCCGGTTTGACGCTGCGGTACGAAAACTCCCCGAAGTCGTTCTTGAACGAGGCCGTCTTGAGCGAAGTGACGGACGTGAACTGCACGACAGATTCTGGAATCAACCCCGTCCTTGCCATCACATACTCACACGAAAGATAGCTTGGCGAATACATCCTGCCCGCAAAGTAATCACCTATCCCTGGCGTACCTGCGACATCGGCAAAGGCGTACCACGAACGCCTGAGCCGCTTGATGTACCCCTTTCCCAGCCATGTTGAATAATTTCCCCTGTCGAAATGGGGAAACGCCGCCACGACCTGCTCGTTGGAGAAGCAGGCAAAGCCATGGAATCGCTCTCTGAATGTTATGTAGTTCATTTTGTTTCCGAAACGCGAATATTATACCACGTTTCAGAAACGAAAGTCAATGCACACATCGAAAACATCTTTTCTTATCGTGCCAGTCCCGGGCAGACTTCGGCGGAGTCTAGGTTGGTCCATTCAAAGGGGAAAGTCCGGCACTTCTCGGGCTTCACGGGATTGATGCGGCAGAGATTGTCGTCCGTCAAATAGGCGCACGAGCCGTCCGGACGGCTCTTGAGAATCAGACTTTTCCGGTCTGGCGCGACTTCGGTCTCGCGTTCTATGAACTCGGCCTCATCCATTCCAAGAAACGCCGCGATACGCGCGATCTCCGCGTCCGAAACGCGCACAATCCCGTCCTTGATGCGGCAGCACGCCCCGCACATACGGCACCTGAACTCGTTCAGTTCCATCTCTTTGCGTCCTTTGCGTTCTTTGCGGCTAAACCTCATTGTTCGGCACTCGCTTCGCTCGGCGTGTTCGCGTCCCTATGGGTTGCGAACCCCCGCAAGGGGCGGTTACGGCAACACTACAACACCACCTTTTTCGCCTTTTCGTAGTCGTTCGGTGCGACGAGCACGCACATGCGCGTTCCAAGTCCACCGTTTCCGTAGCGGTGATAGGAACGATCTTCGCTGAGGATGTCGAGTCGGCATCTTATGTGAGCATCCTCAAGCGCTTGCGCCGCCGCCTTTGCCTCATGGACAGCGACATTGTCCATGAGAACCGCCCATCCGTCGCGGGTCTCCACTACGACGTCCTTCGCATCAGTCTCGCGCCAGTCGATCCCACCGTCGTCGTCATCAAGGTCTTCCAGTGTCTTCTGCGGCTTTGACTTTGTGAAACTGTGGAATTGCAGCCCAATAAGCGGCACTACAATTGCCGCAATCACCATATTGCGCGGAACTTTGCCGCTCTCCAGATAGACTATGACAGCAAGAACGGCAATAAGCACACCGACAAACAGAGAAAACTTCTGGAAAAAGGATCTTTCGCCAGAGCCGCCTGCGCCGCCAAAACCCTCCACAACGTCCCATTCAAAACGATGCTTCCACGTCTCTATTCCGTCAAGGTAGTCGAGGAGCGCATTCTCCGCCTCAAGTCGCAGAACCGGACGCTTGCAGTGGTACAGCGCATCGGGATGGTCGTCGAAGGCGATCTGCATGAACGCCTCCTCGTCATCGTCGTGCATGAGAATCAGCCAGTTGCCGCGTCTCGCGTCATCCGCCATCAGCTCACGTACGAGCTCCGCACTTGCCTCGGTCTCCTTGACGTTCTCTGTTTCAAGTTTCATTGACATCCCATCCTTCTGTTTGCGCATGTTCCACTCGCTCTTCACCGTCGCGGCAATGCCTGAAATAGCGTATTATAAAGGATCGTATCATATTCCCTCTGGCTCTTATCGTCAGAAATACTCGTGAACGGCGAATTCCGCCTGATCGACGAAGATGCGTTTGAACGCCGAGAGGTTGTTCTGCTCGTAGAAAAGCAGAAGCGCCGCGCGGTAGTCGTTCGCGTCAACCGAGCGGAACGTGAGC
>ONVK01000085.1 GCA_900321255.1 uncultured Lentisphaerota bacterium | reverse complement strand
GAACAGTCACGGTCCCCCACGGGCTCACGCCCTTGCCGTCGTACGGCGCAAAAGTCACGGTCACCTGCGGCTGCTTGTAGTAGTCGGAATAGAGCTTGACGAGCTTCTGCCTCAAGGCATCAAGCGTCAGCCCGTCGCACGCGACGGGAGACTGCAGAAGAAGCGGGAGCGTCAGATCGCCGTTCTGGTCGACCTGAACCTGCATGGTAGCCGGCTGGGCTGAGCCGCCAGCGCTGACAACTACGACAAGCGCGACGCCGGGACGCACGCGCGGCCCCTCGAAATACTGCGGGTCAACCGCGCCGACCTCATCGTCCGGCGCGAAGATCTTGGCAACAGTCTCGCACCCGCCTGCGCACGGGTCAACCGCGCCGACCTCATCGTCCGGCGCGAAGATCTTGGCAACAGTCTCGCACCCGCCTGCGCACACAAGTACGCAGACGAAGCAAGCCAAGACGGCAATTCGTCTATACAATTCTGCCATGTGCCGCATATTATAGCGCAAACCGCCCCCTCGTGTCAATGGCGTTTATTCGGGAAATTAGTTAGGCGAAGAAAGACAAAAGCTCACTTGCCGCACCACGCCGGAAACGCCTTGGCGAGCGAAAGGAGCGCCTTCGAGAGATTGGCTTTGTACTGATCCGTCATCGCTCCCTGGCCATGTACGTCGCTGAGGCATTTGAGAATGCGGCACGGAACGCCGTTCATCTCGCAGACATGCGCAATCGCCGCGCCCTCCATGTCGCGGATGGTCACGCCAAGACGGGCAAGGACCGGAAGGTCCGCCTGCGAATCGGAGAACCGGTCGCCGGACCCAAGCGTCCGCGCCGGGAAGAGGCCCCTGGTCTGCAGGCCGAAATACGGGGTCGTCCGCTCGTTGTGCACGCCGACTTCCGTTCCGTTCAGCTGCGCGAGGTCGAAGTCGTACTCGACCGCGCGGTCGATTTCGAACACATCCGCGATCTTCATCGCGGGGTCAAACCCTCCGGCCACGCCGCAGTTGAGAATCTCGTCAGCGCCAGCGTCTATCGCCTTCTGCGTTGCGGCCGCCGCATTCACCTTGCCGACGCCAGCGACATAAAGCCTATCGCCGTCCTTGAGGAACGGCCTCACCACGGCCGCCTCGCTCTCCATCGCTATGACAAACGCCCTCATGCCGTCAGACTTCCCTTTCGGTCAACATGCCCTTTGCACGAATTATACCACATTCCCGGCAGAGAGGCGACGGACGGACGAAAGAAGCGCTTCTTTCGCCGCCACCGCGTCCATCCCCGGGAACGAGCCGCGGTCGTAGAGGATCCTGCCGCCGGCGATCGTCTGCACGACATCGCTCCCGTGCATCGAGTGGACGACGAGGTTGGGGATGTCGTATATCGGCGCGAGATGCGGCCGGTCAAGGTCGACGACGCAGAGATCCGCCCTCTTCCCCACGGCGATCTCGCCGACGTCGCCCCTGCCAAGCGCCTTCGCGCCGTTCTTCGTCGCCATGTCTATTACGTCCCACGGAGACAGGACGGTCGGATCGTTCGCGAGCCCCTTGTGGACCAGGGATGCAAGGTGCATCTCCTCGAACATGTCGAGGTTGTCGTTCGACGCAGGGCCGTCCGTGCCGAGCGCGACGTTCACGCCGAGCTCCATCGCGCGGACTATCCTCGCGAAGCCGCTGCCGAGCTTCATGTTGCTCGTCGGGTTGTGGACAAGCGCGACGTTCCGCTCCGCCATTATCCTGAAGTCGTCGTCCGTGCACCACACGCAGTGCGCGGCGTATCCGCCGCGGTCGAGAATGCCGGTGTCGGCGAGATACGCTATCGGCGTCTTCCCGTGGCGCGCGACGCACTCCTCGTGCTCCTTTCTCGTCTCGGACACGTGGACGTGAAGCGGACGATTCAGCTCCCTGTTCGCCGCGGCGAGCTCGCGGCAGAACTTCTCGTCGGTGAGGTATTCGGAGTGTATGCAGATGTCGGCGAGCACGGATGCCTCGCGCGCCTCCGCCGCCCGCGCGTTGAAGTCCCGGGTGAATTCCACGCAGTCCCCGAGCCTGCCCTGCACGAAGTTGAGCCCGACGCGGCATATGCGCCCCCCCATGCCGCTCTCAAGGAGCGCTGCGCCCATCTCCCCCGGGAAGTCATACATGTCGGCGACGGAAGTCGTGCCGCAGGCGAGCATCTCCATTATGCCCCAGACATCGCCGGCACGGACGTCCTCCGGCGTCATCTTGGCCTCGACCGGAAAAATCGCCTCCTCAAGCCAGCGCTGGAGCGGAAGGCCCCCGCCGACGCCCCTCAGGAGCGTCATCGCCGCGTGGCAATGGCAGTTGACGAGACCCGGCATGACAAGCCGCGACCCGCCACGCCGCGTCGCTTCGCGCAGGCTGACCTTCGAGATCGCCTCGCCTTCGGTTTCAATCGTGCCGAATCCGACAGTCCTGTCCGGCAGCAGCATGAACACGTCTTCCAGTTTCATAAGACCTGCATCCTCATTTGAGTTTGAAAGTGAGAGTGAGCCTGGCGGTGGAGGCCACGGCCGAGCCCCCGGACTTCGCCGGCGTGAAACGCGCCGCGCGCGCCGCGCGAACGGCCGCCTCGTCGAGTTCGGAAAAACCGCTGGGCGAAACGACGTCGACGCGGTCAACAATTCCCGCGGCATTGACGCGTATTTCAAGAACCACGTCCCCCTGCTCGCCGCGCTGTCTCGCCCCTTTCGGGTAGTCGGGCTTTATGGCCTTGTGGGGCTTGGGCGGCGCGTCGATCTTCGCCTGTTTGGGCGCGACGGCCGGGGCGGGAGGCGAAGGAGGGGGAATCTCCGGCGTCTCCATCCGCTCGCGTTCCGGCTCGGGTTCCGCAAGCTTCGGCGCCGTGGGGTCTGGCGGCAGAGGGTCTTCGGCCCTTTCTGCCTCCGGCGGTTTTTCCTCTCGCGGCTTCGGCGGCTCGACTTCGGGCATGGCGGGCATTGTCGGCGAAACTGCCGCGGTCTCGTCTTCGTCTTCCGCGAAGGAAAGGTCGACGCTCGAGAGGTCGAGGGTTGCAACGGCAGTCGGGCCCGGCGCGTACTTCATATAGGCGACGATTCCCACGGCAACCAAGCCATGAGCCGCGATAGAAGCAATAATCGCCGTGGAGAATTTCATATGCCATAAGGGTCAGACCCCTCTGACACAGTAGTGACACAGCTAAAGCTGCGTCGAACTACTGCGATCAGAAAGGTCCGACCCTGTTTCATTTTCCTTTAACCTGAAATGTAGCTTTCTCCACTCCTGCGGCCTTGAGCGCGGAGAGGAGCTCAATCCCAGTGCCAAGCGACGACTTCCTGTCGCCGGAGATGAGGACAGGGAGATTCATCTTGACGGCGTTGAGTTCCCTCACGCGCGAAACTATCGCGTCGCGCTCCATGGGCATGCCGTTAAGCTGCATCGTGTCGTCGGGGAGAATCGTGACGACGATCCGCTCGCCTTTCTCCGCCGCGCCCGCGGCGTCGGGGAGATCGACCTTGAACCCCTTGTGGACGGCCATGTCGAAGATGCAGTAGATGAAGAAGACGAGCACGAGGAACATGACGTCCATAAGCGACATCATCTCAAGCCGTGCACCTCTCCTTTTCTTTCTCATTTATCCGGAATTTACCAGTTGTGCAGTTTTCTTAACGCAGAGACGCTGAGTCGCAGAGAACGCGGAGTGTTTTGACAGATTTCATGATTTATTTCTTTTTATAATTCATTTCTCTGCGCACTTTGCGTCTCTCGGCACTCGCTTCGCTCGGCTTGGCTCGCTACGAATCGCGAGCCCCGCTTTCGCGGCGGTTACGCGCCTCTGCGTTAAATATGCCGTTTTTAGGTTCATTCTTCCACCCGCGAATCAAGTACATTGTACGGGAAGAGGAGGATTAGCGAAGCGATGAGGCCCGCGGCGGTGGTGATCAGCGCCTCGCCGATGCCGGCGGTAGCCGCAAGAGGATTGGCGTCAGTGCCGTTCAGCGCGCCGAACGTCTGCATGATGCCGATGACGGTGCCGAGGATGCCGAGCATCGGCTCGGCGGTGATGATCGTCGAGACAACCGTCAGCCCCTTTGCGTTGACCCGCCCCGCGCGAAACTCGAACGCCTTCCAGATTAGGATCGCGAGCCCGAGGATGGAAAGCCCCAGAATCGGCCACATGACCGGCCCGCCCTTCAGAAAAACATCAACAAGCTTTGCCATGATTTATTTAGGGTCAGACCCCTCTGACACAGTAGTGACACAGCTAAAGCTGCGTCGAACTACTGCGATCAGAAAGGTCCGACCCTGTTTCATTGTTAACCATTTTAGCGACACAACTCCAGCGCGAGAAGCGCGAACGACGTGCAGAGGACGGGATCAGACTCCCAGAAGCGGTTGTTCTCGTTGGCCCAGCTGCCATCCTCCCTCTGAAGAGCAATGATCTTCGTCGAAAGCTCCTTCTTCCAATCGTGATCGCCAACCTTGTCGATCTTCGCCGCGTCGAGCGCGCGCGTCATGATGTCGTAGAAGTAGTAGAGCCCCTGGTTGCCCATGCCGGGGTTCTCGTCGACCGACCAGTTCCTCTCCATCCACTCCACGGACTGCCTTACGCGGGGATCGCCCTTGTCGAGCTTCGCGGAGCACATCGAGAGAACCGCCGCGTACGTCATCGCGCCGTAGGCCCTGAGCGACACCTTCCCCTGCGCGTTCGTGGCCGTGCCGCCCTGGGGCGTCCTGTCGTTGTACGCCGCCCCGCCGGCATCGGGTCCTTCCTTCTTCATCAGGTTCTCGACGAACGCGAGCGCCTTGTCCCAGTCGAGGTCAACACGCTTGCCGCCTTCGCGGAACTCCTCCAAAGAGGCGGTCTTTGCCATCGCCGAAAGCGCGTACGACGTGTTGGAGAGATCGGCATAGCGGCGACGCGAAACCTTGTCGTACCCAAACCCGCCAGCCATCGTGTCGTCGCCCGTGAGCTGCGACGAGGCGACATACTCGCGAGCCTTCAGAAGCGGCGCCGTCGGAGCGAGCTTCGAGTCGAAGAGCGCGGAGAGGCACACGGACGTGTTGTAGTTGCCGAGCCCCGAGCCGCCGCGGCCCGGTTTCGGGACATAGAAGCCGCCGTCATCGCGCTGCGTGCCGAGGACGAACTTCGCCGCCTTCTTCTTCGCCTCTGCGATTTGCTCGCCCGTATCGCCGCAGCCACTGAGCGCCCAGAGGGGAAGCGCCGTCAAGGCCGGCATCTGCGCGTCGGAGAAATGCCCGTCCTCCTTCTGGTTCGCGAGCAGGTACTTTGCGCCCTTCGCAATCGACGCCTCAAGCGGCGTAGCGTCCGCAAGGGCAATCCCCGCAACCAGCGCAACCACAATGCAGCTTATAAGTTTCTTCATCTTACTTGCCTCCTTACATATCCTCTTCCCTTTTTCGTTTTAGACAGGATTTACAAGATTTACAGGATTTTTTAGTTGGAGTTTTGAGTTGGAGTTGGAGAGTGGAAATGTTTAAAATTCCATTCTACAACGACGGCTACTCACTACGGCTTCTCTCATCTTAATCCTGTCAATCCTGTTAATCCTGTCTAAAAAGAGATTTGCATTTATCTATATTTTTTAAACGCCAGTATCGGGCGGAAGGTTCATCAGCGCATTGATGCGGTCGTCAAGCGACGGGTGCGACGCAAAGAGCGAGGCGTGCTTGCCGCTTATGCCAAACGCCTTGAGCGAGTCGGGGAGAACGCCCGGCTGGAGGTTCCCGAGGCGGCGTAGCGCGGCGATCATCGGCGCCGGCGTGCCGATGAGCCGGGCAGACCCGGCGTCCGCGGCAAATTCGCGGCGGCGACTGTACCACATGACGACGATGGACGACAGGAATCCAAGCGCGAGCTGCATGACCATCACGATAACGTGGTAGAGCCCGTACCCACCACGGTTCCTGCGGCTCTCCTTGCCGTTGAGCGCCCCCTGGATTATCTGCGCGGCAAGGTGAGAGAAGAAGATGACGAACGTGTTCACGACTCCCTGGGTGATGCCCATCGTCACCATGTCGCCGTTCGCGACATGCGAGATTTCGTGGCCAAGGACGCCGCGAAGCTCCTCGCGCGTCATCTGTCCCATGATATCGGTCGAGACTGCGACGAGCGCGGAATTCTTGAACGCACCGGTGGCGAACGCGTTTGCCGCGCCCGGGTAGATCGCGACCTCCGGCGTCTTGATGTTCGCACGGCGGGCGAGGTCTTCTACGGTGGCGACGAGCCAGCGTTCCGCCTCGCCCTCGGTGCCGTCTATCGTGCGGCACTTCATCGTCGCCTTGACAAGAGTCTTCGACATGAGAAGCGAGATCACCGAGCCCGCCATACCGAAGATGAACGAGAAGACGAAGAGCGGCGCGTATCCGCCCTCCCCGAGTTCAGCGGCAAGGTCAACGCCCAGGAGCCCGCAGACGATCGTGGCGACGATAGTCAACGTCGCGACTGCCGCGATGTTGACGACGAGGAACATGAATATCCGTTTCATGCCGACAATTATACCAAAAAACGGGAGTGCGTTAAGCGTTTGCCGCGCTGTTCTTCTTCGCCCATATCGCCTGGCGGGCGACTCCGAGCATGAGAGCGGCGTCGTCCTTCGTCACCACTCCGCGAGAAAACACGCGGTGGAAGCCCTGCATGAAGTGGTCGGCCTGCTCGGGCTTCATGAAGCCGATCTCCTGAAGCATCGCCGACCAGTTCTTCATGAGCTGCATCTTCTGCGCCTGCGGCGCGGGCGGCGCCTTCTCGTGCGGCGGAACATACCGCCCCGTCGCCGTGAAGAGCTCGTAGCACGTTATGAGAACCGCCTGCGAGAGGTTTATCGAAGTATACCCCTCGTCGACGGGAATCCTGACAAGGTGCGTGCACTGCGCGACTTCTTCGTTTAGAAGCCCCTTGTCCTCGCGACCGAAAACAACGGCGACAGGCCCCGTCTCGGCGATTGAGAGAATGTCGGCCGCGCAGTCGCGCGGCGCCTTGACGTGCTGGCGGTAAAGGCCCTCGCGCGCCGTCGTGCCCACGACCGCCACGCAGTCCGCAACCGCCTCCTCGAACGTCGCGAACTCCTCGCGCGCGTTCATTATGTCCGTCGCGTGGACGGCCATCCTCTCGCCCTCGTCCCAAGAATTCTGGAGGTTCGGCGCGGCAAGGCGAAGGTGGCGTATTCCCATGTTCGCCATCGCGCGGCAGCTGGAGCCGACGTTGCCGGTGTAGAGGGTCCCGACGAGGACTACGCGTATGTTGTCGAGCGGATTCATCCCAAGCCTACCGACCGTCCTTCTTCGGGCCCTCGCAGATTATCCCCTCGAACACCTCGAGATAGTCGTCCTCGCCGTTCGCGTTCTGCGCCTTCTCGAACACGCGGCACGAAATGCCGTTCGCGTGGTACATCCACTTCTCGTTGTCTGAACGGTACATCGTGCCCGACGGAAGCACGTTCATGCACTCCCATGCGAGGAAGCTCTCGCCGTCCGGAAGCGTCACGCGCACCCCGAGCTTCGACTTCATCTCCACCACCTTGCCGTTGGGCGCGGTAAAATTCGACTTGTGGTCGCTCTTCGAGCGGCCATACTCAACCGCCACGATGTTGCCGTCGCTGTCGGTGAACATGCTCGACTGCTGTGGGGAGAACGAGGTGCAGCCCGCGAAGAGCGCGAAAAGCGCGGCCGCGAGCGGCAGGAGGAGCGCCGCGAGCTTCTTCGCGACGATCCCGCCGACGATCTTCGGATCGGCCTTGCCCTTCGAGAGCTTCATCACCTGGCCGACGAAGAACCCCGCCGCGGCCTTCTTCCCGTTCTTGAAGTCCTGCACCGGCCCGGGGTTCGCGGCTATCGCCTGGTCGACGAACTGCTCGAGCGCGCCCGTGTCGCTCACCGCCCCGAGCCCGCGCTCCTTCACGATTTGCCCTGGGTCGCCGCCCTTCTCGAATATCTCGGGAAGGAGCTCCTTCAAGGTCGGGCCGTTGATCGTGCCGGACGCCGCGAGCTTCACGAGCGACGCGAGCGCGGCAGGCGTCATCGCGCACTCGCCGATCGACTTCCCGCTCGCGTTCATGAGCGCCATGACGTCGGACATGAACAGGTTGCAGAGCGCCTTCGCCGTCTTCTTGTCGAGCCCCTTTGCGGCGGACTCGAAGTAGTCGGCGTTCTCCTTGTGCTGGGAAAGGACCTCGGCATCGTACTCCGCGATGCCGTACTCCGCTATCATCCGAGCGCGGCGCGCCTCGGGCTTCTCTGGAAGAAGGGACTTCCACTCCGCGACGGTCGCCTCGTCAAGTTCGACGGGCACGAGGTCGGGCTCCGGGAAGTAGCGGTAGTCGTGCGCGTTCTCCTTGGAGCGCATCGAGGCGGTCTCCATCGCCTCGGGGTCCCATCTGCGCGTCTCCTGAACGATCGGGATCGAATGCGCCATGCACTCGCGCTGGCGCCTCGCCTCGTACTCGAGCGCGGCGTGTATGCCGCTGAACGAGTTCATGTTCTTGATCTCG
>ONVK01000049.1 GCA_900321255.1 uncultured Lentisphaerota bacterium | reverse complement strand
CCGCGTATCCCCCGGAGCGAAGCGGAGTCGCCGAAGGCGAGCTCAATGCGGGGTGCAAATCCGTCGCGATTTCGTCCGCACCATAATCTTGCGGCGGTTTTGCCGCGCACATCGCGGGCACCCCCTTGTCATTAAATCGGCGATGTGGTAAAATTTAGGTGTTGTCTGCGGGGCGGTGAAACGCCTTGGCAAGACAGCCAAATCTCAGAGAGAATCGGGAGAGAAAACCCGTGGACGCTGGGGTGGGTACGCCGTTTTACTCGAAATACTGGTCATATTTCTTATTGCAAGGACGGCACATGGGTAATTATGCCCTTTCAAGGGGCGTATTCTGCCCTGTGTATCCTTGCAAGCCAGACCAGGGCTTCGAGTAAAGTGCATGGGGAGCAACAGATACGCCCCTCTTTCATGCACAGGAATCCTCCGGCGGCGGTTCGGGCGCGAGCTGGAGTCTTGGGGTATGGCGTGTGCGATAGAGGCGCTTCGGTCGTTGGGATTCTATATCAACGTGAAGCGTATGGAAGGCGCGACACAGGCCGATTTTGAATCGGCTTTGGATTATCACGACTATCTTCGCGATGTCGAAGCCAAGGCCGTAGCCAGTGCTGGGTTCGGTGGTTTTTCTCCAGATAATCCCCTTGTTCCGTTAGACGATATCACGCTGACGCAGATTCAGTACGGCGACGCAGTCAATCAGATGTTCGTCGGCCACCTGAACCACATGCAGCTGACACTCCCGTATCCGGCGCCAGATATTGTGGCGCCGCCGGTGCGTGAGCGTGCCTATTTTGAGAGCTACCTTGCGACGCTCGGCAAGAACGGCGATCCTCGCACCAAGACCGACGTCGAGTCGATAATGGAGCGGACGAACAAGCTTCTTTCAGAGCGTGAGGCGAACGAGCAGCGCGTGAATGGACTTGTTGTTGGACGAGTCCAGTCGGGCAAGACGAGGAACTACATCGGCCTTATGCTCAAGGCGGCTGACGAAGGATGGAATGTCGTCATCGTTCTGACGAGCCCGAATACACTCCTTCGCGACCAGACGCAGAGCCGCATTGAAGAGGAATTCAAGAAGTCCTCTGCTAACGCAGCCGTTTTCCTAAATTTCAGGAGCGGGAAGGGCAGAGATGTGACGAGCCCCCGTTCGATTCTCGACGACGAAAACCCAACATTCTATTGGGGTGTCGTAATGAAGCAGAAAACGAATCTTGGGCGCATCCTTGAATGGCTCCACTCCCTTGATGGCGCGGTTGTGAGGAAGATGCGAATCCTCGTTATTGACGACGAGGCTGACAACGCAACTCCAGACTCCAACGCCGGAAGGAAGAATCAGCTTTCCGAAAGCGAGATGGATGATCTCGTTGACGCAATACGCGAAGACGAGAACGGCTATTCCGATCTTGCCGACTGGATGCAGGACGTGCAGGACAGAATCGTCGACTGGCAGACCAAGGCAGAGCAGGACCCGGGAAGCAAGGAAGACGAATGCATCAAGGAACTCAAGAGAAAGCTTAATGCTGGCGGCTACAAGGCGGAAGAGCGGCGGAACGAAATACTTTCAGACGACAGGATGTGCGATCTTCTCGATCTGCACGAATACCAGGATGAAAACGGCGACATGGTGAACGTCGCCTTGGAGATTCAGCAGTATTTCTGCGGCGGGAAAGGACATGAGCCAGTCGGCACATTCTTCAAGTTCCTCAACACGCTTCTCGACGTCGCGCAGGAACGTAGCGCCATAAACGGGCTTCTCTGCGAGCTCATCGACCGTGCGCCAGGATCGGACGCAGACGACTACGCCTTTCCTTTCGAGCGCATGGCATACATCGCATACACGGCGACGCCATACGCGAACATTCTGAACGAGCGGCCTGGGCAAACCCCGCTTTACGCCGATTTTATCAAGTCATTGACGACAGCGCCGCAGTACTTTGGCCTCGACAAGATATTCGGGCGCGACTACGACAGAGACCCTGTCCTTCCCCCGAATATGGACATCGTGGACGAGGTTGGCGAGGAGGACGAGAGGTTTGCCCTGCATCCGATTCAGGGGATCAAAGACACGAAGCTGAGAAGTGTTCTCCGCGTCAGCATTGACGAGAACCTGCGGATCGCATGCGACGACCCGAGCTATGACGGTTCTTGGTCGTCCATGAAGCGCGCGGTTGCCTGGGTGTTTTGCACGGCGGGGGCGAGGCGTCGTTTCCGTCTTAACGCGCTTGAAGAGGAGGGAATCTCCGCCGAACGTCGCGAGAAGCTAACGCGCAAGCTCGATTATCGGTGGACGACGATGATGGCAAACATCACGCCGATGACGGATGCACACTTCGGGATATGCAAATGCATCAAGGACTATATCCGCAGCAGGTGCGCGACTCTCGAATCTCGCGACGCATTCCTCGAAGAATGCCGGCTTACCTGGGATGCCATGACGGAACAATACACAAAGGAGATGTTCGACGCGGCGTTCAACTCCGACGAAAGCGAGAAATACGGGGCAATTGACAACTATCCGTATTGGGGCGACATAGAGGCCGACGTAAGGTATTTCATCGATGGGTGGGACGACAGCCATGTGCATGTCTCCGTGATAAACTCGAAGAACCCGCCGGATGACTGGCAGGACGGAGGGAGGCCGATTCTCACGGCGAAGCAGGAGGCGGACCGCTACAACCAGACAGGTGATTACAGGAACTCTCTCCGCGACGACCATCTCTGGATCATTGTGGGCGGCAACACCATCGGACGTGGGCTTACTCTCACCGGCCTTACGGTGAGCTACTTCGACCGCGTGAGGAAGTCGGTCGCCGTCGATACCCTTACGCAGATGGGGCGGTGGTTCGGCTACCGCAAGGACTACGAGCTCCTTCCCCGGCTCTTCATGACCGAGGAAACCGTGAAGGAAATGAAGCGCACGGCCTTCATCGAGGGCGCGATGCACGAGCACATGAAGGTGAACTTCGATGAGGGCTATTCGCCGTCCGATCCGGAGCACTACCAGAAGATATACAGCTGGGGCCGCAAGCTCTCAGGCCGCGCTCGCGCGCAAGTCGCGTTCGAGGGTCGCCTTGGCGCATTGACCACGACAAACGCCGTTTCGGCGGCCCGTTCTGACATCGAGGCGATCAATTCCATAACTAAGGATTTCGTCCACAGCCTCGGACAGCAGGCGTACTGCCCAAGGCCGCGCTACAAATACGGCGACGCACCGTTGTGGCTCAATGTGGGCAAGAACATCGTAAAGGAATACATTGAGGCGATTATGCCGCACTATCCAGAGGAGACGCGTCTTTCCATGCGTGCGATGGTGCGTGAGATAGAGGATACTGTGCCGCTCGGCGAAGAAGACGCAAGATGGAACGTGGTGATCGGCGAACCTGCGCGGCTCTGGAAGGACAGTTTCCCGATGGGACTTGATCGTGACATTCGCGCAGGTAACCCAAAGTCCGCAAAGATCGAAAGCGGCGTGATTAGATATGGAAGCGTCCGAACCGACATGGCGTTTTACGCGATGATCGAAACGCGCCACATAAACATGGCCGACGCGACGATGCTTGAGGAGGGTCTCAAGAACGTCACGAGCGCAATTGAGCGCAAGAAGAAAGCGAACGACGGCAACATCCCAGCCGTCATAGCCAGTGCACTTGCGCCTTACAACGGCAAGTCGCTTGAAGAGCGTATTCTTGCCCTTGCGGAAGATGTCAAGAACCATCCAGAGAAGGAAGTCCCTCGTGGACTTATGGACTGCCTCGGAGAGTCCGTTGGCAACCGCTCCGCCATTTCCTATCGTGAGGTGGTATACAACATCGCGGGGGTTATGAATCCGATAATGCAGATATACCTCGTCACGCCACCCGAGGCCGTTGACGCAGCTGGCTGCCCTATCATCTGCCCCGCCTTTTACTGGCCGTCTCATTCGCCGGACAACATGAGCCTTGTCTCAATCGGCATGGAGCCCATTTCGCAGTCCCCCGTAGCCCGACGCCTCTGGGAGATTGTCGCGGACCAGTTGCGCGTCAACGGATTCCCGATGGCCGTTTCAAGGCTGAAGGAGGCCGTCCTGCGGGCGATGCCCGAATGTAAGCCGGAGTTCTTCGACCGCAATATCGCAAATCCTCCGGACGACATCCGCTATGCCAAAGTCCCAGGCAAGGCCGCATACTACCACACCGACTGGTCGAGCGATCCAGTCGAGAAGATTCGGCGCTTCGTCCTCGACAAGTCCGCAGACATTCTGCGTAGGGCGCACCAGCCGCGCTCCCGCGACATTGCGGAACTTGCTTCACAGGTGGTTGCCGAGAACCCGAAATTGGAGGGGCTCTTCAATCCGTCGTCGTATGCGGACAGAACCAGCGTGTTTGCGCCAGAGAACCTGCCCGAGTTCGGCATCGGCAGGGATGGTGCACAGGTCTTCGCAAGATAGGAGGCGTAGCCATGAATACGCAGAACGAAGCGAGCGAGTATTTTCAAAAGAAACAGGCGATTATCTTCCGAGCGACGACTATCAAGTCGGGCGAGTCGTTTGACTGTGGTGGTTTTGTGCTTTTTCGCAGAGGAGGGCGTGTAGGTGCGGCGATACCTACTGGTGATGATTACATAAACATACACAATGTTCATCCAGGGAGGAGTTATTCTCTTGACGGGGATGATGCGTTGCCGCGTGTTCCAGGGAACTTCCTAACACTGACTGTCGACCTTGATGACGTTGATATGATGGACGCTGTCATTGCAGAGGAGTTTGCCAATAGAATAATGAGCTTTGTAAGAACTGATGGTGGCGTACGCAAAGAAATAATCTCCGATCCTTGGAGCTGGGCAGAGAAAGTCATTGCTATGTCGGGCGACAAGGTGTCGGATGTCCGCTCCTATCCGGTAATTGCAGAACTCTGCCTTGTGAACCGACTTCGCGAGGCGGGGCTTTTGACGGATGTGGCGAACCAATATCGCGGGCCCGACGCCGGAATTCATGACTTCGAGTTGCCGGCGTTTTCTTTGGAGTGCAAGGCGCATCTACACGGAGATCCAGAGGCGAAGAAGGGCGAGCTTGTCATATCGAGCGAGAATCAGCTGAGCTTGACGGGGCAGAAGCCGCTGTATCTTGTCTATTGTCCGTTGGAGGCGTCTGGCGATCTGACGATTGCCTCGTGCATCGCTGCATTTGGTGAGCCGCGAAGCGAAATTATGCAGAAAGTCGCGTTATGTGGTTTTGTTGAGGGCGATTTCTCGTGGATGCGGCCTTATCATGCTGTAGCGGAGCCGCTGGTATTCGAGATAAACGACTCGTTCCCGCGCATAACGCCCGCGCAGTTCCCTGACGGACGGTTTCCAAGCGGCATAACGAAACTTACCTATTCAGTGAGTCTCAAGAATTTGCCGTCGTGTCCGTTAGATGTGTTCATAGAGGCGATGAAAAACGGTAAGTCGCCAGTGTTTGAAGTATAGGTGTCTCCCTCGATCTTGCAAAACTCTCGATCTCCAAAACTCCCTGTAGAGAAAACAAACTTGAAAATGAAAGCCCCTAAGAAACTTATCGAAGTCGCGCTGCCGCTAAAGGCAATCAACGAAGCGTGTGCAAGGGAGAAGTCTATACGGCACGGGCATCCATCGACGCTGCATCTTTGGTGGGCGCGGCGTCCTCTTGCGGCGGCGCGTGCGGTCATTTTCGCACAGATGGTGAACGATCCTTTGGAGAAATACGGCGAGAACCCAACGCCGCAGCAACGGAGCGCGGCAACAAAGGAGCGCAATCGGCTTTTCAAGATAATCGAAGAGCTGGTGAAGTGGGAAAACACGAACAATGAAGAAGTGCTGAAGAAGGCACGAGAGAAGATTTGGGAGTCGTGGCGCGAAACATGCAAGATGAATGAGGGCGAGCCGGGTTTCGACCCTGAGAAGCTGCCAGCGTTCCACGATCCTTTCGCGGGCGGCGGAGCATTGCCGCTTGAGGCGCAGAGGTTGGGGCTTGAGAGCTATGCGAGCGATTTGAACCCCGTCGCCGTGATGATCAACAAGGCGATGATAGAGATACCGCCGAAGTTCGCGGGCCGGAAGCCGGTAGGGCCGATACCTGATGGGGTGGATTATTTAGCCGCAAAGGACGCAAAAGGCGCAAAGGATGATTTCTGGCCGGGGGCGACGGGGCTTGCCGAGGATGTGAGGAGGTATGGCTATTGGATGCGCGAGGAGGCGAAGAAGCGCATCGGGCATCTTTATCCGCAAGTCGAGATTACGGCGGAGATGGCGAAGAGTCGTCCAGACCTCAAGCCGTATGTCGGACAGAAGCTTACAGTCATTGCCTGGCTTTGGGCGCGGACGGTGAAAAGCCCGAATCCAATGTTCTCGCATGTAGATGTTCCGCTCGTTTCGAGTTTCATCCTTTCGTCGAAGAAAGGCAAGGAGGCGTGGGTAGAGCCGATTGTAGAAGGCGACAAGTGGCGCTTCGAGGTACGTGTCGGCACACCGCCGAAAGGGGCGGAACTTGGAACGACGCTGGGGAAACGCAAGGGGTTCCGATGCCTCGTTTCGGATGCGCCAATCGAATATGATTATATCCGCGATTACGGGAAAGCCACAGGCCTTGGGGAGAAGTTGTTTGCCGTTGTTCTTGATGGTCCGCGCGGGCGTATCTACATTAATCCAACTGAGGGCATGGAGGAGTTGGCGAAGTCAGAGAAGCCGAAATGGCGGCCTGATGTAAAGTTGCCAGACAATCCCCGCGACTTCAAGACTCCAAACTACGGCTTGACCACCTACGGCGAGCTGTTCACCGACCGTCAGCTTGTCGCGCTCAATACTTTCTCTGACTTGGTTAAGGAAGCGCGGCAGAAGGTGATAGCCGATTGTGGCGATGAAGAGTATGCAAATGCGATTGCTGTGTATTTGACATTTGCGGTGGATAAGTCGGCTGATATTAATAATTCGCTTTCGCGATGGGAAAATATTGCGCAATGTCCACGACAGTTATTTGGGCGGCAAGCAATACCAATGATTTGGGATTTCGCGGAAGCAAACTATCTTTCCAATGCTTCAGGAGGATGGACAGTATTTGTGAATGGCGTTTACCAGGCATTTAGTAAGTGTTTTTCATGTGTGAGAGAGTCTGCTCGTGGATTTGTTTTGCAAGCTGATGCTCAGACGCAAAATGTCTCAGATAGCAAAGTCGTTTCAACGGATCCGCCGTATTATGACAATATTGGATATGCGGATTTGTCTGATTTCTTTTATATTTGGATGCGACGAGGCTTGAAAGGCATTTATCAAGAACTTTTCTCAACAATGGCTGTACCTAAGGCAGAGGAATTGGTGGCAACACCTTATCGACATGGTGGCAAAGAATCGGCGGAAACTTTTTTCATGGATGGTATGACGGCAGCTATGCATAGACTTGCGAACTTGTCACATCCAAGTTTTCCAGTTACGATTTACTATGCGTTTAAGCAGTCGGAATCAGGAGTCGAGGGGACTTCTAATACAGGCTGGGAATCATTTCTTGATGCTGTAATTATGTCGGGCCTTGCCATAGCAGGCACTTGGCCAATGAGAACAGAGAATGCAAGTAGAATGATAGGTCAGGGCACAAACGCCCTTGCCTCTTCTATCGTCCTTGTCTGCCGCAGGCGTTCTGATGATGCCATTGAAATTACGCGGCGGGATTTCTTGCGTGAGCTGAAGGCAAAGATGCCGGATGCGCTTGAAGACA
This sequence comes from uncultured Lentisphaerota bacterium, assembly GCA_900321255.1. Classification (GTDB taxonomy): domain Bacteria; phylum Verrucomicrobiota; class Kiritimatiellia; order RFP12; family UBA1067; genus UBA1067. The sequence goes on along the minus strand of ONVK01000049.1, from coordinate 6,091 downwards.
TGATGGGCGGAACGGGCGAGGAAGTGCCTGTCGCGCCTGTCGATATGTCGCAGTCGGCGATTGGGCCAGGCATGGAAATCTACTCGAAGTACAAGGCCGTTCTCAATGCCGACGGATCGCGCATGAGCGTCCATGACGCAATTGTAGAGATCAACAAGTTCCTTGACCAGAGCGACGACAGCGACGATGGATGCAGCGAAGACTTTGATGCCGAGACACGCTTCTGCCGCGACTGGTTCCGTCAGTATAAATGGAGCGAAGGCCCGAGCGGCGAGGCGGATGTATTGGCGCGCGCGAAGGGCGTGTCCGTTCCTGGCGTAGTCGATGCGGGCGTATTGAAGTCCGCCGGCGGCAAGACGGCTCTTGTACACTGGCAGGACTATCCGGAGGACTATGATCCGAGAAAGGACGAACATCGGCCTGTATGGGAAGTGTGCCACCATCTTGTGCGCATCCACCAGCGTCACGGCACTGGCGCGGCGGGCGATTTTCTTGCGCTCGTGCCGGAGCAGGGCGAGGCGGCGCGGCAGCTCGCGTACCTCCTCTACACCATCTGCGAACGCAAGGGGCTCGCGGACGACGCCCGCGCCTACAACGAGCTTGCGACGGCCTGGAGCGACATCCTCGCATACAGCATCGCAAACGCAAAGCCGGTCGTAAGACAGGGCGAACTTGGAATTTAAAAGGAGCAGAGAGAATGAAACCATGGATTGAAGTGGCGCGTCCACACAAGGATGTCCTCGAAGGCACATTCCAGCAGAGCGACTTTGCAGCAGATATTTCGCGCGTGGCGAACGGCACAGCGACGCCCGAATACCAGAATGCTGAGAACTTCTTTGCGCGCACATATGTGACCGAGGGCATGAAACAGCTGCTTGTCACGGTCGCGCGGCGGCTGAACGGACTCGGCAGCGAGCCGGTGATGGAACTCAAGACGAACTTCGGCGGCGGCAAGACTCACACCTTACTTGCGGTCTATCACCTTGCAAAATACGAGGGGAAGAGTGCTGATCTGCCTGGCATAGCCGATGTCTTGAAGTCGGCTCGCGTCGACGACATCCCAAAGGCTAAGGTGGCGGTGATCGACGGAAACGCGCTTGCGCCGAACCAGTCCTTGAAGAAGGACGGCCTTACAATCAGGACTCTTTGGGGGTATCTCGCGTGGCAGCTCCTGGGCGAGAGGGGATATGCGATGGTCGCTGAAAGCGACGCGGCGGGAACATCGCCCGGCAAAATGATACTGGAAGGGCTCTTGAATGAGGCGGGGCCATGTGTCATTTTGATGGACGAGCTTGTCTGCTACTACCGTCAGTTCAATACGTCGGAGCGGATAGCTGGCGGAACATACGAAAGCAACATTTCATTCGCACAGGCGCTTTCCGAGGCGGTGAAGGGTGCGAAGCAGACGATACTTCTCGTTTCGCTTCCGCAGTCTGATGCTGAATCGGCTGGTACTGTAGGCCGTATGGCTCTTGAGACGTTGGAGAAGACGTTTGGTCGCGTCAACGCAATCTGGCGTCCGGTGTCGGCGGAAGAAGGATTCGAGATCGTTAAGAGGCGGCTTTTCGAAAAGATCGAGGACGAGGCGGCGGTTGAGGAGACATGCCGGACGTTCGCCGACTACTACCACGAGAAGCGGGATTCTCTGCCGACGACGATTCAGGACGGCACATGGAGAGAGCGCATGCGCAAGTGCTATCCGATTCATCCAGAAGTGTTTGCGCGGCTCTACGAGGACTGGTCGACGCTGCAGAACTTCCAGAAGACGCGCGGCGTTTTGCAGTATATGGCGCTTGTGATAAACAGGCTGTGGACCGACAAGACCAAAGAGCCGCTGATTATGCCGGCGTCGATTCCGCTGCGAGACACGGCTATCGCGAACAAGACCACTCAGTTTCTGCCGAACGGCTGGAGCGCGATCCTTGGATTGGAGATCGACGGGCCGGAATCCAAGCCTGCGCAGATAGACAAGGCGGACGCGCGGCTTGGCGCAATACAGGCGTCGATCAGGGCGGCGCGGGCGATTTTCATGGGAAGCGCGGCGTCAAGTTCGGCGCAGACCGTGAGGGGCATTGCCGAGAAGCAGATATACCTTGGTTGCGCGTTGCCCGGGCAGGAGCTGTCGTTCTATGGCGACGCAATCCGCAAGATGCGCGAAAACCTGCAGTTCCTCTTCTGCCAGAACGAGCGGTACTGGTACGACACGAGGCCGAACCTCAGCCGCACGATGGCTGAATACAAGGCGCGTGTCAAAGGCGCTGAATCCGTTGAACACCTTGTGACGGTCTTGAAGGATCGCTGGGGTGCGCCGAATGGCGTTGCGGGGTTCCATGTGTTTGAAGACCATCGGAACGTGCCGGACAATGTCATGGACGGCATAAGGGTTGTTGTGCTTAAGTTGAACAGCGCCTATTCCCGTTCGACGGAGGGGCGCACATTCCAGGAGGCGAAGCGCTATCTCGACATGAATGGAGCGACGCCGCGCCTCAGAAAGAACAGGATAGTCTTTCTCGCGGCGGACGTCAACATGCTTGGTCGCATGGACGACATGTGCAAGACTGTCCTCGCATGGCGGGAGGTTCGCGACGGCATATTGAACGGGGCGATCAACGCGACCATGCAGGAGCGCGATCAGGTGGAGGCGCAGGAGCGTCAGAGCGAGCGGATCCTCGCGGGAATCGTCGCAGAGGGGTTCCGCTATCTCGTCGTGCCCATCGCTAAGGGTGCGAACGACGTCGGTTTCGAGGTGCGGAAGATGCAGATCGCGGCGTCGGAGACCTTGGGGGAGGTCGTGGTGCGCACATTGGAGCAAAACGAAGACATCGTGACGAGGTGGGCTCCTATGTTCATGAAGGCAACGCTGGAGCAGCTGTACTTCAAAGGCGATGTCACGGAGATCTCCACTCGCCGTCTGTGGCAGGACATGGCGTCCTTCTACAACTTCCCGAGGATTGTTACGGCAGAGGCATTCTGCAATACTGTCGCCGAGGGCACGTCTGCCAAGATGTTCGGCTATGCGAGGGCGAAGACGGAGGACGGCAACTATCTTGATTTTACATACGGGGCTTTCCCTGGCATGACGGGGATATCCGAATCGGAGCTGCTGATCAAAGACGTGGCAGCGGCAGCATATCAGGATCGGATTGCGAAGGAGCCGGAAGTTGATGTCGTTGACGAGCCGCCGATTGATGGTGAATCGGAAGGCCCTGGAGGTGAAGGCGGAACGGATGTTCAGCCTGACGGCCCAGATCTGCCGGAGGAAGGAGGAGAAGAACCGCCGCCAATGCCGACGCCGGCAAAGCGGAGGTTTATGGGGAGCGTCAGCGTTGATGTGTCGGAAAACACGGCGGCGCTTCGTCAGGTTCTTGACGAGGTGCTGGCGAACATGGCAGGGAAGGGAATGCGAGTTTCGGTTTCGCTCGACATCGATGCGACAAGCGTAAACCCGATTTCGCCGGAGCTGGCAAGAACAGTTGCGGAGAATGCGAATACGCTCGGATTCTCCAGGGCGGAATTCTGCTGACGGGGCGAGGAGGTGACATGAAGAGCTATACATACGATCACTATGGGCGCGATGGCTCGTATCGCGGATACAAGGTGCGAGAGGGGAACATCGCCAAGTTCTACGATGAGAAGGGCAGATACAAGGGCTATCGAGACTATACTACGGGGAAGTTCTATGGTGCGCGAGGTGAATACGAGGGACATTCGGTAAGGTCTGGGGACACGATAAAGTTCTTCGACGCACGAGGAAGCTTTAAGGGCTGGCGAGATAAGACGAGCGGGAAGATTTTTGGGGCGCGTGGTGAGTATAAGGGGCACAGGGGGATGGACGGCAAGTTTTATGGACCGCGTGGCGAATATCTTGGTCATTCGGTGGCTCGCGGCGGAGGTGGAAAGAAGAGCTGCGGTGGTGTAGCTTTTGGTTTCGGCAAGACGATGTTTGGAGGCCATTGACGTATTCTTTCATCAAACAAATGGAGAATGAATATGGGTCCAGAAACAGAATGGGGTGCCAATGGCAAATTTTTGATAGAGGATAAAGCCATTCTTGATGACCATAGATCATCGTGGATTGTTAGATATCTTGAAGAACACGGTTTTACTGATGACACCCCCGAATACTATTATCGTCAGGGGCCTTGGCTTTGGATTGATGCAAATACTATGACCTATCGGTATCATCCACGCTGGGCAGTAGGTATCGGTATGCCAATTGCTAACATTCCGCTTACAGGGAAAGACTTTGCGGGAATATGGGAGATAATTGAAAAGAGAAAGCGAAAGAATGCCAAATTGACGGAAAACAAATGGGAATCGAGGATGGCTTCGCAAGAGGAGGAGGAAGGGAGCAAAGGAGACTAAAAATATGCGGTGACAGAATATGCGGTGACAGACCCTCTGGAAGCGCGTATTTTCGGGCATTTTAGACGGAGGATGAAGGGGCGGAGCTTATTGATAGAGTAGAATTGATAGAGTAGCCGATGGTTTGACAAATGTTTTGACCTCGCTGAACGCCTGTAACACCGCCTGTCCCCACCGGATCCAACGACGAGAACTATGCTGGGAAGGAGGCGAAGCGAATAACGCTTGCCAGGGGTACGCCGCTTAGGGTATACTATTGCCATTTCTGCGGCGGATATCATCTGACCTCCAAGCGTGTTCATCAGGGGCTTTTCGATAATGTCGCATGACAGAAAATTGCAAGAAGAAATAAAGAATTTAGTAGTGGTGAAAAAGGAAGGAGGCGAGAGATGATCATTCAGTGCCCACATTGCTGCACTGAGCTTGACTTGCCCGACGAGTCCGTCGGGTGGAAGGTACAGTGCATTTACTGTAACAAGAAGTTCATCGCCACGGAGGAGTTCGTCAAGCAGCAGAAGGAGGCGTTGAAGAAGAAGACTCTCCGCATACCGCCGATAAAGCGCAAGGAGGAGCCCCACACCATTATCATCAAGAGGCCGTCGGGTACGTCGCCAAAGGCCAGCACGGCTACGCGCGGCTACGCCCCCAAAAAGGATGTCTGCAAGAAGACATCGGAGAAAGACATCTACGAGAGGGCCGCGCGGAAGTCCAAGGCGCTGCGCGACGCCAACGGGTGGAGCATCGAAGACATGGAGAACAAAATCAAGAACGGCCAGCTTAGTGTGGTTCTTGCCGATGACGGCTGCTACGACCTGATCGTAAACGCCTGCCCTGAGGAGGTCGGCGACAAGCTCATGTCCCGCCTTCGGCAGGAAGGCGTGAAGTCGTCCGCTCGCAAGCCCGGCGTGACGGTCGTCGACGGAATCGAGGTGCCGGATGGGTCGCCGTTCTGGTGTTATATTCCAACATGGATACTCGTGTTGACCTTCCCCCTGTGGGCAATCCCGTACTTGATATACACTATTCTACGACCTCTGGACCCGAACTACGAGTCGATGCACGACAAGATGGTCCGTCTCGGGATCGAGAAAGACGATGACGACGCCTGGAGCTATGAAGCGCGCGAGCGCTGGCAGTGGACGCTCGGGACTGGAAGATACGCGGAGAAGGATTGAGGGACGGCGAAGCGCCGTCTGGACATTAAGACCATACATCGTGAATGTCGGGATTTTGTGGGGACAGCCCCTCTGGAAGCGCGTATTTTCAGGCGTCTGTGGCGTGAAGGCCAAGGATGATTGGCACGGGAGGGGGCGCAGGGGTTCTACAAGGTCTGGGTTAGCGACGCGCCGATTGCGGCTGAGTAGGGCGCGGCGGATTTGCACCCCGCATTGAGCTCGCCTTCGGCGACTCCGCTTCGCTCCGGAGGGATACGCGGGCGAGGTTAAGCGAGCCGACCATGAGTCGGCGAGCGCAAAAGCTACGAAGGAAAACGCGCCATAGCGGAAGGTCGGGCTAACGGCGCATGTGTGAGGAACGAGCGCAGGGGAACGGCGTGACGACAGTTCGCGTGATGCGCCAGCGGACGCGCGTGAGACGAGGAGACGGTATCCCGCCGACGAAGTATCGCGCTGCGGACGGTGGATGCAGCGCGCGGGAGGAGTCGCGCTTTTCCCCGAAGCGAGAGACGAACGCGTGCGCCGTTTGCCCAGTTCCCGAGGATGCACTG
>ONVK01000048.1 GCA_900321255.1 uncultured Lentisphaerota bacterium | reverse complement strand
TGCAGCCACGACCTCGACGGACAGAAGGGCTTCGAGATGAACGACTACGTGCTGATGTCCACCGACGACCTCGTCAACTGGACTGACCACGGCGATGTCTTCACGGGCGGGAAGGACGTCAAGTGGTGCTGGAACCTCTATGCGCCGGGCGCTGCGGTGAAGGACGGCAAGGTGTACCTCTACTACCCCAATTCCGGCGGACCCATCGGAGTAGCCGTCGCGGACCGTCCGGAGGGTCCCTACACCGACCCGCTCGGCAAGCACCTCATCGGACGCGAGATGCCCGGCTGCGACTCGTGCTGGGTGTTCGATCCCGCCGCGTTCGTTGACGACGACGGGAAGGCGTACCTCTATTTCGGCGGCAACGGCGACACGATGGCCAGGGCCGTGCGGCTCAACGACGACATGGTCAGCGCGCAGTTCCCGGGGATCATGATGAAGGCGTCGAAGGACGGAGGCGAGGCGACCGTGATGCCGTACTTCTTCGAGGCGTCGTACATGCACAAGCACAACGGGAAGTACTACTTCTCGTACTCCGCCAACTTCCCCGACCGCGGTGCATCCATCGACTACGCGATCGGCGACTCGCCGCTCGGTCCGTTCGTCTGGAAGGGCGCGATCCTCCCGAACTGGGCGGAGAATTCGTGGAACAACAACCACCACTCGATCGTCGACTTCCGCGGAAAGACGTACATCGTCTACCATTCGCGCATTCTCTCCAACAGGCAGGGCCACAACAACGTCTTCGAACGCTCGGTGTGCATCGACGAGCTGAAGTACAACGACGACGGCACGATCGCGAAGGTCGTCCCGACGCACGAAGGTCCGAAGCAGCTCAAGCCGCTTGATCCGTACAGCGTGAACCGGGCGGTGACGATCTGCCAGGACGAGAAGGTGAAGGTTAAGATGGCGTCCGTGCGCAACGCGAGCGAGAGCGTCATCATGGCGTCCGAAGGCGGCGCGTGGATCAGGTACGCCGGCTTCGCGTTCGACGCCGCGCCGAAGTCCGTTGCTACCCTGTGCCGCGCGAAGGGCCCCGCCGTGGTGGAGGTCCGAAAGGGCGCTGTCGACGGTCCGCTCGCCGCGACGATTGCGCTTTCCGACACGAAGGGCGAGTTCAGGAAGTTCTCCGCCGCGGTCTCCGGAATCGGCGCGGAGACTTGCGACCTCTATTTCGTCTTCGTGAAATCCGCGGCGGGCACCGAGTTCGCGTCATACCGTTTCGCGCGCTGAGTAACTCGAACGGGTACCTCGTCTTCCAGCTGATGATGATGTTCCAGCTCATGTTCTACACGGACGTGCTGGGCATCGGTGCGGGCGCTGCGGGGCTCGTGCTGCTCGGCGCGCGCGTGTTCGACGCCTTCGTCGATCCCCTCGCCGGGATACTCAGCGACAGGACCTCCACGAAATGGGGCAAGTACCGTCCGTGGGTCGTCGGCACGGCGATTCCGTTTGCCGTTGTCTTCGCGCTGTCCTATCTCTCGCCCGACTGGGGCGTCCGTGCGAAGACCGCGTGGGCGGCGGGAACCTACGCGCTCCTGATGGCGCTCTACAGCTTCAACAACACGCCCTATTCCTCGCTCGGCGGCGTCATGACGGACGAAGGGCGCGAGCGCACGTCCGTCGCGACCGTGCGCTTCGTCGCCGCGACCGTCGCGACGATCGTCGTCCAGGTCGCGACGTTGCCCCTCGTGGAGCGCTTCGACGATCCGAGGACCGGCTGGGGCGTGACGGTCGGGATCTACGCCGTGTTTGCCGCCGTCATGCTGCTGGTGAGCGGCTGCGCGGCGAAGGAGCGCATCGCCCCGCCGGCAACGCAGAGGAAGTCGCTTGGCGAAGACATGAAGAGCGTGTTGGGCGATGCGCCGTGGCGCGCGATGTTCGTCCTGACGCTCTTCCTTTTCGTGACGCTCGCGCTCTGGGGAAGCGCCTCTGCCTACTACTTCAAGTATGCGGTGAGCGAAGAGACTCTCGGTTTTCCGCTCTTCAACGGCGTCGGCCAGGGGATTACGTTCGTCGCCGTCGTGACGCTTCCCGGGATCCTCAGCGACCGCTTCGGCAAGAAGGCGACCTACCTCGTCTGCCTGGCGCTCACGGCCGTCTTCACCGCCGGGTTCTACTTCGTGCCCGCGACAAGTCGCTACGGGCTTCTCGCCATGGGCGCGCTCAAGTCGCTTGCCTACGCGCCTACGATTCCGCTTCTCTGGGCGATGATGGGCGATGTGGCGGACCACGGCGAATGGGTTTCTGGCCGTCGCGCGACGGGCTTTGTCTTCGCGGGCATCGTCTTCGCGCTGAAGGCGGGGCTTGGCCTCGGCGGCGCCGTGTGCGGCTGGATTCTCGGCGCGGCCGGCTTTGATCCGGAGGCTGCGTCCCAGACCGCCGAGGCGCAGCAGGCGATCCGGCTCTCCGTCTCGCTGATCCCCGCCGCGCTCTTCGCCGTCGGCTGCGTCGCGCTCCTCTTCTATCCGATTTCGAAGCGCACCGAGAGGGAGATGCAGCTCGAACTGAACGCCAGGAGGTCAAAGTGAACGCACGCTATCTATTCCCCGCCGACTACATGGCCGATCCCGCCGCGCACGTGTGGAACGGGCGGATCTGGATCTACCCGAGCCACGACCGCGAGAGCGGCATCCCCGAGCGCGACAACGGCGACCATTTCGACATGGTCGACTACCATGCGCTTTCCATCGAACCCGACGCGGAAGGCCGGCTCGACCCCATGACGGGCGCGGTCGTGGACCACGGCGTGATCCTCGACCTCGCGGGCGTGCCGTGGGCGAAGCGGCAGCTGTGGGACAGCGACGTGGCGGAGAAGGACGGACGCTACTACCTCTACTTCTGCGCGAAGGACAAGGACGACGTCTTCCATATCGGCGTGGCGACAGCGGAGCGCCCCGAGGGGCCGTTCGTCGCAGAACCAGAGCCCATCGCCGGCAGCTACTCCATCGACCCGTGCTGCTTCAGGGATCCGAAGACCGGTGCGCACTACCTTGTCTTCGGCGGCATCTGGGGCGGACAGCTCCAGCGCTACCGCAGCAACAAGGCGGTCTTTTCGGCGGCGGAGGACACGCTTCCCGACGGCACGCGGTGTGCACTTGAGCCCGCCGATGCGGAACCGGCGCTCTGCCCAAAGATTGCGCGCCTTGCGGATGACATGCGCTCCTTCGCCGGGCCGCCAGTGGATCTCGTGATCGTGGACGAAAACGGCGAGCCCCTCAGGTCGGGCGACCACGCGCGGCGCTTCTTCGAGGCGAGCTGGCTGTACTTCAAGGACGGGAAATACCACTTCGCCTATTCGACCGGCGACACGCATCTCGTCTGCGACGCCGTCTCGGATGCGCTTGAGGGGCCCTATCGCTACGATCGCGTGCTCCTGGAGCCGCAGGTCGGCTGGACGACGCACCACTGCGTAACGGAAGTCGACGGGAAATGGTATCTCTTCCACCACGACTCGGCTCCCTCCGGCGGGCGCACCTGGCTGCGTTCGCTCAAGGTCAAGCCGCTGCCGTAACCACATCAAGGGGCGTTGGCGCACGCCCGTACCGCCTACAGGAGTTGCCGTGCCATGAAAACAGGGATGCTACTTTCGCTCGCGCCGCATCTCCACGACTGCTCCATCCTGTTCGACGACGACGGAAGGGTGTACGGCTTCCACGGGTCCGGCCGCGTGACGGAACTCGAGCCGGACTTCTCCGCCGTGAAGAAGGGCGGACTCGACCGACAGCTCTTCGAACGCGGCGAGGAAACGGCGCTTCTTGAAGGTTCCGCCGCGTTCAAGAAGGACGGCTACTATTACCTGATGATGGTGTCGGCCTATCTGCCGGGTCACGTCCGGCGCGAGGTCTGCTACCGCGCGCGTTCGCTGACGGGCGCATGGGAGAAGAAGGTCATCCTCGAAACGGCGTTCGAGTCGTACGGCGGCGTCGGCCAGGGATGCGTCGTCGAGTGCCCTGACGGAAGGTGGCGCGCGCTCGTCTTTCAGGACCGCGGCGGAATCGGACGCGTCCCGTGCCTGATGGATGTTACGTGGAAGGACGGCTGGCCCATGCTCGGCGATTCGGACGGGAGGATACCGAACGATGTCTCAAGGGGTCATCCCGACCTCTCGGGAATCGCAGGAAGCGACGATTTCGGGGGAAGGGAGCTGAGCCTCCTCTGGCAGTGGAACCACAATCCGCTGGAAGGCGCCTGGTCGCTTTCCGAACGGCCCGGCTGGCTGCGGCTGAAGGCGCGGCATAAGGCCGAGAACATCTTCTTCGCCCGCAACACCCTGACGCAGCGGATGGTCGGACCGGCGTGCACTGGCGAAATCAGGATGGACGTCTCGAAAATGAAGGACGGCGACCGCGCGGGCTTTGCCGCGTTCCAGTCCGACAGCGCGCTTCTTTCCGTCGTGATGGCGGACGGGCGCAGACGCCTCGTCATGAGCGAGGAGAAGAGCGTATTCGACAACAACCGCCGGATAGCGAAGACCGAGTCCGTCGAGCGGGCGTCGGTTCCGCTCGCGTCGGACGTCGTCTACATGCGCATCCGCGCGGATTTCCGTCCGGGGCAGGACTGGGCGGAGCTTGACTGGAGCCTTGACGGCAAGTCCTGGCACCGCATCGGGCCGCGCGTCGGGATGCACTTCGACTGGCAGCGCTTCTTCGTCGGCACGCGCTTCGCGCTGTTCTGCTATTCCGCCGCACCGTCCGGCGGTTCCGTCGACATCGACGGCTTCCGCCTGACCCGCGGCGGCGATGATGCGGCGCGTACTGGCCGAGGCGGGCGTCCGCAAGGGGCTCATGGAGTTCGCCGTCGCGCCCGCGACGACGCGGTATCTGTCGCTCGAGCATTTCGGCGCGTCGGGACCCTACGCGCGGCTGGCGGATGAGTTTGGCTTTACGCCCGCGAACTGCCTGCGCCTCGCACGCGAGTTGCTGTGAGTGAATATCTGCGTAATTCGGACTAGTGATACCCGGGAGGAGAGCGCAGATTTGGTATAATATTACCTCACTTTTGCTGTACAAGCGACAACACCAAGGAAAACACGATGAACATTGCGATTGGTTCCGACCACGGCGGCGTAGAACTGAAGGCCGCTCTCGTCAACGCCCTTGCGGGCGCCGCGAAGGTCGTCGACATGGGTCCTGCCGACAAGGCAAGCTGCGACTATCCTGACTATGCGGCGAAAGTCGCCAAGGCCGTTGCGAGCGGCGAAGCCGACTTCGGCATACTCGTCTGCCGCTCCGGCATCGGAATGTCGATGGCCGCAAACCGCTTCCAGAACGTCCGTGCCGCCGTCTGCGCGACGACCGACGCGGCGACGATCACCCGCCAGCACAACGGGGCGAACGTCCTCTGCCTCGGTGCAGACATCGTCTCTCCCTCCTACGCCGTCGAAATCGCGAAGGCGTTCATCGCGACTCCAGTCGACGAGAGCGAGCGCCACGCGCGCCGCCGCTGGAAGCTCGAGCGCGCGGAGCGTCTTTCCGACTGCTCGGGGCTTATGCGCGACGACCCCGAGGTGTTTGCCGCGATCGAGGCGCAGACGAGGCAGGAGGACGCCGAGATCAACTTGATCGCGTCCGAGAACACGTCTTCCCGCGCTTGCCGCGAGGCGGCGGGTTCGGTCCTCATGAACAAGTACGCCGAGGGCTATCCGGGCAAGCGCTGGTACTCCGGCTGCCTTCCCGTCGACGCGGCGGAGGAGCTTGCGAGGAAGCGCGCGTGCGAGCTCTTCGGCGCGGAGCACGCGAACGTCCAGCCCCACTGCGGCTCGGCGGCGAACATGGCCGTGTACTTTGCGACGATCAAGCCGGGCGACACGATCATGTCGATGTCGCTCGACCAGGGCGGCCACCTCTCCCACGGCTCGTCCGTGAACTTCTCGGGCAAGATCTACAACATCGTTCCCTACACGGTCGACCCGAAGACCGAGATGCTCGACTACGACGCGATGGAGCGTCAGGCGATGGAGGTCAAGCCCAAGATCCTCCTCACGGGCGCTTCGGCCTATCCGCGCACGATCGACTTCAGGCGCATCCGCGAGATATGCGACAAGGTCGGCTGCATAATGATGGTCGACATGGCGCACATCGCTGGCCTCGTCGCCGGCGGCGCGCATCCCTCGCCCGTTCCCTACGCCGACTTCGTCACCACGACGACGCACAAGACGCTCGGCGGTCCGCGCGGCGGCATGGTGCTCTGCAAGGAGAAGTGGGCGAAGGCGCTTGACTCGGCCGTCTTCCCCGGCATGCAGGGCGGCCCCCTGGAGAACATCATCGCGGCGAAGGCGGTCGTCTTCCGCGAGTGGATGAGCGAGGCGAAGAAGGGCTACGCGCAGCAGGTCGTCAAGAACTGCCAGGTGATGTGCAAGACCGTCCAGGACCGCGGCTACAGGATCGTCTCCGGAGGAACGGACAACCACCTCTTCCTCGTCGACGTCAAGAAGTCGAAGGGCATCACCGGCAAGGATGCCGCGGCCGCTCTCGACGCAGCCGGAATCATCGTCAACAAGAACACGATCCCCTACGACACCGAGTCTCCCTTCAAGACCTCCGGCATCCGCGTCGGAACTGCGTCCGCGACGACGCGCGGCATGAAGGAGCCGGAGATGATCAAGATCGGCACGTGGATCGCCGACGTCCTCGACAACATCGCAGACACCACCGTCCAGGAAAGAGTGAAGCGCGAAGCCGCGGCGCTTGTCGCGAACTTCCCCGTTCCGTAATGGCGCTCGTAGCGACAGTCGCGGTTGTGGGGCGCACGAACGCGGGCAAGTCCACGCTCGTGAACGCGCTCGTGGGGGAGAAGGTCTCGATCGTATCCCCCGTCGAGCAGACGACGCGCAACACGATACGCGGCATAGTCGCCGACCCGCGCGGACAGCTTGTCCTCCTCGACACTCCCGGCCTCCACAAGGCCGTCGGCACGCTCGGCACGCTCCTCAACCGCATGGCGCGCAGGAGCGCCGCGGGAGCCGACATAACTTGCGTAGTCTTCGACGCGGCGCAGGAGCCGCAGCTCGAGGACATCGGCTGGATGCAGCGCATCGCCAAGGAGAAGCCCGAGAAGGTCGTCTTCGTCCTAAACAAGGCCGACAAGTCGCCGTTCTTCGAGAAGATGTTCCGCGACGCGTGGAAAGAGGCGTGTGAAATGGGGGACGATGGTAGGGACGTCTCTCCGAGACGTCCGCGGTCGCCTTGGAAAGGCGACCCTACCAAATCGGACCCCATTTGGGTCAAGTCCATTTCAACGACCGAGGGCGGCGCGAAGGATGTCCTTGACGCGCTCTTTGGCTTCGCCGAGGAGGGGGAGCTCCTTTTCGACGAAGACATCGTGACTGACTATCCGCGCAAGCTCGCGATAGCCGACGCGATCAGGGAGAAGTACCTTTCGCATCTTCACCAGGAGCTGCCGCACGAGCTCGGCATCGTCGTGAAGCGCGTCGTCGACGAAGGTTCTCGGTGGTCTGCCGTGGCCGAGGTTCTCGTCAACCGCCCGTCGCAGAAGCCGATAGTGATAGGCAGGTCCGCATCCACGATAAAGGCCGTACGCAAGTCGGCGGAGCGCGAGCTGAAGGATGTCTTCGGCATTCCCGTCGCGCTGGAGCTCTGGGTGCGCGTCGAGCCGAACTGGATGAAGAACGACCGGCTTCTCGCCGAAATGGGCTACCTCGGCGGGCTTGTCTGAAGTCTAAGGTTTGATGGCTGATGTCTGGAGTTGGTAGTTGAAAGTTGAATTTAGAGCTGTCGGAAGTCTGCTGGCGGGCGCCATTTGCTTCATGGCGTCCATGGAGGCGTTCGGCGACGAGCTTGCCGTCGCGCGCGAGGCGCTCAGGGACGGACTCTGGGACGTCTCTCGCGCGCACGCAGCGAAGTCCGGCGATCCGTCCGCCCGCGACGTCATCGCAGAAAGCTTTGCCCGCGAGGGAAAGTGGAAGGAGCTCCTCGAGGCGATGGAGGAGTGGAAGAACCCCGAGGATGAGCGCTTGGTCTACTTCCGCGCCCTCGCCCTCGTCGAGACCGGCAAAAACGACCAGGCGGGCTATCTCCTCGCCGACCGCAAGTTCGCCGACCCGGCCTGCTCGCGGCTTGCCACGCGCCTCAGGGCGCGGGTCGCCATGTCCGAGAAGGGCGCGGCGGATGCGCTCAAGATCGTGAAGGAATCCACGGACGCGCTCGCAGACGAAGACTCCGAGATGTTCGCCGCCGATCTTATGGCCGCTACAGGCGACAGGTCCGGCGCGGAGGAGGTGTGGCGCGCCGTCGCCGCGCGCGGAACAAACGCGAGCGAGCGCGCTTTTGCCGCGGCGAGCGTCAAGCTCGCCGACGAGAAGCTTCTGCGCGAGGCGTTCGCGCGCAGCGCGTCGATGGACTCGAGGCGGCTTGCCGGCTACGCCCTCGGCCGTCTTCTGCTCGCCGACTCGACGACGCTCGACGAAGGCGCGTCGATAGTCCGTTCGCTCGTCCGCGACGCGCCTGACGCGCCCGGCGCGCGCGATGGCCTCGCCTCGATAGCCGACGCATACCTCTCCGCGGGGCGCTTCGCCGAGGCGGCCGCCGCGTATCGCGAGACATTCGAGACATGGCCCGATTCGAAGAGTCTCTCGCGTCTTCAGGACGGCCTCGGCTGGGCGCTCTCGAAGCTCGGCAGGCACGACGAGGCCCTCGAGGCGTTCGCGCGCGCCGAGGAGACGGCGACAAGCGACGCCGATCGCGCGATGGAGATCGTGAAGCAGGGCGACGTGCTCGCCGAGGCCGGCAGGACGGACGAGTCGCTCTCGAAGTACCGCGCGGTTCTTTCGAAGTATCCCGCGAGCGAATCGGCGTCCCGCATAAAGGATATCGTCCGCCTCAGGGACCTCGAGGACAGTGGCCGCAGCCTCTACCGGGAATACAGGTTCGCCGAGGCGCAGAAGGTGTTCAGGGACGTTGCCGTAAAGGATGCCTCGCGCAAGCCGAGAATGGACTACCTCGAGGCGATGTGCCTCTACGGGCAGGGGCTTGACGAAGAGGCGGAGAAGCTCGTCAAGCGCCTTGCGGCGGAGTCTTCCGACGCCGACGTTAGGGCGATGGCGGTGCTCTGGCTCGCGAAGCATTCCTACAACCGCGGCGCGTGGCAGGAGGCGCGCAGGCTCTTCGCCGAATACGCCGAGAAGTCGCCAGATTCGCCTGATGCGCCAGACGCGCTTGTCTGGTCTGCGCGCGCGGCCTTCGCCGAGAACGACTTCCAGGGGGCGATACAGACGGTGACGCGCCTTGCCGAGAAGTATCCCGGCACCCCTGCGTCCCTGCGCGGCCTTCTGGTCCAGGGAGAGGCGCTGATCGAGCTCGCGCGCTTCGACGAGGCCGTGCTCGTGCTCGAGAGGGTTTCGCTTGCGGACGGTGTCGATGCGGCGGACAGGCTGCGCGCAAAGCTGCTCGGCGCCGACGCGCTCTTTGCGATGGGCGCGGACAATCCCGTGCGCTACCAGGAGGCCCTCGAGGCCTACCGCGGCGTCAGGATGGGCGAGGCGCTTTCGCCGAGCCAGAGGATTTCGCTCTCCTACAAGGTCGCGAAGACCCTGGAGAAGCTCAAGCGCATGGACGAGGCGATAGACCGCTACTATGCCGACGTGGTGCTTGCCTACCGCATGTCGCGCGCGCAGGGCGTACGGCTTGACGACGAGGCGCGCGCAGCGTTCTCCCGCGCGGCGTTTCGGCTTGCCGATGAATTTGAGTCGCGCGGCCGCGACTATCAGGCGGTTCACGTGCTGGAGCTCGTGGTGGCGAGCGATGTGCCCGCGTCCGCTGAGGCCGCGAAGCGAATTGAGCGCATAAAGAGGAAAGGAAACTTCCTATGACGATATCCGGAGGCCCCGTGTTCTGGCTGCTTGTGGCGCTTGCGATCGCCGCGGTCGTGATATTCTTCGAACGCTTCTTCGAGCTGAGGCGCGTCCAGATCGACTGGCAGGACTTCGTGAAGGGCGTCGTCAACGTCCTTGCGGGCGGCAATGCCGAGGAGGCGCTCGCGATCTGCGAAGACACCGCGGTTCCGGTCGCGGCCGTCGTCGCGACGGCCATACGCCACCGCGACGCGGGTGCGCGCGTGCTGCGCGAGGCCGTCGATTCGCAGGGGCGCGCAGAGATAGGCCGCCTTGACCGCCGCCTCGCCTCTCTCGCCATCATCGGGCAGATCGCCCCGCTCCTCGGGCTTCTCGGCACGATCATAGGTTTCGTGAAGACCGTTCTTCTCGTCAACGCGCAGGAGCTCGTCGCGCGCACCGATCTCCTCAACTCGTCGATGGAGGCGCTTCTCTCCGCAGCCCTCGGCCTCGGCGTGACCATCCCCGTCCTTGTGATGTACGGCGTTCTGCGCGTGCGCATGGAGCGCATCGTAGTCGAGCTTGAGGCGGCCGCGAGCCAGATCACGGGCTATTTCGCCGCTGCGAGGGAGGCGAAGAAGTGAGCCCCTGGAAGTGGACACCCGAGCGCTCGCAGGGAATATGGCGGCACGGGCCGGCATGGACCAGGCCGCTCGTCTCCGCTGCGCCGTGGGTGACCTTGCTTCTCCTGCTCCTGATGCTCTACATGGTGAGCGGCACCTTCGTCACCGAACGCGGGGTCCTCTTCGATCTCCCTGATTCAAGCGGTCTTGACGAGGGCGAGAGCGCGTCGCTCGTAGCGCTCGTAATGCCGATGCCCCACGAGACGCTTGTCTTCTTCGACGACGCGCGCTACACGATGGGCGACGACTCGTCGTCGGCGGCTTTCGGCGCCCATCTCGAAGACCGCGTGGCCAAGTCGAACCGCAAGACTCTGCTCGTTCTCGCCGACAGGCGTGTCGCGACAGGCGAGCTGATGAAGATAGCGGCTATGGCGCGTCGCAGCGGCGTCGGCAGCGTTCTCTTCGCCGAGAAGAGGGCGGGAAAGGCCGATGAATGATCGAATGGCGTCCACGACCGCTGCGTGCGCTGAGGCACGAGGCCATCTCGCTTCTCGAGATAGCGGTGGTGCCTGTCGCGATAGCCTTTGCCTTTCCCTACGAGGCCGTTGGCTTCCACGCCGCCGTGAGGGCCGCCCCGCACGGGCCGTCATGCGCGCTGGTCCTCCTCTCCGAGGAGGAGGAGCGCGTCGCTCTTGCCGCGGCGAGGACTTCGTGGCAGGTCGGCGCGAATGGCATCAAGGGCCTCAGGACCGACATTTCGTCGGGCGAGCTGCCGCCCGAGCCCGTGCGCCCCGTGATGCCGTCGCGTCCCGTGCGCGGCAAATCCGCCGCGTGCGCCTCGTACGCGCCGAATTACCTGCCGCCGACGGTCGCGGCCGAAGCGCCCGGGGTGATCGCCCCTGCCGCCGAGGAGGGCGAAGCAGAGGCGAAGAAGGCGTTTTCAAGGGAAGATCTTCTAAAAATAGACTGAAAGGGGAAAGCGACATGACTCAGAATCAGGTCCTAAAGGCCTTCAAGGATACTGGGGCGCTGCTCGAAGGGCATTTCGAGCTAAGGTCCAAGCTCCACTCGAACCGCTACTTCCAGTGCGCGAACGTGCTCAGGTTCCCGCGCATCGCCGAGAAGCTCTGCCGCGCGGTGACGCGCGAAGCGGTCAAGTCCGGCAGGCTCGGCAAGAAGATCGACGGCGTGATCTCGCCCGCTGTGGGCGGAATCCTCGTCGGCCACGAGGTCGCGCGCGAGCTGAACGTCAAGTGCATCTTCGCCGAGAAGGTCCAGGGCAAGGGCGTTGACGCGACCGGCAAGCCCAACACCGTTCTCGCGCTCAGGCGCTTCTCGATCAGGAAGGGCGAACGCTATGTAGTCGCAGAGGACGTCGTGACGAAGGGCGGGCGCGTCCAGGAGACGATCGATCTCGTGAAGGCGGCGGGCGGAAAGGTCGCAGGAGTCGTCCTGCTCGTCGACCGCTCCGGCGGCAAGGTGAAGTTCGGCCGCATCCCGATGTTCTCGCTCATGCAGATGACTCCGGAAACCTGGACTGCGGCGGAGTGCCCGATGTGCAAGGCGGGGACGAAGCCCGTGCACCCGGGGTCGTAAGAAGTTTGAAGTTTAAAGTTTGAAGTTGAGATGTATGTTCGATTCGGTTGAGGACTGCCTTGAGGCGCTGAAGCGCGGTGAAATCGTTCTCGTGACGGACGATGCCGACCGCGAGAACGAGGGCGACTGCATCTGCGCGGCGGAGTTCGCGACGCGCGAGAACGTCAATTTCATGGCGACGTATGCGCGCGGCCTCATCTGCATGCCGATGAGCAGGGCGTGGTGCCGCAGGCTCGACCTCCCTCAGATGGTCGCGCAGAACACGGACAACCACCAGACCGCGTTCACCGTCTCGATAGACGCGGCCTCGACGACGACCGGCATATCCGCCGCGGAGCGCTCTACGACCGCGCTCGCGTGCGTAAAAGACGGCGTTAAGCCCTCCGACTTCAGGCGCCCCGGCCACATGTTCCCGCTCGAGGCGCGCGAGGGCGGCGTTCTTCGGCGCGCTGGCCATACCGAGGCGACCGTGGATCTCTGCCGGCTCGCGGGGCTCAAGGAGGTGGGGCTCTGCTGCGAGATAATGAAGGACGACGGCACGATGGCGCGTCTCGACGACGTCGCCGCGTTTGCGAAGCGCCACGGACTCAGGATGATGACGATTGCCGACCTGATCGCCTACCGCCGCAAGGTCGACAAGCTCGTCGAGAAGGTCGAGGAGGTGGATCTCCCGACCGACCACGGGCACTTCCGCCTCAGCATGTACAAGAGCCGCATCTCCGGGCTCGAGCATCTCGCGCTTGTGAAGGGGAAGGTCGACGACGGCGCTCCAGTTCTCGTCCGCGTCCATTCCGAATGCTTCACGGGCGATGTGCTCGGCTCGGAAAGGTGCGACTGCGGGCCGCAGCTGCACAGGGCGATGGAGATGGTCGAGCGCGAGGGACGCGGGGCGGTCCTCTACATGCGCCAGGAGGGGCGCGGCATCGGGCTCGAGAACAAGCTCCACGCCTACCGCAAGCAGGAGGAGGGGCTTGACACCGTAGAGGCCAACGTCGCGCTCGGCTTTGCGCCGGACCTCAGGGACTACGGCGAGGGTGCGCAGATGCTCGAGGACCTCGGCATACGCAAGGTGCGCCTCATGACGAACAACCCCTGCAAGGTCAAGGGGCTCGACGGCTACGGCATCGAGATCGTGGAGCGCGTGCCGATCGTGATCCCGGCGAACGCCCACGACAAGCGCTACCTCGACACGAAGCGCGAGAAGATGGGACACATCATCTGATCTCGGCGCGATTGCCAGTCCGACGATTTTTTGATAAAATATTCGAACTTAAAGGCAAACAAGGAACTGCTTAATGGCGAAAGAAGAAGACCAGGCGATCGAAGTCACCGGCACGGTGACCAAGGTCCTGCCTGCAACCATGTACAAGGTGAAGCTCGAGAACGGGCACGAAGTCCTCGCTCACATCTCCGGAAAAATGCGCAAGTTCTTCATCAAGATCGCGATCGGCGACAAGGTCACCGTCGAGATCTCGCCCTACGACCTCGGCAAGGGCCGCATCACCTACCGCCACAAGGCATGATCCACGGGCCGACCACGTCATTTCACACTAACACAAAATAAGGACAAACCATGTCAGGTCACAGCCACTGGGCGACAATCAAGCGCGCGAAAGGCGCGGCAGACGCGAAGAAGGGCAAAATCTTCTCGAAACTCGGCAAGGAAATCACGATCGTCGTGAAGGCAAAGGGCGGCAACCCCGACAACAACCCGACGCTCCGCACGCTCATCGCCAAGGCGAAGGCGGCGCAGATGCCGAACGACAACATCGAGCGCGCGATCAAGAAGGGCACCGGCGAGCTCGAGTCGGCCGAAATGGTCGACTGCCAGTACGAGGGCATCAAGAACGGCACCGCGATCGTCGTCCACGTTCTCACCGACAACAAGAACCGCGCGGCGGCGGAAGTCGGCAGCGTGTTCAAGAAGAACGGCATCGAGCTCGCGAAGCCCGGCAGCGCGTCTCGCCTCTTCGACAAGCTCGGCCAGGTGATGATTCCAGCGGCCGACGGCCTCACCGAGGACAAGGTGATGGAAGTCGCGCTCGAGGCCGGAGCGGAGGACGTTCTCGTCGAGGACGGCGGGTTCACCGTCAAGACCCAGCCCAACGACTTCGTCGCCGTGAGCGACGCGATCAAGGCCGCCGGCATCGCGATCGACGAGGAGAACTCTAACGTCGGTCTCGTCCCGAACATGACGAACCCCGTCTCCGACGTCGCGGTCGCAAAGGCGATCAACAAGTTCGTCGAGATGCTCGAGGACCTCGAGGACACGCAGGACGTCTACACGAACATGGAGACGACTGACGAGGTCGACGCCGCCCTTGAGGCGGAGGGCTGAGAAGCCCCCTTGACTTCACGGCGCGTGGAATGATATACTATGCGCCGTTTTCCGATTGTGGGATACTCAAGCGGTCAACGAGGGCAGACTGTAAATCTGCTGGCTAACGCCTTCAGTGGTTCGAATCCACTTCCCACAACCACCCGTTCCGGTTTTTCGCAGAGGGGATTTCCCATGAACTGCAGACCTTCTCTTCTTTTCGTTCTTGCGGCGGGTGCGGCGTTTTTTGCGCCTGTTGCGTTCTGTGATTCCATTGCCAACATCGGCGAGACGAGGCTCAAGGGCCCGCTCGGCGAGAAGCTTGACCGCATAGTCGCCGGCCATGTCATGGGAACCGACGTGGACTACGTCACGGCTCCGTTTCTGGAGAAGACCGAGACGAAGGGCTGGTGGCAGACCGAGTTCTGGGGAAAGTGGATGCACTCGTCCGTGCCGTATCTGGGATACGTGACGGCCGGCAAGTGCACGGTTGAAAGCGCGAAGTGCAAAGTCGCGGAAGAGCTCTGCTCCAAGATAGACCACGGCGTCGACAGGATGCTCTCCTCGCAGGAGAAGGGCGGCTACATCGGCAACTACCCCGACGAGCTCCGCTGCGGCGAGGGCTGGGACGTGTGGGGTATGAAGTACACCCTGATGGGCCTTCTCCACTACTACGACCTCGAGATGCGCATCGGCACGGACGCCGCCCTGCGCAGGGCCGACGCCGCCATCGGCGCGGCGAAGAGCCTCTGCGACTACGTCATCGCGGAGATCGGGCCTAAGGGTCGCCGCGGGCGCGAGCTCTGGCAGACCGGCAACTGGTCGGGCTACGCAAGCTCGTCGATCCTCGAGCCCGTCGTGTGGCTGTATCGCCGGACGAACGACAAGGCTTACCTTGAATTCGCGGACTACATCGTAAAGGGCATGACCGAGCCGGAGAAGGGGCCCCGCCTGCTCGACCTCGCGCTCAAGGGCGTTTCGGTCGCAGACCGCAACGAGAAGGACTACAAGCAGGACGCCGACTGGGCGTATGTCTGCAAGAACGGCCGCTCCAAGGCATACGAGATGATGAGCTGCTACCAGGGCATTCTCGACTATGTAGAGGAGAAGGAGAGGCTTGGCGGCGGCACGGAGGCGCTGAAGAACCTCCGCAAGGCGGCGCTGATGACCGCCGACGACATCGTCAAGGAGGAGATCAACCTCGCCGGCGGCTGCGCATGCTCCGAGGCGTGGTACCATGGCGCGAGAAAGCAGCACCTTCCATACCTCCGCCTCCACGAGACATGCGTCACTACGACCTGGATGCGCTTCTGCGAGAAGCTTCTCGAGGTGACTGACGACCCGAAGTGGGCCGACCAGATCGAGCGCACCTTCTACAACGCATACCTCGCGGCGATGAAGCCCGACGGCTCCGAGTTCGCCGGCTACACGCCGCTTTCCGGAAACCGCTGGCACGGGCAGCACCACTGCTTCATGCACACCGACTGCTGCACCGCCAACGGCCCGCGCGGATTCCTCTGCTTCCTCAGGGGCCTTTGCCGCAACGACGGCAAGACGGCGACGTTCAACTACTACGCGTCCGCGCTTGTGAAGGGCTTCGACATGTACTCCCTCTATCCGCGCGCAGACTATGCGCGCATTGTGAGCCACACCGAGGGCCCGCTGACGATGCGGCTGAGGATCCCCGCGTGGAGCGCCAAGACCGTCGTGAAGCTGAACGGCGCGGCGCAGGAGGGCGTGAAGCCGGGTTCCTACTTCTCCCTTTCGCGCGACTGGAAGCTCGGCGACATAGTCGAGATCGTCTTCGACATGCCGGTGGTCGCCCATGTCATCGACCACTCCATCGCGTTTACGCGCGGTCCTGTGCTTCTCGCCCGCGACAGCCGCTTTGCCGACGGCGACATGATGGAGCCGTTCCGCATGGGGCTCCGCGACGGCCAGGAGATGACGTCCTTCGCGCCGGTGCGCACGCCTTCGGACGACATCTGGATGGCGTTTTCGGCTACGCTTCCAATAGGGCCCCACCATGCGAATCCAGAGGCCGCGCTCCCGACGACGGTTTTCTTCTGCGACTACGCGTCCGCCGGCAACGAGTGGCGGCGCGACAACTTCTACCGCACCTGGTTCCCCGTCGAGTACGGCCCGGGCGAGTGATTGCCGCTCTTGACTTTTCGAGTTGTTTTTGGGACAATCTACACAACCCAGAAAGGAAACGAAAATGGTAACCCGCATTATCCTGAATGAAACATCATACCACGGCGCGGGCGCCGTGAAGTCAATCGTCGCCGAGCTCGCGGCCCGCGGCCTCAAGAACCCGATCGTCTTCTCCGACCCCGACCTCGTGAAGTTCGGGGTCACGAAGAAGGTGACCGACATCCTCGCCAAGGCGAAGGTCAAGTACACCCTCTACTCCGACATCAAGCCGAATCCGACTATCGAGAACGTCAAGAACGGCGTCAAGGCCGCGAAGAAGGCGAAGGCCGACTGCATCGTCGCGATCGGCGGCGGCAGCTCCATGGACACCGCCAAGGCCGTCGGCATCATCATCACCAACCCGAAGTTCGCCGACGTCCGCTCGCTCGAGGGCGTCGCCCCGACCAAGAAGCCGTGCCTCCCGATTCTCGCCGTTCCGACGACCGCAGGCACTGCGGCAGAAGTGACGATCAACTACGTCATAACCGACGTCGAGAAGAAGCGCAAGTTCGTCTGCGTCGACCCGCACGACATTCCCGTCGTCGCGTTCGTAGACCCCGAGATGATGTCGACGATGCCCAAGGGTCTCACGGCGTTCACCGGCATGGACGCGCTCACCCACGCGATCGAGGGCTACATCACGAAGGGCGCCTGCCCGATGACCGACATGATGCACCTCGAGGCGATACGGCTCATCTCCGCGAACCTCCGCGACGCCGTCGCCAACAAGCCGTCGGGCCGCGCCGGCATGGCGCTCGGCCAGTACATCGCGGGCATGGGCTTCTCGAACGTCGGCCTCGGCGTTGACCATTCGATGGCGCACGGCCTCTCCGCGCTCTACAACACCCCGCACGGCATGGCCTGCGCGATTCTCCTCCCGACCGCGATGAAGTTCAACGCGCCGAAGACCGGCAAGCGCTACATCGAGATCGCGAAGGCGATGGGCGTGAAGGGCGTCGACAAGCTTACGCTCCAGGCGGCGCGCAAGGCGGCGGTCGCGGCCGTCGAGAAGCTCTCGAAGGACGTCGGCATCCCGGCGAACCTGAAGGGCATCCTCAAGAAGGAGGACATTCCGTTCCTCGCGAAGAGCGCCTACGCCGACGCGTGCCGCCCGGGCAACCCGCGCGACTGCACGGTGAAGGACATCGAGCGCCTGTACAAGTCGCTCGTCTGACATTGACAACCAAAACCCGGGAGGCAAGGCACGATGAAGGCGAGAAGAGGCATATCGTTTCTGGAGTACGCGCTTTTGGCGGCGCTTGTCGGAATCGTCGGCGCTGTCGGCGTGATGAAATACGGCAAGTCCATAAGCAACTTCTTCTCGGCGCTCGGCGACAAGACTGCCGAGGTGACGCCCAAGTCGAAATAGTGTCAACCAGGTTTCAAAAAGGGGCCTCAAGGTCCGAAACAAAAAAGGAAAACACAAATGAACAAGCAGATCAAGTTCCGCGCCCGCAAGGGTGCAACATTCATCGAGTACGCGCTTCTTGCCGGACTCGTCGCCATTGTTGTCGCGGCTGCGGCGATGTTCTTCGGCGACGACCTCAAGAAGCTCTTCTCGTCCGAAGGCGAGCAGGCCAAGGCGGTCACCGAGAGCGTCAAGACCGTCGACCTCACCAAGACGCTGAAGGACGCCAACAACGGCGGCGGACAGCAGCAGAAGAATCCGTAACTGGATGCTGGAGCGCTTCAGGCGGCGACTCATGTCGGAGCGGGCGAGCGTGTATCTCGAGTACGCGCTTGTGAGTTCCGTCACCATAGGGGTCGCCGTCCTGGCGTTCAATCCCGACAGCTGGTTCTTCAAGGGGTTGGGGCTTGACTACGCCTTTCGCGAGATGTTGATCAAGCTTCCGATTTTCTGATGCCGATAGTCTGGATAGCGCTGCCGTTCATCCTTGCCTTCGCCTGCTTCGGGGAGATCAGGGAAAGGCGCATACCGAACTGGCTCACACTGGGGGCGATGGCGCTGGGCCTCGGCGCGGCCGCCATAGAGGGCGGCGGCGAGGGGCTTGTCGATTCTGTTCTCGGGCTGGCACTTGCGGGGGGATTGTTCCTCCCGTTTTGTCTTCTAGGGGTCGTTGGCGGAGGAGACATGAAGCTCATGGCGGCGGTTGGCGCGATAGTCGGCTGGCCGATGGCGCTGAGGGTCGTCTGCGACACGTGCATCGCCGGCGGGCTCATCGCCGTGGCGATGATGGCGTGGAAGGGCGTGCTTCTCACGACGCTCGCGAACGCATTCCGGATAATCTTCGGGATGCCGCGCCGCAGCCAGGGGCTGCGGAATCCGCCGATGGTTCCATACGCCCTCGCGATAACGATCGGCACCCTCGTTGCCGTCTTCATTCAGGATTTTTAACCGACCCCTAACCCTAACCCCTGACCCCTGACAATGTTCAAGTGGCTGACGAGAAACGACGGATCGTCATGCCCGTCGTCGCGATGATCTGCAGCGCGATGATCGAGATCGTCGGCTTCTGGGACGCACAGGTTATGGCGAACCACGCCGCCTGGCAGGTCGGGCGCATCGTCATGGTTCGCGGTTCCGACGGACTCGTCTTCTCCTCGTCGCTCGACCAGAAGTCCAAGACCGGCATCAAGGGCAGCAAGATGCCCGACGTCCTCAAGAAGATGCTGGGCGGGCTCGACACCGTGATAAAGGGCGCGAACAAGTTCAACAACCGCGGCAACATAGCGACGATGTTCCTGATGTCCACCTGCGGCATAGGGTACTTCGGCGCGAGCCCGGGGCAGACGCTTTCGGACGGCTTCACGTCGCTGTGCAAGTCTGTCGTGACCGCGCTGACCGAAGACATCCCCAAATGGATCAAGGAGGGGGTCAAGGCAAAGCTTCCGACCACTGCGAAGAGCGGCGAGAGCGGCATCGGCGCCTTTGTCCAGAACCTCGTCAACGGGATCGTGGACAAGATGACCGAGTGGGCGCTCAAGCCAATCGCGAACGGAATGCAGAAGCTGCTGCAGAAGGCTTTCGACTCGATCTTCGGCAAGGACGGCGCGAAAATAGACAGCCTCTTCAGCGGCAAGGGCGCCGCCGCGCGCTACGCGCGGCAGATGTACGGCGCGGCCTCGCGCATAGCGCGCGCGAAGGACAAGACGGGCAGGGAGGTGCTCGAAGTGACCGACATGGACGACTTGCAGGGCGGCTTCCTCTTCGCGAAGAACAGCAACCTCGGCCGCCTCGTGTATCCGCAGGTCTACGACAAGGAGGGCAAGAGCGACGGATACTTCGTGACGAACGCCCACGGCTGGCCTGCGAACAACGGCGGACTCGCCATGGTGCACGTCGAGGTCAACTGGCCGTACGAGAGCGGATGGCTCTTCCCCGTCGTCTCTGGATACGGCGCCGGCAAGTCGAAGGCCCCCGTCGCGAAGGGGCACAGCATGGTGTTCCCGCAGCCGGACATCCAGAACGAGCACCTCTACTCCGAGGGCGCGTCCGCCTACGACGAGGGCTCGTACACAAACAACGCCGCGATGGCCGAGCTCGACGACCTCGCAAAGGAGATGAAGAACTACCTCAAGTTCGTCAAGTTCGGCATGAAGTACAGGATCTGCGCCGAAACGATCACGCTCGGAGACGACGACTGGTACGCGAAGTCCTGGAAGCGCTGCACCGAGCTGAAGGACATGTGGGGGCTCGGCAAGGGTGAATGCGGCGGAGACTACGGTAGCTGCTGGAGCGCGATCACCGACGGCAAGGCGCAGGATGCGTATCTCTCCGACCTCAACGGCTATTTCAGTCCGGCGAGCTACCGCTACCGCGACTACTTCTACTGGGACGGCGAGGTTCCCTGGGAGAAGCCGTTCAACTACCAGCGCGAAGAGGTGCTGAGGCATCACAGGCGGTACATGCCGAGCATCGCGTACAGCAACGGCAACTCCCAGTTCGGCGCGTGGTTCGCGCAGAACAAGTCGCTCACATGCGACGACTCCACGTACAACTGGTTCGTCTCCGGACAGAGCGCATTCTTCTCCATAGCCAACGGCATCGGAAAAAACGCGGCGGCTCTTTCGTCCGCGTTCGGCCCCGGGAAGTTCGACTCGAACAAGGCCGTGTCACAGATCATCGCCTTCGCCTCCCGCAACAAGGTGAATGTGCCAAACATGGTGAAATGGACCGAGGGCGCGGACCTTGCCGCGTGGACGCAGAAGGAGAAGGAGCTTCAGAAGGCCGCAGAGAAGGCGGACAAGTCGTTCGCCGTGATAAAGAGCCTCATCGAGCGGGAGATACACGACATAGAGGACATCGAGAACGGCAACGCGAACTGGACGGGCGACGAGGGAGATCCCGTGTACGATCCGTCGGACGAGGCCGCGATGAAGGATCCGAAGGCCCTGGCGAAGAAGGCCCGCGAGAAGTGGGCCACAATGAAGAAGAACCTCAAGAAGAAGCTCGGCGAGGTCGATGCGGCGGCCGTGGCGCTGCGCGACGAGTGGAACGCCTATGTCAACGCGGCGAACAAGTTCAAGCAGGACCGGCGGCAGTGCGTCGTCGACGGCTATGTGGACGCATGCATCAAGCTGATGGCGAAGAGAAGGAGCATGTCGGTGCTGGACGCGGCGCACGACGCGTCGTTCAAGTTCCCGAAGGACTGCGTCGCCTACGACATCGTCAAGAGCACGGCCGACATGCGCGCGAAGGCGGAAAGCTACATGAAGAAGGCGGACGAGGCGTACAAGCGGGAGGTAGAGTACGGCGCCCTGCTCGGGCTGGCGAGCGCGGGCCGCGCCGAGAAAGATGGCAAGTCAATCGACAAGATCGTAGATGCCGCGGGCGGCATAGTGGAAGACAAGCCGGGCTCGCTCACCGCGGGAAGCGACACGGGTCTGATCATCGACAAGGACCGCCAGGAATATTCGGGAGGCGAATGGAAATGGAAGTGAACGGAGATATAATGCTCTCACGGCTATCCTCCGAGCGCGGGAGCGTCGGCGTCGTGGTGGCGCTCGTCATCTTCGTCGTCATGGGGATGCTCACGATGACGTGGAACACCGCGCAGCTCTCCAAGGCGAAGATGCGGCTCCAGAACGCCGCGGACTCCGCCGCGCTCGCGCACGCCGTCTGGCAGGCGCGCGGCATGAACGTCGTCCAGAACATAAACGACGAGATGTACGAGGCGCTCTCGCTCGCCGCCAAGCTGAGGAGCGTCGCGAGGGTGATAGAGCCGATCGCGATCGCCTTCGACGCTGCGGCCAACGTTCCATTCGTGGGAGTCATCTTCAAGGGGCTCGCCATCGCTGCGCACACGATCGGCATACTCACGGGAGGGACGGCTGGATGGCTCGCCGCCCGAATATGCAACATGTTCCTTAAGTACATAGAGAAGATATACGTCTACGGCTCGGCGCTCTTAGGCGTGTGGAACGCCCAGCAGCTTGCGGCCGACAACGAGGCGGACCCGCTGGCGACGCTGAACACGTCGTCCAGTTCGGGCGACCCGAACACGTGGCACTTCGGCATATACGCGCTCGGGCTTTCGTGGCCGCTCAAGGACGCGTTCATGCTCCCGCTTGAGGAGTCCGCGAAGAGCGAGGTCGGCAAGTCCCCGTGGAAGGAGGGCGAGATCAAGATATTCGAGAAGTCGACAAGTCCGTGGAAGGCGATATACAGCTTCACCGGGGCCGGCAAGGCGTGGGAGATAAAGCCGTACGTCTCCAAGCGCGGCAGCAAGGAGGGGATTAAAGTCGAGGAGAAGAAGGACAAGGAGGGGAAGAAGACGACCGAAGTGGACGACAACGGCGTGCTGCCGGGTCCGACGATGTGGATCGCCTTCAAGCTCGGCGGGAACATCCAGACGCTGCCGTTAGACGGATTCTGGAACTCAGGCGACAAGGACCGCTGGACGCACAAGCTGCCGATGTTCGCCGTCGCGGCGGCGCAGTGCGTGACGGGCGACGTTATACCGCATTCGAAGAAGATCGAGAGCGGCAAGACGAACCAGCGTCCGTCCGGCTTCGGCGTCGGCGCGACGGCGAAGCTCGTGCCGGTGTCGGAGGTGTTCTACAAGATGGGCAAGGCCGGTGGATATGTGGTCGATGCGTTGATTTACCACTGAAGGGTTGAAAGTTGAACAAGGTGAAAGAGGAAAGCATGGCGAAGAAGCTGAGGAGACGGCTCGCGGGGGAGCGGGCGGCCGTCATGCTCGAGTTCGCCTTCGTGGCGCCGCTGGTCGTCATGACCGTGGCGTTTGCCGCCGACTTCACCCGCATCCTCCGCACCGAGCAGCAGCTCGAGATCGCGACGCGCCTCGCCGCGGACGTAGAGGCCCACATGGCGAACTATTACGGGAAGGACCCGTGCCCGAGCTCCGCCGCGAAGCGGGTCGCGAAGTTCTATCTCGCGGACGTCGCGGAAGTTGTCGAAAGCACGGACGACGTCTACATAAAGGGTTCGTGCCGCGTCATAAAGAATCCTGTGTCGTACGCAGTGGACAAGGTGCGCGCCTTCCTCGACGGGAGCATGTTCCAGGACAGCAACGTATTCCTCAAGCTTGTCGGCAAGATACTCGGCGGATTGATGAACTTCATAGACCTCGAGGGCGGAGCTGCGGCGACGGCGTGGAACCTCAAGGTCAATCCGGCGAAGCGCCACCGCGTGTACTGCCACATGCCGGTGGTGGATTCCGTACCGATCGCGCCGCAGACATACGTCAGGAAGTTCAAGGCGTGGTGCGCCAAGCAGCCTTTCCTGAAAGGACTCGTGAAATGAGGGAGAAGCTTGCCAGAACAGTCCTTTCGCTGCTCGCCGTGCTCGCGGCAGTCTTCGCGTTCCGCTGGACGGTGCGCACGGCCCTTACGCGGGTGTACAGGGCGGAGAGCACAGTGCGTCCGCTCGAGGTCGCGGTGGAGCCTGCGGACAAGGTGCACGACCTCGCGGCTCTCGTCCCGAAGGAGCTCGAGGTCAACATCGCGGGGCTTTCCGTGCGCAGGCGCGCGGAGCGGATGCACATGCCGTATGCGCTCGCCGTGGACATGGCGGAGCAGAAGGCGCTGAGCGCAGGTTGGGAGAGGCTGGACGACGAGAATGCGCTCGAGCTGAAGAATCTTTCGGGGATGGAGCGCGTGTACAAGACGCCGGAGGGGTCCATTGTCCTCAGGGAGATCAGGCCGGTAGTAGGCGACGATTCGCTGATGGAGGACTTCGTCGTCCCGGCGGAACTCGTTCCGTCCGAAGGCGAGACGGTGACGCCCGACATCCTCGCGCGGCGCTCGGCGAGGCACGTGAAGGACATGATGCCGGCCGTGGTGCGCGACGTCGTGGTGGGGAGTCCGCTCCTCACGGAGCTCGTCGAGCGCGGCGAAGGCGCCGCGTTCATCGTGCACTGCGTCGCCGACATGTCCGCGAAGTCGGCGGAGAAGGCCGTGGAGGACGCGGCGGGGAAACATGGATGGACCGAGGCGCGGCTTCCGAACGCCCCGGACGGCGCGCCGAAGTCCGGCTGGACGAAGCAGAACCTGACCATGCACTTCGAGGCCGTGCAGCGTCCGGGCGGCTTCGAATGCGACGTCGACTACCGATTTACCGACGACGAAGCCTACATTTCAAAGAAAGGAAAGACAAATGAAGACTGACAACAACACAAAGATCGCCGCGGTCGCGGCGGTGCTGGTGGGGCTGTTCGCGGTCATTGCCGTGAACAAGTACATCGCGACGAAGACCGCTGTCGCGCCGACGCCCAAGGCGTCGATACTCGTCGCGACAATGGAGATCAAGGAGGGGTCGGAGATAGGCGAGGAGATGCTCGGCTCGGCGGAGATACCGTTCGAGTCGCTCTCCAACATGCACATAGCGCTTCCGGCGAAGGACGACCCCGGCTACCAGAAGGCGCTTTCCGACGCAATCGAGAAGATCGTGAAGCGCAAGGCGAAGCGCCTCATCGCGGCGAACACGCCTGTCTTCTGGATCGACATCGAGACGGAGCCGAAGACGCCGTTCACGGACCTCATCGCGGACGGATGCCGCGCCGTCACCGTTCCGGTCGACTCGGTGAGCTCCGTCTGCGGCTTCATAAAGCCCGGCAGCCGCATCGACGTCGTCCTGACCGCGACGGAGGAGGGGCTCGGGCTCGTCACCGGCCAGGCGGCGAAGGAGACGGGCTCGCGCATCGTCTCGAGCGTGATACTGCAGAACGTCCCCGTCATCGCGACCGACCGCGAGTACGACCTGCAGAGCGAGTCGTCCGGATACGGGACGATGACGCTCTCGCTCCCGACGAAGGCGGCGATCATGCTGGTGCAGGCGCGCACGATGGGCCAGATCACGTATCTGCTCAGGAACATGCGCGACACGAAGACGACGCAGGACCGCACCGGAGTGACGGTCGCGCCGGGCAGCTCGTTCGGCGAGACGGTGAAGTCGTTTCAGTAGTCGTTAGTTGTTAGTCGTTAGTCATTAGTGAAAAGGAGGAGGCGGAAAATGAGAGCTGGTAAAACATTTGTGATCGCGGGTGCGGCGCTGCTTGCCGCGTTCGCGGCGGACGCGGCGGTCGTCCGCAAGCTTCCGGACATGACGGTCGTGGAGAGCGAGACCGTCGCTACGGACGCGCTCAAGGCGACGTCGGTGAGGAGCTCGAACGACTCCGTGTTCATCGCGGCGCTCAGGGAGAGCGGCGAGGTGGTCGTCTCGGGCGTGCGGCTCGGCGAGGCGCAGCTTTCGTACGTTGACGAGCGCGGCGTATACGCCGCGCGAACGGTCACGGTGGTGCCTTCCTACTGGGACGTCCTCAGGGGGATGTTCTCGGAAGACCCCGAGATATCAATCTCCATCATCGGCGACAAAGTGGTTGTGGGCGGCTCGACCGCGAACGTCGACACGCTGCGCCGCGTCGAGACCGCGAAGGCGCTCGACACGTCCCGCATCGTGACGCAGGTGACGTATTCGACGGCGCAGGTCGGCGACCTCGTGAAGGACTTCCTCGCGCGCTCCGCGATAACCAACATAGCGGTGAACGTCGTCGGACGGGAGGTGTGCCTGTCGGGCAGGATGTACGACACGCAGTCCATCGAGCAGCTCAAGAAGCGCGTCGAGGGATTCGTCAGGGACTTCCCCGGCATAACGGTCAACACGGACAACCTCCGCATATACAAGCAGCAGATCCTGATCAGCATCGAGTTCGTCGCGTACAGCGACACGATGTCGCGCAACCTCGGCTTCTCCGGCCCCGATTCGATAACCGCGTCCGCCGACTGGAACTTCGGCTACCAGCACTCGAAGAACACGGGCGGCTCCAGCTCGTGGGGGCGCACACACGAGGGCAAGGACAGCGGCAGCACCAAGACCGGATTCGAGACGTCGCAGGCCGCGCAGGGCGGCGAAGCGACCAGGACACCGACCGACAGCAGGTCGATAGAGTCGGCGATCACGCGCACCCTCACGGGCGACGCGAAGAAGGACGGCGACTGGAAGCACACCTGGAACGGCGGAGCGAACGTCAAGGTCGACGGCGTGAAGGCGACGGTGAACCTGCTCAAGAAGAGCGGCGCCGCGAAGAGCGTGTACTCGACGACGCTCTCGACGCAGAGCGGAATCGAGGCGGAGTTCCAGAACGGCGGCACGATCCACAGGTCCACTACGCCGGGCATGGGCTCGAGCGGCGAACTGGTGTCGATCGAGTACGGATACATAATCAAGACGACTCCGCTCATCGTCGACGAAAACACCGTCAACCTCGACTTCACCCTCGACAA
>ONVK01000086.1 GCA_900321255.1 uncultured Lentisphaerota bacterium | reverse complement strand
CACCAAGGACATGAGGAACGACCCCAAGGAACGCTGGTGGAACGGCGCGTGGAAGGAAATCTACGCCAAGCTCTCCGAGGAGGAGATCGCCGCGCTCGTTCCGACTTATATCAAGGCGATCAACGACATCTACGAGAGGCGCGTCAGGGAGATAGGCGAGCGGTACGGAAGCCGCATCGACTCCTGGGATGTCGTCAACGAGAGCGCCACGGACTTCGACGGGTTTGGCCGGAAGGCCGTCCGCGGCAAGCTGTTTGACAAGAGTCTGTACGGCCCGATGCCGGCGGACTACGCGTACAAGTCGTTCCTGTGGGCGCAGACGTATCTTTCGCCCAAGGCGCTGTTCACAATCAACGACTTCAACATGACTCCGTTTTTCGAGCAGGTCGACGACCTTCTCCGCAACGGCGCTCGCATCGACGTGGTCGGTTCGCAGATGCATCTGTTCAATCCGGTGGAGTCCGTCAACATCTCTCGCGGCGAGGGCCCCGCCCATCTTCGCCCTGAGGCCGTCGCCGAGCGCTTCCGCGTTCTTTCGCAGGCGAACAGGCCGATCCACCTCTCCGAGATCACGATCACCGCGCCTGACAACTCGCAGCGCGGGCAGATGGTGCAGGCGATAATCATGCGCAACCTCTACCGCGCGTGGTTCTCCGTGGAGAAGATGAACGGCATCACTTGGTGGAATGTCGTCGACGACTGCGGCGCGCCAGGCGAACCGTCGATCTCCGGCATCTTCACGCGCGACATGCAGCCCAAGACCGCCTACTTCGCGATGGACGATCTCGTGAACCGCGAGTGGAAGACTAAGACGACCGCGAAGGCGGCCGGCGGCAAAGTCTCGTTCCGCGGTTTCAAGGGGCGCTATCGTCTCTCTTGGAAGGACGCCGACGGCAAGGAGCGCTCCAAGCTCGTCGAGGTCGAGTGACGATGAAACAGCCGTCGCCGAGACAGAGGGAGGCGCTTCTCCTCGTTGCAGACGGGAAGTTCTATCCCGATCTCGTGAAGGAGGACGACGGCTGGCACGCCCGCTGGCGCGCGCTCGGCGCAGACAACGAATGGGTCGACGAATATGTGCGCGGCCCGTCTGTGACTGTTCTCAGCGAGGATGCCGAGGATCAGCGGTACGAGACGCTTCACGACGCATGGGCGATGGCTCTGAGAAGCCGTACTGGGCTCGTGCGCTGGGATGACGCCGAATGCGCCGCATTTGCCGCGGAACTCGCCGAATGGCACGGTGGCGGTAGTGAAGATGTCGAAGCTCGTCGCGCGCTTTGCTTCAGCTTCCATGCCGCGAGCGATTCAAGCGAAAACGCGTTTACGCTTTCGTGCTCTCGGCCAAAGGGCCGCGCCCAGTATCGCGCGCTTGGGCAGGCCGTCAGCGTGTGGGGTGCGCTGCGCGGCCTCAGGAGCGCCGGCAAAGATGGTAGGGACGC
Source organism: uncultured Lentisphaerota bacterium (assembly GCA_900321255.1). GTDB lineage: Bacteria > Verrucomicrobiota > Kiritimatiellia > RFP12 > UBA1067 > UBA1067. The sequence continues at coordinate 6,676 of ONVK01000086.1, read as the reverse complement.
CTGTCCCCAGGCGTCCGCGGGCGTCTCGGAGAGCCGCCCCTACCTTGTTGCCAGACTTTCAAAAGGCGAGGCGGAGGACTTCGTCCGCCGCGGTGCGCGAGAGCTCGCGGACGCGGGCTACTCCGTGGCGGGCGTGGATCTCGCGGCGACTGTCGCGGCTGCGGCCGAGATAGACGGCTCCGCGGCAGATGTGACGCGCGGCGACAAAAAGGGCGTCCGCCTAAAGATCAAGGTCGCAGGCGAGGAAGTTAGCGCGGAGGAGATACGCTTTCTCCTCGAGCAGAATTCTACGCTTGTGTTTTTCCGCGACCGCTGGATTGAAGTTGACCGTGGAATTCTGCGTGAAGCGCTGCGTGCGCTCGAGAAGTCCGAGAAGACGAAGTCGAATCCTCTCTCCTTTGCGCTTGGCATCGGCGCCGTCGGGAGAATGGAAGTCGAGGAAGTTCTTGCAGACGGCGGTATTCTCGGTCTCTTGAACCGGCTTCGCCAGTCGCACGACGGCGCGGCAAATGTGACGCGTGGTGGAGTGGCTGTCGAGATTCCAGGGTTCGAGGGAACGCTCCGCGACTATCAGTCGCGCGGAGTCGATTGGATTTCGTTTTTGACCGACAATGGTTTTGGTGCGCTACTTGCCGACGACATGGGTCTTGGCAAGACGATACAGACGATTGCGTGGATTCTTAGGGGTCAGGGGTCAGGGGTTAGGGGTCAGGGGTCAGGAGTCAGGAGTCAGGAGTCAGGAGTTAGTAGTCATGGGTCAGGGGTTAGGGGTCAGGCGTGGAGAGTTCTTGTTGTTGCTCCGCTGACGCTGCTGTCGAATTGGCGGCATGAGTTTGCGAAGTTTGCTCCGTCGTTGCGCGTCTATGTCCACCAGGGAGACATGCGCCATGTCGGTAGCGGCTTCAAGAAGGCGGCGGCAGAAGCAGATGTAGTGGTGACGAGCTACGCGCTTATCGTGCGCGACCACCGCGAGTTTGCAGAGGTGGAATGGGATGGAATCGTCCTTGACGAGGCGCAGGCGATAAAGAACCCGGACACTCACGCGGCGAGGGCGATTCGCGCGCTTGGCGTCCGTCGCCGTCTCGCGCTCACCGGAACGCCGATAGAGAATTCGGTCGCGGACATCTGGAGTCTCGAGGAGTTCCTCAACCCGGGTCTTCTCGGCGACAGGAAGTCATTCGCCGATCGCTTTGTGAAGCCCCTTGCGACAGACCCGAGTTCCGCGCAGGGAAAGAAGCTGCGCCGTGCTCTCGAGCCGTTCGTCCTGCGCCGCCTCAAGAGCGACCCGGCTGTAGCGGGAGAGCTCGGGGAGAAGCGCGAAGTGCGCGAATACTGCGCGCTTGCGCCGGCGGAGCGCGCGGAATACGAGGGCGCGCTTGCCGACTACCGCGCGGGAGAGAGGCGGCAGGGCGACATCTTCGCGCTGTTGACGCGGCTCAAGCTCGCCTGCGACGGCTTTGACGGCGAGGCGGTTGCAGGCGGCAAGGTGGATCGCCTCGTCGAGCTTGTCGAGACGATTTTCGAGAACGGCGAGTCGGTTCTCGTCTTCACGCAGTACGCCAAGGTCGGCGAGGCGCTTAGGAAACTGCTCGAGGGGCGCTTCGCGCAGCCGGTCGCGTTTCTGCACGGCGGCCTTTCGGCCGCGCAGCGCGAGGAGCAGATCGCGCTTTTCGGCGGCACTGCGGGGCCGGCGGCGTTTGTCCTGAGCCTGAGGGCGGGCGGCTTTGGCCTCAATCTCACGAAGGCGACGCACGTCATTCACTACGACAGGTGGTGGAACCCCGCAGTGGAAGGGCAGGCGACTGACCGCGCACACCGCATCGGGCAGGAGAAGACGGTGTTCGTGCATGTCTTCGTCACGGAGGGGACGGTCGAAGAGCGCGTGGAGGAAATCCTCGACAGGAAGGAGTCGCTTGCCGGTCTTCTCAAGGACGGCGAGAAGCTCTGGAGCACCGTCGGCCTTGCCGATGCCTGACAGCGTCTTTGTTCCCTCGGCTTCCTCCATGGCTTGTCTGACGGCTGAAAATCTCCCCGAACGGCGGCGTACGACATTTGCTCCCGCGCCTCTTGCCGCGTGGCTAGTGGCTTGCCGCGTCGAGGAAGACGGCATCGGGCGAGAGCGTGTGCTCGAGGGCCGCGAAGACGCGCGAGAACACGGGATCGGGATCCGCGAGGATCGCCGCGACTACTTCGTGGCGCGGAGTCTCGTCGAGAAGGGCGGATGTCGGCTTCGGGTCTCTCGTGCCCGTCGCTTGCCTGAGCCTCATGGCCATCGCCTTGTAGCGCATGAGCGTCTTGTACTTCGGCAGAAGCTCCGGCAGCTTGTCGAAGAGCCAGCCCCTGATCCCGCCGTTGCGCCCGACGACCTCGCCGGATTCGCCGAACCTCAGGCAGTTGTCCACGTAGCATTCGAGGTCCTGGAGCATGCCGCCGAGCCTGACCATTGCCTCGCGCGATTCCTTCCGCGCGTTCCACGCGGCGAGAATCTCCTCCGGAGTCGGCATGGGGGCGGATGTCGTCCGGCGCATCACCTTGCGCCGTGCGGTTGCGAGCTTCCGGCGGCGCTCGGTCTCGCGCGCATAGTAGAAGGGCCGCCGGAGCCTTCTGAGGTCGCGCATCAGCTCGCGCTTCATCCTGTCGCGCTCCACGGGATCGGCGAACTTCGAGAGCTCGTCCCGCATCGCGACTCCGACGTCAACCATCGCGCAGGCGCACAGCAGGAGGGGATTGAACGTCGAATCGAGCTCCTTGTCGGCCTCGCGCCACCTGAACCAGTCCCTGCCGCGGAACTCGCCGTCGGGGCGCTCTCTCATGCGCGGACGGTAGGAGTGGATGTCGAGGTACTTCCCTGTGTAGGTTTTGGCCTCGCTGTAGGTCCAGCCGTAGTGGTACGCGTACCAGTAGGCAGAGTGCTCGTATGTCCTTTGCGTCATTGTTGCGTCATTGCTCTTAAATCGAAGGGTCGTTGTTTTCCCCGGTGAGGGGGGCTGTACCCCGCCCGACGCCGACCATTATACCATAAATGAGATTTCAATGCGGAAAAATCTTGAAGATTTTTTTCCTCTCATCAAGGGCGGGAGGGGCGGAGTCTGGGGTGATGGCACGCGGCGGTGGGAAATGTGAAGGCCTTTGTCGGCGGCGTAGACATGGCGGCAGGGCTTAGGGTCGCGGGCTAAAGAATGATGGCGGCGGCGGAGCCGACCAAGGCGGGCGAAGCGGATGCCGCCCATAAGCAGATGAAGACCAGACGGAAGTACGACCACGCAGAATCTTGATTTGAGCCATTCAACTTTGAACGGAAATTTGATAGTATTTGCACATGGATAAGCCGTATAGCCACGGGCAGAAGGGTACAGGCGAGACGTTCTTCGGACGCGTCGTCACGATGGCGTCGCCTCCGGAGGAGAAGGTGCGTCTGTTCAAGGCGATGTTCCGCGGACGCGAGGACGTCTATGCGAGAAGATATGTGAGCGCGAAGTCTGGAAAGAGCGGGTACTCCCCAGCCTGCGCTGCTGAATGGGCTCACGGGCTCTGCGATAAAAAGCGCGTTTCCTGCGCGGTCTGCCCGAATCGCCGCCTGCTACCGATAGATGACGATGTCGTTAGACAACATCTGTGCGGTGTCGATGCGAATGGTCGCGACTTCACGCTCGGATGCTATCCGCTTCTCGCCGACGACACGGTTAGGTTTGCGGCGATCGACCTGGACAAGTCGACTTGGCGGACGGACAGTTCGTCGATATGTGATGTTCTCGGCGAACTTGGGCTTCCCGTCGCGCGCGAGAGGTCGCGCTCGGGAAATGGCGCGCATCTCTGGTTTTTCTTCGATGAGCCGCAGCCTGCACGATTCGTTCGGGACGTTCTCACGTATGTGCTGACTTTGGCCATGGAGCGGAATCCCGAGGTGGGGCTCGGATCGTACGACAGGATTTTCCCTAACCAGGACAGACTTCCAAAGGGCGGCTTCGGGAACCTGATCGCGCTGCCACTGCAAGGCGCGAGCAGGAGGGTCGGCAACGCCTGTTTTGTGGATGGCAGGCTCGTGCCGTATCCGGATCAGTGGAAATTCCTCTCCGAGCTTCCGCTCATATCCAGTGCTAAGCTTTCGGAATTACGCGCACGTGAGATGTCCTCGCATCGCTCGCTCCTTCCGCAAAGCGAGGAAGAAGCTTTGCGCAACGAACCGTGGACGCTCTTCAATCCGAGCATGGAAGTGCCCGTTTCGGCGGCGTGGCAAAGCGCGCGCTACGAACTTCCCGAGGGCCATCTTTCGGACAAGGTGCAGATAACGCTTGCCAACGCCGTCTACATTCGACAGGCGGAACTGACGCCAAGTCTGCGTGGACGCCTCATGCGGCTTGCCGCGTTCGTGAATCCCGTGTATGCAGACATGCAGCGTCTGCGACTCAACGTCTACAACACGCCGCGCATAATCGACCGCAGCGTCAACGGCGACGACTGGCTTATCCTTCCGCGTGGATGCCTCGACGGAGCGCTCGATACGCTGCGCCGCGAAAAAGCGGAATGGGAGATTGTCGACAAGCGTCAGGCGGGTTCAGCGATAGATGGACTGCGATTCGCAGGGGAGCTCAGGGAGGAACAGCGCCTGGCAGCACAGGAACTCGCGAAGCACGAGACGGGCGTGCTGTCCGCGGGGACGGCGTTCGGGAAAACGGTGCTGGCGGCCTGGATGATTGCGGAGCGGAAAGTCTCCACGCTCGTGCTGGTGAACAGGAACCAGCTCCAGTCCCAGTGGGCGGAGCGGCTTTCTCAGTTCCTCGGGGTTCCGAAGAAGGACATCGGACGGATCGGCGGAGGCGCGAGGAAGGCGAACGGACGGCTCGACGTTGCCGTCATGCAGACGTTTGTTCGCATGGATGACGCATATCTTGCGACCGCGCTCAAAGGCTACGGACAGATAATCGTCGACGAATGCCATGCGATATCCGCGCCGTCGTTTGAGCGCATCGCGCATGCGTCGTCGGCGAGGTATTTCCTCGGCCTTTCCGCGACGGTGGTAAGGCAGGACGGGCAGCATCCGATAATCGAGATGCAGTGCGGCCCGGTCCGATATCGCGTAGACGCGAAGAAGATGGATGCCTTTTCCTCGTTCCGGCATGTCGTCCGCGTTCGTCCGACCCCGTTCGTGCCGAAGGCGGAGTCGTTGGAGAAGGAGGGACGGGAGCAGTTCGCTGAGATTGTTGCGGAACTCGCGGGCGACACGGCGCGGAACAGGATGATCGCCGCCGATGTCGAGGAAAGCGTGAAAGAAGGGCGCTCGCCGGTTGTCATCAGCGAACGGCGCGAACATCTCGACTTGCTGGCCGATTTGCTGCGGGGCGTGGCAGATCACATCGTCGTCTTGCGCGGCGGCATGGGTCGTCGCCAGCTCAAGGCCGCAATGGAAGAGATGGACCGGATTCCCGCGGGCGAGTCGCGCATCATCCTCGCCACAGGATCGTATCTCGGAGAGGGATTCGACGATGCGAGGCTAGACACGCTGTTCCTCACGCTTCCGATTTCGTGGCGCGGCAGGCTTGTGCAGTACGCGGGGCGGCTTCACCGCCGTTGCGACGGCAAGCGCGAGGTCCGAATATACGATTATCTCGACCAGCGCGTCGCGATGTGTGCGAAGATGTTCAACAGGCGTTCGCGTGGATACCGCGACATCGGATACGACATGGTGATGACGAACGACTCGCTGAACGGCTGGCCCGAGGGAGTCGAGATACCGGTTTCGCTCCGCGAGGACAGAACGTTCGCAGATGCGATCCGGCGCATCGGCCGTGACGGAGCGGATGCGGAGACGGCGGACCTGTTTGTCCATGCGGCGCTGGCGACTTCTGAGGGCGAAGGGGTTGCGAGAAGCGCGGCAGAGAAGTTCCTCTTCCGGTTCATCGACGGGCTTCCGAAGACGAAGGGGCTCTTTACGCTGAACGGGCGCCTCGACATTCCTTTCGGGCCGAACGGCTACATGGAGGTCGATCTTCTCTGCAAGGAGAAGAAGGTTGCCGTCGAAATCGACGGAGCATTCCATTTCGAAGGCGCCGAGCACTACCGCCGCGACCGGCGAAAGGATTTCCTCCTTCAGAAGAACGGATATCTTGTTGTTCGCTTTCTCGCCGAGGACGTGACGAAGAGGCTCCCGCAGGTGGTGGAGGAAATCTCCGCCGCGCTCGCTTCTAGACGTAGCCCTTAATCCTGCCGGCGTACGTGCCATCGTCCCGGATTCATTAAATCATTCGCATCCACTTGCGTTGTCGGGCCAAATATGAGACAATATCAATGCTCCCCGGAATTGAGCTCCGTGGCGACGGAGGTACGAACGGGAGCCTTGAAAGCCGTTGGGTTGAAACCGATGGGTAGCCGCCGAAAAGCTTTGCTTTGAGGGCCGAGGCCGAAAGGCCGAGGGGATAGCCGAGCCAAAGGCGAGTGCCGAGTCCAGCTGAGAACGGATCGAAAAGCCTGAAGGGTGGGCGGACGGTCCGGGAGGGGGCGCTGATGTCGGGAACCGCGGCGGCCGATTTGGAACGTGATGGAGGAGGCTTCCTCCGCGGGTTTGAGCGCGATAAGCGCAGCCTAAGCGTCGTCGGCAACTGGCGAGGCATCGCCTATTCCGAAAATGCGTCATAGGCGCATTGTATCCTGCGGCCGTCGTTCGGCCGCGCAGTGCGTC
>ONVK01000134.1 GCA_900321255.1 uncultured Lentisphaerota bacterium | reverse complement strand
GGTCGAAGGACGCGCAAATCGCCCGCCCTGCACAGGGAGTACCGTTACCCGAACCGTGGCCGCACATTGACAGGCAAACCAGCCCAGCACAAAACAGGGTCGAGTAGGGTCAGGTGAGTAGAGTCAAATAGGGTCAGAAGCGAGCTGACGAGACGTCGGCGGGCGTCAGAGCGACGCGCGGTCGCAGAGAGCCGAGACGAGAAGCGCCTTGATCGTGTGCATGCGGTTCTCGGACTCGTCGAAGACCTTGGAGTACTTTGACTCGAAGACCTCGTCGGTGACTTCCAGGGCACCGCAGTCCTTCGTGACCTCGGTGTTGAAGTCGTGGAACGCGGGAAGACAGTGGAGGAACATGAGCCGCCCATCGAGGTTGCCCGTCGCCTTCATGAGATCCATGTTGATCTGGTAGGGGCGGAGCATCTTGATGCGCTCGGCCGTCTTCGCCTCTTCGCCCATCGAAACCCACACGTCGGTATAGAGGACGTTCGCGCCCTTCACGCCCGCCTTAGGGTCGTTGAACACGCGAATGTCGACGCCGTTGCGCTTCGCGACCTCCTCGGCCTCGGCAAGCACCTTTTCGTCGGGTCTCAGCTCGTCGGGGCAGCAGCAGACATACCTGACGCCGCACTTCGCGCAGCCCATCATGAGCGAATTCGCGACGTTGTTGCGCCCGTCGCCGACGTAGGCGATGCAGGTGTTGGCGTCAAGCGAACCAAACGTCTCGCGGACGGTCAGGAGGTCGGCGAAGATCTGCGTCGGGTGGTAGTCGTCGGTAAGCCCGTTCCACACCGGAACGCCCGAGTACTTCGCAAGGTCCTCGCAGTCGGACTGCTTGAAGCCGCGGAAAAGGATGCCGTCGTAGATGCGCCCCAAGACACGCGCCGTGTCCTTCACGGACTCCTTCTTCCCGAAGTGGATGTCGGGACGCGTGAGATACTCCCCGTTGCCGCCTTCGTCCCTGACGGCGATCAGCGTCGAGTTGCGGGTTCGCGTCGAGCTCTTCTCGAAGATGAGCGCGATGTTCTTCCTGTGGAGCAGGTTGCCCCTGACTCCGGCCGCGCGCCGAGCCTTAAGCTGGGCTGCGAGGTCTATCAAGTTCAGCATCTCCTCGTCGGTGAACGACGCGAGGCGCATCATAGAACGGCCCTTAAGCGAATCCATCCAAGTCAGCATGGCGTATCTCCCTTCTCCGTTCAGGGCTCCAGTTCGCCGCGGATCTTCGCGACGAAATCGTCGAGCGACATCGCGCCGAGATCGCCCTCGCCGCTCTTGCGGACGGAAACCGTTCCCGCCGCCTCGTCGCGCGGTCCCACCACGAGCTTGTAGGGAACCTTCCACGCCGACGCCTCGCGTATCTTCGCACCGAGCTTCTCGGCGGAATCGTCGACTTCCACGCGCACGCCTTCCGCGGCAAGTGCGCCGCGCACCTTCTCCGCGTAGGCGAGCGCCTTGTCGGAGATCGGAAGAACCCTCACCTGCTCCGGGGCGAGCCACACGGGGAACGCGCCGGCGTAGTGCTCGATGAGGATGCCGATGAAGCGTTCGAGAGAGCCGAGGACGGCGCGGTGGAGCATCACCGGGTGGTGCTTCTTGCCGTCTGCGCCGATGTACTCGGCATTGAGGCGTTCCGCGCTCGGAAGCTGGTAGTCGAGCTGGATCGTGCCGCACTGCCACTGGCGGGCAAGCGCGTCGACAAGCGTGAACTCGAGCTTCGGGCCATAGAAGGCGCCCTCGCCGGGCTGTATCTCGTAGTCCATGCCAGCCGCCTTGCAAGCAGCCGCGAGAGCGGACTCGGCGTGCTGCCAGGTGGCCTCGTCGCCGACATGGTCCTCGGGCATCGTCGAGAGCTTTATGAGAAGGTTCTTGTCGAAGCCGAAGTCGGAGTAGACGTCCTTCAGAAGACGGCAGAACTTCGCGACCTCCTCCTCGATCTGCTCCTCGGTGCAGAGGATGTGCGCGTCGTCCTGCACGAAGCCGCGGACGCGCATGATGCCGTGGAGAGTCCCGCTCGGCTCGTTGCGCGCGCAGTGGCCGAACTCGGCGAGGCGGAGGGGAAGGTCCTTGTAGCTCCTCGTGCGGCTCTTGAAGATCTCGATCGCGCCCGGGCAGTTCATGGGCTTCACGGCGAAGAGGCGCTTTTCGCTCTCGGTGATGAACATGTTCTGCTGGTAGTGCGCCCAGTGGCCGCTCCTTTCCCAAAGCGAGCGCGGCATGATCGCAGGCGTGTTGACCTCGCGGTAGCCGTCCTTGACGAGCTTGCGGCGCATGTAGTCCTGGAGCGTGACGTAGATCGACCAGCCGCGCGGATGCCAGAATATCTGGCCCGGATCCTCGGGGTCGAGGTGGAAGAGATCGAGCTCGGTGCCGAGCCGCCTGTGGTCGCGCCTCTTCGCCTCCTCTGCGCGCGCGACGATCTCGTCGAGCTCCGCCTGGTCCTTCGCGACGATGCCGTAGATGCGCTGGAGCATCTTGTTCTTCTCGTCGCCGCGGTAGTAGCTTCCCGCGACGCGCGTGAGCTTCACGACGCCGATCTGCTTCGAGTGCTCGACATGGGGACCGCGGCACATCTCGACATAGTCGCCCACCGCGTAGGTCGAGATCGCGACGCCGTCCGCGACGACGTCCGCAAGGCGCTCAAGCTTGTACTTCTGACCGGCGAGGAGCTTCTTCGCCTCGTCCGCCGTCACTTCCTTCCTGACGAACGGCTCGTCGAGGGCGATGAGGCGCGCAATCTCGGATTCGATCTTCGGGAAATCCTCGGGCGAAAGGCGGTGCGGAAGGTCGAAGTCGTAGTAGAAGCCCTCGTCCGTCGCCGGGCCGATGTCGACCTGGACGTCCTCGAACAAATTCATGACCGCGCGGGCCATCAGGTGCGCCGCGCTGTGCCTGCGCTGCTCCAATGTAATCTCTGCCATATCCTTCTGTTTCCTTCCTTGAAGTTGTGTATTATACCAAAAAATGCCGCGGTCGGCGGCATGTGGTGCACCTGGAGGGACTCGAACCCCCACGCTTTCGCAGTGGAACCTAAATCCACCGTGTCTGCCATTCCACCACAGGTGCTAAATCAGTCGCTTTGACGGAGCTTGTCCCGGTGTGCGAAGAAAATCCTCGTCTTGTTGGCGAGGGACTGCGCCCCGGGGAAGTTGCCCGGCGTCGAAAGCTTCTGGAACTCCTCGAGCGCGGCGCGCTGCTTGCGGTCGAGATTCGCCGGCACTTCAAAGACGATGCGCGCGTGCAGGTCGCCAGGCGAGCCGCCGCGCAGCGACGGCACTCCCTTGCCGCGCAGACGGAACACCTTGCCGTTAGGCGTGCCGGCTGGGAGGTTGAGCTGCGCAGTGCCCTGGGGCGTCGGAACGTCGACCGTTCCGCCAAGAGCCGCGAGGACGGGCGAGACGGGAATGTCCACGCCGAGGTCGAGCCCGTCGCGCTCGAAGATGTCGCTCTCCCTGATTCCGATGTGAACGTAGAGATCGCCGTTCTCGCCGCCGCGAAGCCCGCCGCCGCCCTTGCCGGCGAGACGGAGACGCGAGCCGTTGTCGATGCCGGCGGGAATCTTGAGCGAAATCTGCCGCCTGTTCGTGACATGGCCAGTTCCGCGGCACTTCTTGCACGGCTTTTCGATGACGGAGCCCTCGCCGCCGCACGTGGGGCACGTCTGGCGCACCTGGAAGAAACCGGAGCCGCCGATTACCACGCCTCTGCCGCCGCACGTCTTGCACGTCGTGCGCCTCGCGCCCTTCTCCGCGCCCGTGCCATGGCAGGC